>JBBROJ010000107.1:0-17969 GCA_038229495.1 Chthonomonadales bacterium
CAGCTGGCATCATCGCTACGACTGCGCGCCATTCGTTAGCGAACATGGTATTGATATTCATGATCGCATTGTACCAGCATCAGGAGTAACATGTCAACCTTAAGTTAGCGCATATGGGGCCGGGGGGTGGGTGCCGTAAGGTTATCTCCAACTCTGAGAAGTTGAAGTGAAGCGATTATTCTTGACCGTTGCCTATGTATTGCTAGGGCGGTGGAATGGGCAGGGCGCTCTTCCGCGAATGTCCGCCCGGCATGTTGTTATAGGCTACCGTTCTGCCGGGGCTGAACCTGGCGTGGCCCTCGGAAGCCTTCTTGCATCCGTTTAGCCCTAATACGCCGGTCAGTACCAGCAACCCGCACAGAGGCAGGCACATCTTCTTTAATCGCATATCGCTTGTATCCTCCTGCATCTGTTGCGGTTAGTTTCGCGGGTCCCAGAGATAGGAGCCCGCATCGTTTACGTATGTCTCAGAACAGCTGACCGCCGGATTATAAGTGGTGCCGGTCGCAAGCCCGCCCACCTTGTAGAACTTTGAGTGTCCATCCGCAAAGGCCGCGTTGCCGCCTTCGGCGTGCCGCCACGCGAATCCGTCCGTATCGTTCCACTTTGTGCCGGCAAACCAGCTCGGGCAATCCAGTCCCCATCCGCCGCCGCCGGGCGCGAAGAAGAACTCCGAGCTGTTGTAGGCATCCGGCGGATTCACTGCGCTGCCCATAGTGGTAGCGTCGGCGAATGTTTTGCCGCCCCCATCCGCGATGACCACAATCTCGCTGGGCCGCTGGACGCTCGCCAGCGCTTTGGACGAAAACCAGTACGGGGCTTCCGTGCCGCAGCCGGGATCGGCGCTGTTGGTCGTCAACCCCTGTACTTCCAGCTTGCTCAGATAGCCGTAGTTGTATCCGTAGCTCAGGTTATAGAACTTCTTAAGCGGGTCGCCGCCGGTATTTGCGGGGTCGCTCGGACAGGTATAGATGTCCCAACTCTTGGCGTAAGGATATATTTTGAACTGCCACATGGGGCGCGGCTTGTCCGCACTGCCCGGCGCGAGCGGATTATCCACTCTTGCCGCCTCGCAATAGGAGGTGAATGTCGGCAGATTCTCGTCGTAATCTTGTGTATACATCATCATCGCCGAACCCATCTGTTTCAGGTTGGAGAGACATGCCGTTTTTCTAGCGGCCTCCCGCGCGGTTGCAAAGACCGGAAACAGAATCGCCGCAAGTATCGAGATTATCGCGATAACGACGAGCAGCTCGATTAATGTGAAGGCCCGGCGGGCCGATTGTTTTCGCATGATATGGTTCCCTTTATGGCTCCCCTTCTAATCCAGTGCGAACGGAGAGCGATTAGCGTTATTGGCGTTCAAGGCGACGTCGCACGGAACGCCGGAAATCGGATGTTAAGAATAAGAACTGTCTTCATGCAGCTTTTTGGGCCTGCTCGACTTCGGGCGGCGAGATGTAGAGCGGGGCTGCCGGGGCGGCGGCCTCTCCTCGAGCGGCCGGGTCGATCAGCTTTCCAAGCTTGCGCTCGGTCTTGTCGCTGTACATTTGGGCGTCAGCGACCGTCATCAGCGTTCCGCAGTCGCGCCCGTCCATGGGGTAACAGGCCCAGCCTACGCTTACTCCGAGGCGCAGCGCGCCGAGCTTGGGATGGACGAGGCCCGGATCATACGCTTCAACCGCGTGCTGAACACGGATCGCCATCGCCTGCGCCTCCAATGGGCCGGAGTCGCGCAAGACGATGAGGAACTCATCGCCGCCATACCGGGCAACCACATCATCCTTGCGTAGGAGCCCGGTAAACAGCCGACCGAGGTCTACCAGGACGTGATCGCCCTTTTGATGCCCGAAGTTATCGTTGATCGGCTTGAAGCTGTCCAGGTCCAGGCAGAGCATGGCAAATCGGTCAGCGCTTCGCGCGCCCGTCAGAAGATCAGTTGGAACGGCCTCCGCAGCGGAACGCGCCGCCGTGGCCTTCTCCGCCGCCCGGCACTTCTCATCCACATGCTCAGTGAGGAATCGTACATTGTGCAGGCCCGTGACCGGATCGGTAAGCGCGTGGCTGCGAGCGCGGTCGTAGAGCAACCCGTTATACAGCGCCATCGCGGCGCGCTCCGATATCAGCTCCAGCAGATGCACGTCGTGCTCGGTAAATGCGTTCTCCTGCGGGTGGTATATGTTTATGGTTCCGAGCCTTTGCCCTTGGTGCACAATCGAAACGATGACCGAGCTGTTGAGGGGAACCCAAAGCTCGCTCTCGCAGCTGTTCGGCATGAGATCGTCGGCCTCGTAGCAGCCGGTGTACGTCTGCTGCGAGCGCATTACCTCCAAAGAGCGGCTGCGCGTATCGAGCGTTGGGGCGTTGGCAAAATAGGGCGAATTGACTCCCACGGAAGCCCGGACGCGCAGCGACTCGGCGTCGTCCTCACAGAGCAGGAACAGGCAGGACGTGCCCGGCAGAATCGCCTCTAGCTTGCGGGCGAGAATATCGAGAGTCTCCTGGAGACCCAGGCTGGACGAGAGCGTTTGAGCGACCTCATAGAGCGCCCACAGCTCGGACGAGGAGCGCTGAATCTCTCGCACCGCCTGATCCGCCTTGTTCGCGATCTGGCGGGAGGCGGCTTGCATGACAAGCGGCCCTTCACCGTCGGCCGCCATCTCCTGCACTACTCCGTCGATGATCTCGAGGAACGCTTCTGCCACCACGGGATCGAAGTGCGTACCGGAGTCCTTTACAATGACCTCTTTCGTTTTTTCGTGCGACCACGCCATGCGGTAGGATCGCGAGGAAGTCAGCGCATCGTAGACGTCAGCAACCGCCAGAATCCTCGCCAGCAATGGGATATTCTCTCCCACAAGGCCTTCCGGGTAGCCGGAACCGTCCCACTTTTCATGGTGGTATTTCACGACGGGAAGCACGGGCCAGGGGAACTCGACGGGGTCCAGGATAGCCGCGCCGATTTCCGGGTGTTTCTTGATCTTGGCGAACTCCTCGTCAGTGAGGCGACCCGGCTTAAGCAGCACGTACTCCGGCACGCCCAGCTTGCCGATGTCGTGCAGGAGCGCGCCTGTGGTGATTCCCTCCAGGTCGCTGCCCGTGATTCCCATGTGCTTGGCCGTCGCCACCGCATACCGCTGCACGCGCAGAATGTGCTGGTGCGTGTACTGATCCTTGGCGTCGATGGCAAGGGCCAGGCTCTTGATGGTGGCAAGGTAGAGCTCGGCCAACTGCGCCTGACTCAACTGAAGCTCGTCGATATGCTGCTGTTTCTCCGCCGCCCGCTCTGTCTGCACGTCATAAAACTGATAGGTCAGGTACGCCGCCGGCGTGACGAAGAGCAGAATAGTGACCAGGTGATCCGCGAACAGAATGAGGGCGAGGGCACTGGCGCAGGCGCCGGTAAGATAGCTCGTGGCGGTCCATTGGAACGTCTCCCGCCAGACAGACAACGGCTTTTGCCCCGTGCAAAGGGCTATCACCGTTGCCACTCCCCCCGTGTTCACCATGAAAAAAGTGAAGCACGAAATCATGATGGCGGGAAACGAAGCGGCGGGCGAAAGCGTGAGACTCCAGCCATTGAACAGCAGGAAGACCAGGCTCGCTATCAGCGATTCAATGGAAGTGAGGCCCATGTTGAACAAGAGCTGGTGCGGTTTTTGTGGCTTGGGGTACAGGCACCCTGAGAGGCAGGCAACCGAATTCGCGAGAAGGCCGCCCATCGGGCCGAACCGCAGCATGGCGGCAAAGGCGAGGGCGAACCCGAGCGACATCGAGCCGACGTCACGGTCCGCTTTCGTGCGCATCAGTCGGATCTTCTTGCCGCCCGCCATCCCGGCGAGCAGCACGAAAAGACCGACTTCCCACAGCGGAGCATGCGATTTCGGCCATGGAAGCACAACCACCGACGCGCAGGAAAGGAGGCCTGCCAGACAGACCATCACAAGATAAATTCGCGCTATCGGCGGCAGTTCTCGCATTTCAAACCCTCGCACAAATCACTGATTTTGGGGAAATCCACCGGTCTAATATTCCATGTTGTGCAATAGACTTGCTGAAGATACTTTCGGCAGGAATCCGGCGGCAGTCCAAGAATTGATCGTTCGTGGGCACTGTGCATGGGCCGCATGTTTCAACGAAGCTAAAAGAGGCCTGACGAAATGAGTATGACGGAACCGGGATTCGATACTTCGGTAACCTCAGACAGACGCGAGGCAATCCGAATGGCAATACATGGCAACGCCGCCCTCTCCGCGCCATACCTAATCATGAACGGCCTCTCAGCGGTAGTCGCCACCTATGGCCTGCTACAAAATAGCGCAGCGGTTGTGATCGGCGCTATGATTATCGCCCTTCTGCTTGGCCCGATTACGGGTATGGCGCTGGCGCTGGTTGAAGGCGACAACCGGAACCTTTTCAGATGCATTCTGGCAGAGATTGCAGGCGTCGCGCTGGTGCTCGGCGTCGGCTTTATCATCGGCTTTGTTCATCGAGACCTGCCTATCGGCAGCGAAATCCTGGGACGTACAGCGCCAACGGTTCTTGACCTGGCGATTGCCATTGCCGCCGGTGCGGCTGGGGCATACGCCGCGCTTACGCCAAGGATATCGTCCAGCCTTGTGGGCGTCGCCATTGCGACCGCTGTTGTTCCTCCCCTTTGTGCCTGCGCGATCTGTCTCTCCCGCGGGCTATTCAAAGCTGGAGGGGGAGCCTTCCTGCTCTTCATCACCAACATAGTCGCGATCCAGTGCGCGACCTCCATCGTACTCGCCCTCAATGGATACGCCTCCAACAGCATGCTCAAAGGCAAGAAGTTCGTCCAGCAATTCGGCCCGAGTGTGGTGCTGCTCGGTTCGCTCGCCATATTCCTCGCCTATAGCCTCCAACGAGCCGTAGCCCGAGAATCGTTGCGCTCGGCTGCGGAACGCTATCTGCGCGGCGAAATAGAGCACAATGGAGCAGCACACTTGGCGGACATGCGAATGAGCCCAAACATCGAGGGAAGTGGAACGCGCATTACGGCGGTTGTGCGCGCTCCGTGGATTATTGTTCCCCAATCATGCGGTCGGCTGGAAACCGGCCTGAGGCGCGCAATCGGACGAGAAGATATAAAGCTTCACGTTAGAACGATTCTAACTCGCGAATGCAACTCCCGCCAGTTCCTCTGGGAAGAGACTAGCTCTGCCGCAGCTGCTCCCGCCGGAGCGACGCCCTAACTTCTGTTAAGTATCGGCGCGCTGGCAGCCTGAGAACTTCGATGCGATCGTTACCGCGACGCCCTAACTTCTGTTAAGTATCGGCTAAGTGGGATTGGTTGTTCTGCGGAGAATATCATGAGGTTGAATCGCATTGTGACGAGCAATACCCGTCAGCCAGGCTACTTGATATACCAAGAAGGGCCTGCTTCGCAGCTGCTTGTGGCGACTCTGGTCTTGTATTTCATTACAGCTGTTTTGCCATCAAGAGCGCAGAACGGCAACGGGAATTCCCAAGTAAACGGGCCCTCGGCAACACCTACTGCCGTAACGGCGCCCGTTAAGGTAGAGGGGCGTAAGCTGTTTGAGGTGCTGGGTAGTAGCGGCGGGACTGCTTCCGACCGCGCGAGCCAAATAAGCCGCCGTCTTGCCGCTCTCATCGAGCGCCAACAGCCGGTACTGGCGTTCAACGAGCAGGATATTGTGGAGCGTGGTGGGCAGTCGGCCATTTTGCTTGGAAACGAAGCGATAATGAACGTCACTGACGCGGATGCCGTAGAGGCGCTTACGACTCGCCAAGAGCTCGCGCGCCTGTGGGGAGGCAAGCTCTCGATAGCGGTCATTGACGCGCGCTCGGCGCGGGCGAACGCGCTAAAAGGCGTGGGTATCGTCATTCGCAACTCGGTTAGCGACCTCTTTGTCTCGCTAATGAAATGGCTGCCGAGGATGGCAGCCGCCCTCATTCTGTGGATTCTGATCGCGCTGCTCTCCCGTGTTGTGCGTTGGATTGCAAAGTTTGTCACCGGCAGGCTGCACTTTGACGCCAATCTGCGACAATTGGCCCGCGCCTCTGCGTATTACGGCACCTGGGTCATCGGAATAATCGCCATTCTCTCCACGCTCGGGCTCGATAGCGCTAGTATCGCTGCGGGTCTCGGAATCTCCGGTTTCGTCCTCGGATTCGCCTTCAAGGACATCCTCTCTCACTTCTTTGCCGGCCTCATGTTACTGATCGGCCGTCAGTTTCATATCGGCGACCAGATTATAGTGTCGAACTACGAGGGAACGGTCGAGAGGATCGAGCTTCGCGCGCTCTACTTAAGAACGTATGACAACCGCCTGGTGATAATCCCAAATGGCGATGTCTTCACCTCGGCGGTCACCTCTAACACGGCCAGCCCCCATCGCCGACGCGATTTCCTGGTTGGCATAGGCTACGAAGTGAAGATTGAGGAGGCGCAGCAAATCGCCCTGGAGACGGTGCTGCAGACCCCGGGAGTGCTGCACGAGCCTGCACCCGATGTGCTTGTCGATGAACTTGCCGCGTCTACGGTAAACCTTCGTATCCGATTCTACATGAACTCGACGCGCGCGGACTATCTCAAGGTTGGCAGCGAAGCGATGCGTTGCGTCAAGGACGCCTTCGATCACGAAGGCATCTCGATGCCTACCGATATTCAGACCATAGTGATTGCGAACCCAGAGGTCATTGGCGACGTAGCTAATCGACAAAAACTTCCTGCATCAACAATGGAAACTTGATTTCAACGATAGCTGACGAGCCCTACACAGCGATAAACGGAGGATATTTGCCCCACGAAAGCAGGCCTGCCATACAGACCATCACAAGATAAATTCGCGCTATTGGCGTTAGTTCTCGCATTTCAAACCCTCGCACAAATCACTGACTTTGGGGAAATCCACCGGTCTAATGTTCCACGTTGTGCAATAGACTTGCTGAAGATACTTTCGGCAGGAATCCGGCGGCAGTCCAAGAATTGATCGTTCGAGGGCACTGTGCATGGGCCCGGATGTGAATTTCCGGAAATAGCGTTAGCGGTCCACGGGTTGAAACCCGTGGCCGTTGATGCAAAGCCGGCCTGCGCCGACTCAAGAGGACATTATGGATTTACAAGCCTTAGGTGACACGAAACAATTATCGAATCGCCTGTGCCCCCGGTAAATCGCACTCGCCCTCAGTTTTGCTCCCCCTCCCGTTCCGGGAGGGGGCCGGGGGGTGGGCGCCGTAAGGTTATCTCCAACTCTGAGAAGTTGAAGTGAAACGATTATTCTTGACCGTTGCCTTAGATAGAGGGAGTAGCGAATGCGCGCGAATCCAACGACTATTACTCTCGGATTGACCGTCCTTGCGGCAGCGGCAATGTTAAGCGCGCGGGCGGACGATCCGGGCCTCGGCGCTCTTGCAAGGCCGCAAGACGGCCGGTCGATGCGGGCGACCTCGACCTTCCGACAGGGAAAAGACGGGAAGTACGATCCGAAAGCGCGGCCCAAGGGCGACCTGGAGGAGAGAAGCAACTCGGACAATTTCCGGGTCGCCCCCGGCGCGACGCACACGCTGATGGATGTTCAGGGTCCGGGTGTCATTACGCACATTTGGATGACGTTCCTCGGCCCGGAGCCGCAGGACTGGGCGAAAAGCGGATCGGCGAATCACCAGGAGATGCTTCTGCGAATCTACTGGGACGGCAGCTCGAAGCCCGGAGTCGAAGCCCCCGTGGGCGACTTCTTCGCGAACTGCTTCGGCAGGCGCAGCGAGGTCATCAGCCAACCGGTCATCGTGGAGGATGCCGATTCATACAACTGCTTCTGGAACATGCCCTTCCGCAAGTTCGCGCGCGTGGAGATTGTGAACCAGAGCGACAAAGCGATCAACCTGCTCTACTACAACATTGACTGGATAAAGAAGGACAAGCTGCCGAAGGACACGCCCTACTTCTACGCCCAGTACCGCCAGGAGTATCCTGTGCAGCACGGCAAAGACTACGTTTTCCTCGACACGAAGGGGAAAGGCCACTACGTGGGAACGGTGCTCGCGGTGCGCACGCGAAGCCCGGCCTGGTTTGGAGAGGGCGACGAGAAGATCTATATCGACGGCGACCAGGACGCCTCAATCTGGGGAACGGGGACCGAAGACTACTTCCTGTCGGCGTGGGGCCTGAAGAAGACGAGCACCCCCTATTTCGGCGTGCCCTATTTCGACCAGTGGGGAATCGTGGGCGGGCATACGAGCGCCTATAGGTGGCACATCAACGATCCGCTGGTCTTCAAGAAGGGCATCAAGGTGACGATGGAGCACTTCGGATGGATTGCGCCTGACGAGAACCCCCAGAATAAGTCCACGAGCTGGAACGAGCGCGAGGACGACTACGCGAGCGTGGCATTCTGGTACCAGACCGGCGAGCCGACTTTCGATGCTCGCGCTCCGGAAGGAAAAGAGCGGAAGCTGCCCAGCCTGGAGCGAATCACCGTCTATGGCCGCGACTTCACGAGCGACAAATTCCATGGCGACGGAGGCGTGGTCACGCAGCAACTGAACCTATACGATGCGCCGCACCTGCTGTACAAGCCGTCGAAACAGGAGGGCGCGTGGTTGGAGATTACTTTCGATGTGGCAAAGATGGAACCGCTGCGCCTGCTCCTCAACATGACCAAATCCTACGATTTCGGACGGTACCAGGCCTACCTGAACGGCGTCAAGATCGGCGGTCCCATGGATTTTTACAGCCGCGAGGTTGCGACCGAGGAGTTCCACATGATGGACTTCTGGCCCGATCCGGGCAAGTATACGCTGCGGTTGGAATGCGTCGGCAAGAACAGCCAGTCGAGCGGCTACTACCTTGGCATCGAATCGGTGCGTCTACGCGAGCGCCGCCCGCGCGTTCTCCAGATGGCTCACGACAAGGATAAGGATTGGAAGACCAGGCAGGAGCTTTACCGGTAAATATCAGGCAAAAGCCCAGCACTACGCGGCCCAAAGACCCGGCGCTACGGAATGTGGCGGAGGTTGCTCCCTACATGGGATTCAGGAATAAGCCTGGCTAATGGGTGTCACGCTGCTACAACTCTGCCAGCATATGTCGTATGTCGCCGCGTCTCGGGGAGCGGCGCAGCGCCTCTTGAAGGGTCGCGGAAGCTCCCGCCCTATCGCCCAGATGGCGCTGGGCATTAGCCAGCTCGATGTATGCCTGGCCGGCCCAGGGTTGGAGACGAATGCTTTTTGCAAAAAGAGCGCGCGCCTCGTTCCACTTACCCCGTGCCGACAGGGTCTTTCCAAGCTTGATCTGAATCTCCGTCTCCTCGGGCTGGAGTGCATACGCCCGCCGCAGATGTATCTCCGCCATCCTGATATCGCCGGACAGTGACTCGCATTCGCCCAGCCCCAGATTGATCTGGGCCGAAGCATACAGCGCTTCTCCCGCCTTGAACGCTTGCAGCCCTTCTTCCAGATCCTGCGTATCGAGGCGCGCAAATCCCAACTGCGCAAAGAGCGTCGCCAGCCACTCCTTCGGGTCAACACGGTTGCCCTGGTTTTCTCGGATGCGCGCCATGATGCGCCCGTCGGATTGCAGAGCCGCCACGGCGCGAGGCCCGGAGCGCCAAGCGTCAGAGCCGAAAAGCCTTCCCATCGTGTACTCGAGATGCGTTATGGCCAGCCGCGAATCATGCTTTTGCAGCAGTGCGGCGGTAAGGTTTATTCGCGCGATGATGCTGTAGGGATCATATCGAACGATGGTTGAAAAAATAGCCTGTTCATTGCTCCAGCGGCCCGCCCCCCAGGCTGTAAGCGTTGATGTCCATGCAATCATGACGAGGCCCGCCAGCGCGGGAAAGACACGCGCAGGGCGGAAGGGCCGAGAGTCATTTTCGACTTTATCAGCGCGCCAGTCGAGGGCTTCCCGGCCCCAATTCCGCCCCAGCAGCCATCCCAGCAGCGCGGCGACTCCCAGTCCCGTGGTTCCGGCGCGGTAGGGCGCTACCAGGAGGGACGGCATCGGAATAAAGTTACTCACCGGCAGAATAGTGAGCAGAATCAGTGTAAGCAGCCACGCGCAGGCAGGCTGCGTTCGAATCCATCGGAACCACAGAAACAATGCTGCCGCCATAATGCCGAACCCGAGCGCAACCGGCCACGCGCCGGCCTCCTCAAACGTACCCAGGCAAAGCAGATGCATGAGGCCGCGCGTGGGCGTCAGGAGCAGAAACGCATAGTAGCTGACGGTGCGGCCTCCCTGAGCCATCTGCGCAATCAAGTTGGGAGGAGCGATGGTGGACGGCAGTGGAACAAACATGAGCCAGCAAGCCACGAAAAGCACGCTGACCCCCAGACAAGCTGTCGTAACCGTCATTGCTTTGCGCTTTTTCGCTGTCCTCCACACGTCCCACGAATTCCGAGCGCTCCGAAGCCTGCTGCCGCGCCAATCTCCAAAGCTGTAGAATGCAAGGGGAACAAGTGGAAGCAGCGCAAGCATCTGCTCTTTGGTAAAAATGGCCGCCGAGTAGAAAATAATGGCGCCGGACATAAGGCACAACTTGCGCCAACCCCACGCCTGGATTCCGGCTGCCAGGCAGCATGCGAAGCAGGCCACGAACAGCGTGCACAAAGAATCGGTTCTTCCGCCAATCCATGCGACCGTGCTCACCTGGGCCGGTTGCGCCGCGAATAGCGCTCCGCCCCAAAGCGCGACAGCCCGATTCCGGAAAGCCGTATTTAGAAACGCCATCAGCGCCAGCGTTGTCAGGACATGAATAAAAAGATTGGTTTGATGGTAGCCGAACGGAGTGTTGCGCCAGACGAGGTGATCGATATAGAATGACGCCGACACCATGGGACGGTAGTAGTAAGACAGAAATGGCTCCATGAAGCAGTCCGTGAATCGCCGGCCTCCACCTATTGCCTGGCCGCTGACAAGGAGGTGATCGTCCCATACGAGGAGACCTTGCATCGACGGCACGTACAGAATGCCAGCCAGAATAAGTATGAGAAGAGCCGCGGCGCGCGAAGTCGCGGGCCAGTCCCGAAGCCGCATGTCAATCGTAGTCCTTGTGAAACGCGGAGGAGGCTCCTAAACCCGTCGATTCAGGCGGCCCTCGCCGGTGTGTTGCTCTAAATTATCGGGACGAGTGGAGGTGGTTCATTACGCCGGAAATCCGGCGCTATCCGGCGCGGCCGGCGTTAAGAAGCGTCACATAGCGGGCGATGCGCTCGTACTAGAGATAAAAGTGAAGTGCATTGCTAAGAAATAAGCGGGCAATGAGCGGGAAATTAGGGGGAGATAACCATGAATGAAAACAATCGGCGCGGCTTTCTGCGACTGCTGGGAATAACGGGTTTCGCCTCCGGCTTGCTTGCGAGTGGACAGGAGTCGCATGGAGACGCGCCGAAACGGGAGTTCCGAGGTCTTTCGAAGAAAGGGGACATGGAGGAGGCGCTGCACAACGCAATCTCCGCCGCGCAGGGATCGGTGCGGCACCCGGACGCAATGGTAGACTGGACGCTCAAGCGCATTTCGGGACGGTCCGGCGGGTTTGTAGGTTTCCGCGAGGTCACGGTCACCATTGAGGCGAAGGTCTCGTAGCGGCGATTCCGCCAGGGAGTACACCGGGTCGTTGGGTCGTTGGCCCCCCGGACCCCAATCCTGGGGGAGACGACATCGGTCGTTGGGTCGTTGGGATTCCGACTTCCGACTTCCGTCTTCCGACTTCCGACTTTAGGTCTTTCGGCCCACATATCAAATGCCGGCAGAAGGCTATAATACGCTCGTGGTGCAATGTTGAGACGGGGAGATGCTGAAATACGGATGCTGTTCTGGAGGACGGGCGTGCTCTACTATATTCTATGGCCGGTTATCTGGATAGTTATGCGAATCATTGTTGGCCTACTGGGCGGCCTGCGGGTGGAGAATGCCAATCGCGTGCCCGCGCGCGGCGCTGTGATAATCGCGCCGAATCATATCAGCTTTGCCGATCCGCCCATTGTCGGCATGACCGTGCGGAGACCGGCATGGTATCTTGCGACCGATGAGATGTTCGCGATTCCGTTCCTCGGACCGCTCGCGAAGATCATGCGAGGGATTCCGATTCACCAGGATTCTCCCGACCGCGCGGCGCTTCGACGGACGATCGATTTGCTCAAGAAAGGCGAGGCGTTCGTAATCTTTCCGGAGGGACATGTCAGCAAGGATGGCCGCTTGCAATCGATTCAGGCCGGGACAATCATGATTGCCGTCCAAACGGGAGCCCCCATTGTTCCGGTCGGAATTATCGCAACGGATCGGCTGATGCCGCCCCACCAGTGGCGCATTCGCCACGCAGGCCGGCGCATCGAGATTCGGTTTGGCGAGTCTATCTCCGTAGAGCGGCTTACAGGCGGATTGAAGGGCAGGGCAGGGCTCGATTACGGTGTGCGGATGTTGACCGTGGCGATTGCCTCTCTCAGCGGCCAGGATCCCTATCCCGACACCACGGAAGAGCCTGCCGGCGCGGCGCAAAATGGCCAGACGGTTGCGGAACGCGGGGGAATCCGAGTATAGTCTATAGGAAAACCGTACCATTCTATGGAGGATAGCCGCAAATGGCGTACATAATTGTCGAGTCATGCATCGGCGTGAAGGATAAAGCTTGCGTGGCGGTTTGCCCCGTGGACTGCATCCACGAGGGGACCGAACCTTACGATATGCTCTACATCAACCCGGATGAATGCATCGACTGCGGCCTGTGCGAGCCGGAGTGTCCCGTTACCGCGATCTTCGCCGATAGCGATGTTCCGAAGGACCAGATGAAGTTCATACAGATCAACGCCGACTTTTTCCGCAACAAGTAGGAGTCACGGGCATTGCGGGCCGGGCGTAGGACATCCCTATGCCGGCACGCGGCGCCCATTTTTCTTATGTCTACTCGAATATACACCCGAACCGGGGATTCCGGGCAGACCGGACTGTTCGGCGGCCAGCGCGTGGGCAAGGACGATGTGCGCGTGGAGGCATACGGCACGGTGGACGAGCTGAACGCTCTCCTCGGCGTGGCTGTTTGCGCCGCCCTCGATTCCGACCTCGCCCGCCTCCTCACCCGCATTCAACACGATCTCTTCAATCTTGGGGCCGACCTTGCCACGCCGGAATCGGCGGGCGAGCAGCACGGGCGCGCAACGGTCGAGCGCGTGCCCGAAACCACGATCGAGGCGATGGAGGCGGAGATAGATCGTCTGGAGACGGAGCTGCCGCCGCTCACGCGCTTCATTCTGCCCGGCGGGTCGCCGCTGGCGGCGCACCTGCACCATGCGCGCACCGTCTGCCGCCGCGCCGAAAGGCGCTGCGTCACCGTCGCGAACTCGGAGACCCTGAATCCGAACATCGTCCGGTATCTGAATCGCCTCTCAGACCTCCTTTTTGTCATGGCGCGCGCCGCCAACGCGCACACGGGGGCGTCGGACATTCCCTGGAATCCTCATTTCTGACTATGCGCTGGAAGGACTACCCGATGTCATTTACAAGCCGATGCGCGTCTCTCGGCGCGATTCTGTGCGTGATCGCGGGTCTATCGCACGCCCAGGACGCCAAAACCGCCATCAAGCGCGACCCCAAGGTCCAGGCCGTCATCGACCAGATGCTCGCCGCCTATAAGAGCCTCGGCGCGCTTCACTTAAAGATAAGCGTAAAGATCAACGGCCCCACGGACATGTTCGCCGGGGCTCCCGACAGCGTGGAGCTGCGCCTCCAGAAGCCGAACAAGCTCTTTCTGGCGTCCTCGGCGCATGCCGCTAAGACCGGCCTGGACAGGAAGCTCATCGTCTCCGACGGCTCCAGCCTTTGGCTGTGGACAAGTGTTGCAAACACCTACACCAAAGCGAAAGCATCCGCCACCCTCAAGGGAGTTACCACTCTCGGCGACGACCTGCCGGAATTTGAGATTCTGTTCAACGACAAGGACCCGTTTGCGGATATACCGGGGGCGACCGCAATGACGCTGGCCGCGCCCGCGAAGTTGGGCGACGTGGACGTGGACGTATTGACCACGAAGGTGGCGGAACCCGGCGTGCCCTTCACGCTCGCGGTGCAGCTTATGGTGGGCCAAAAGGACCACCTGCTGCATGCAATGGTGTTTGAAGGGAGCGGCAAGGACCCGATGGGCAAGGACACGAAGTTCGACCTCCATATGACCTATGACGTCGTGAATACCGCGCCCGTGTTCGCGCCCACGGATTTCACCTTTGTCCCGCCGGCGGGCTCCAAGCTCGCCCCAGCCATTGGAATCGCGAAGCCTGTCGTGCCCGCTGCCGCACAAAAGCCACCCGCTAAAAAGTAGGCATCCTGGGGTCAGGAACATTCTGCGTGCCCCACGGGAACAAGGCCGCCAGGCTAGGTGTCTTAGTAGGTGTCTTAATTGGTGGATTACGCATGACGCGGGAGCGAGAGCATGGCAGAGGACTTCGGAAAACAGTTAGGCCGGTTCTTCAAGGGGATTCAAGAGAAAACTTCGGAGACGTTTGCGCGGCAGGAGGCTGCTTTCGCGCGGGGCAAGGTGGCGGGAACCGCCGTACATTCTGACGATGGCACACTGATTATCGACGCGGGCCATCTTATCGACGAGGCCGTCCTTGCCAATGCCGAGCGGGCCGGCAAGCTTGGCGCGGTCGCGGTCTCGGCGGGAACCGCGCAGATGCAGGACCTGAAGGAGAAGGCGACCGATACGCTGGCAAACACTCAGAATGGCCGCGAGGCACGCTCGCTCGATTCGGTTGAGGAGTTCCAAGAGGCACTTGCCTACGTGGGCCGGTACACCGGCGTAGACGTAACCGACATTCGGGGAAACATCATTATCCCAGCGGGCAAGAAGATCGATCCTGAGGACGTGCGGGCCGCGCGCGAAGAACAGCTTCTCTCGGCGCTTATCTATTCGGCGCAGCAGGGTCATGCACCCGCGCCCGGATCATCAGGACCGATAGCAGAGCCTTCGACATCGCCGGGTTTGGGCTACCCCGCAACCACGCCGACTCCAAAGCGGGCTGCGCTGCCCGTGGTAGGCCCTAACGCGAAGCCTAAGTAGTATGCGACAACGGATCGGAGTTTACCAGAGACGACGCATACCGTAACTATCCAGCGATGAGTCTATGCTAATCAGAGCCATCGACCGCTGAAGGCTTTGCGCAACGAGGAGGCGGTCGAACGGATCGCGATGGTGCAACGGCAGCGCGATTGTCGCGGCAATATGGGATATCTCTATGGGGAGCAAACGGAAAGCGTTTATCGACAATTGGCTGTGAATCGCTGCCTCAAAAGTTAGAGACGGATTCAGTGGTTTTAGTTTGCCCAATTGTATCTTGATCGCCATTTCCCACACGCTTGCGGCGCTCAGCCATTTTTCGTTTCCTTCGTCTTCTATAAGCGAGAGGGAATAGCTGCTCAATCGCGAATCGTCATCGATAAACCACAAGAACGCATGCGTGTCCAGGAGCAGATTCATTCCATATACTCTTTGAAGTCTTCAAGTGGCGCGTCGAAGTCGGGAGCCATGGCGAATAATCCCTTGCCGCTTCCTCGGCGCGCGCTAGGCTTCAACGTCTGAGCGGTCTCGCTTGGGAAGGAATTTACGGGAACGAGGCGCGCGACCGGCAGGTCGTCCTGTGTAATAACGACCTCTTCTCCTTCGCGGGCCGCCTGCAAGAGCCGCGCAAGCTGCGTTCCGGCCTCGGCAAGAGTAATCTGTGTCATCGTTCTTCTTCCTCGCCAAACAAGGGATCGTCGTGTTTCCAATTATACCACCGCTCTGAAGAAGAAGCCGCGCTGATCGAAAAACCGAACATAACGCCGGGCCACCCCATTTGCGGGGAGACACGGCACGGCTTGCGGACCTATAATAGCGTCCCCGCTCTGCGCCGGAGAGCAATTGCCTTCATCACTCGCGCTTCTGCATAACAATGAGCAGCGATACGGATATTCTCTGCATCCGCGTGTGTTAACTCCAGCCTCTCCAGCGCCCTCATGAGAGCGTCCGCCGCCTTTTGCCGCACATCGGATTCACACAACGCGAATGGTCTAAAGTCGCTCCTGTCCATGCGCCCACGATCTCCACGGAAGAATCCCTGCTGGGTTAGATAACAGATATGCCGGGCCGCGCAGTTGAGCGGCCCGGCATTACTTGCAGTCGTCCGGAGCGTGAAACACTACAACATCGAGATATTTGGCTACCTGCGACGTCGGGAACGCAAGGCAAGGGCAGAGGGAAGAACCAGAGCAACCATCGCAGCTGCCGCCCCAGGCTCTGGGACCGCCTGACCGCCGACTGTGACGCTGGGCGAGCCGAGCGCGTCAAACGGCGAAGTGGCCGTGAACGTCTGCACTGTGGGCTGGCTCGAATTGATGTCCAGTGCCAGCAGCGCTCCAAGCCCAGTCAGAAACCCGCAACAGTTTGTTGAAGAAACAATTGTCCCGCGAAACGTGATTCACGGCACCTAGACTTCCCTACATAACTCGCTAGACCGAACCGAAGGTTCCCAGGTCAAAAGTTGAACCCGGCCGGCTGCGGCAATTTTTCACATGGGTTCCCTTAAATCCATTAGGCGGACTATCCACGAAATACGTAGGATTTTCGGTGAAGTGTTCTTTTGGCAGGTCGAGCGGACTTAATAGCCATACTGGTAGTCCATTGAGGTCGTGCTGGGTAGTTAGCGGAAGAATTAAGAGCCTGTCAGGAATGCTGCGAGTCCCGTCTCCATAGCGCACGAACACGATAGGCACCATTGGGCCATCGAACAGAGGAGTCGGGCTTGCAGGAGCTGTGGCCAACCGAAGTGCGGGTCGAAGATCACCCTCGTTCATCATAATACCGCTAAAAAAGCGGGAGTCCAATCTCCATGATGTGGGATGGGATCGCCTCAGAGTGCGTAATCCTTGCAGAGCTAGCAATGGTACCTTGGGTTGTAAAGATACGCCCCGTATAGCCTTGGGGAGTGAATACTCTCCAGACCCCAGAAGTGCCTAACACCTGGTTGCTCCATGTGCCGCCGATCTCACCGAAGTTATTATATCTATCGACATTGAATCGTAGTGAGCCGTCGATCGATCGAATCGTACCACCCTGGCTCAAGTCCACAGTCCCTGTCATATCCGCCGTTTGGCCGTTATCCAAGTCCTCGACGCTCAGTCTGGTGGCTTCGTTCCCGACAACCGTAAGCAATAGGGTTCCCGGAGTAGGTTCGCTGGTGACAGGTAATATACCACGCACTATTCCTGCGAGCGACACGGCTTGGTTGCTTTCGCCGCCACTCCCTCGTCCACCACAAGAGGTAAGTAATGACAAGATCAACGACAACATCGATACAAGTGGTACCGCCATAAAGCGCCGACGGCGAAGTGAGGGAAACCAAGACCGCACCTTCCTGATCATGTTATCTTCCAATTTTCGTCGGTTATTTGTCTATCCCGCTATACACAATAGAGGATGCCCCGAATGATCAACGCCCCGCGGGCCAACGTTCGCTGTGCTTAACCAATGCTCTCCGCACAAATAGCACTTGATAGAGCCAACAGATACATTTTAGCGGGCGGGCATTATGAACGCAACCGTTAAGGAGCGCTAATTCGTAAGATTAACGCTAAATTGGGGATTCGGGGATTCAGGGAGCGGCGAGGCGGGCGGCCTCTTCCAGCGTCAAGACGGGTTCGTTCGGCAGCTCGCCGCCCATATTTTTCAGTTTCTGCTCGGCATGCCTTTTGAGGAGAAGCGGATTCGGGGAGTTGTCCATATCATGGAGATAGGCGGCGACAATGCGCGGATCGGATACGTTGCCTCCCGGTGCGCACAGGTAGCCGAGCTGCTCAACCGCTGTCACCTTGTCGTTCACGAGTATTGCGGTGCGGATGAGCCGATTCAACAGTATTGGGGCGGGCGGGCTATCTCCCCTGTGTTGGGAGCCGGAGCTATCTCCCCCAGAATTGGGGGTCGGGGACTATCTCCCCCAGGATTGGGGGCCGGGAG
>JBBROJ010000108.1:0-17695 GCA_038229495.1 Chthonomonadales bacterium
CCGCCGCGGCAACGGAAAAAACAGCAAGTTGAGAGTGCCAATATTAGCATCGGGGAGACCAGGCCCCCTTAAGTTAGCGCATATGCCCCCCGGCCCCCTCCCGAAACGGGAGGGGGAGCAAAACTGAGGGCGAGTGCGATTCACCGGGGGCACAGGCGATTCGATAATTGTTTCATGTCACTTAATCACGCCTATGGCGAGGCGCGCTGCGCATGAAACGATCCGTGCTTGAGCGCCAGCGCATACACGTTTCCGACTTCAACGAGGCTCGTATGAGGTTTACGTCTGCCAACAATGTCCCATTTGCTCCAGGCGAAAGAGGAATCTACCGGGAGCAATCGACAAACTAGACTGACCCCTTCAATTACAGACTTTTCGGCCACACCGTCTAGCGCCCGACACGCCCGTCGCGCCCTCATTTCGGCGCGACGGGCGTCTTTTCGTGAACCGCAATTCCACAATGCGCCTATACTTTTGCCGGTTTTCCAGATTCAGGATTGATCCCCGCAATTCTCCAGGTTTCAGTCTACTCTCCTCACGGAAGAATCACTCAGACAGCCTTCATCCGCCCCCGACAAGGCAAACCCGCCGCAAGGTGGGGACGCAAAGCCAACGGGTCTCCGAAATCAATCCGAGACGGCCGGGCCGCCGAACGGGCGAAAGGGAGCAGAGAGTTGAGCAGTACTTTCAAACTGCTAACGCTCAGCAGATAATCTCCACGTCGGGCGGGATGGCGCTGCAAGCTGAGGGTCGAAAGAGGCACGGGGAGGTGGGCGCAAGTCATGCCTTGTCTCTCCTTCCTGTATCTCTTTCTACCATCGGCTCACTATCCTTCGCAATCGAAAATAGCAAACCTCTTTTTTCATGGCGAAAGCCAGGGACGCAAAGCCACGGGCCTAACCGAGGGACTAATCTGCAGGGACAGGCGGGATTGCCTGCATTTCCGCTTCTGCCGCATAACCCTTCGCACGGTCGCCGGGCTGCCGAATTGCGCGGTTACGAAGGAGACGATATGATTGTTCGGAAATTTCACGTAATCGACGCCCGCGTCAAGCGCTGTTCCACGGGTATCAAAATTGCTCTTGGAGTGGCGCTGGCTTCTGCCCTCTCCGGGGGACTTTCGGGCGCGTCCACAGCGTCGCAAAAGACCGGCGACAGCCGCAAGCTGGACCTGTTCGTGACCCGCAAGATCGGCTCGAAGCCTGCCCAGGGCTGGTCTTCCGTCATCGTCAAGCTGAACGGGAACCCGGGCAGTGTGACGATGACGAATCAAGCAAAAGCTAATGAAGCTCAGCTGACCTCGCTGGGTGCGGACATCTATCGGCGACTGCCCATCATCCATTCCGTCGCCCTGCGGATTCCTTCCAACAAGCTCGTCAGGCTTTCGCAGCTGCGGTGCGTGGAGCGCGTCTCCGCCGACGTTTCTGTAGTTAAATATGACCAGTTCACCGTGGCCTCGAGCGGCGCCGACGCCGCCTATTCGCAATACGGCCTAACAGGCAAAGGGATAGCTGTCGCGGTAATCGATAGCGGCATACGCTACCATGAGGATCTGACTATCCCGGGCCTTCTGGGGACGGGCCTGCTTAGCAGCACGCGCATCGTCGGCAGCGCGAACTTCGTCCAGAGCGAAAACACGACGGATGATCTCTGCGGGCACGGAACGCACGTAGCCGGAATCATCGCCGGAAACGGCAGCGCTTCAAAGGATCTGTTGTGCTACAAGACGTACTACGGCGTCGCCCGCAACGCCAATCTCGTAAACGTCCGCGTGCTGGATAGCCACGGGCGAAGCGACGTAAGCACGGTGGTCGCCGGCATTCAGTGGGTTATTAACAATCGTGCGAAATACAACATCAAGGTAGTGAACCTGTCCCTGGGACACCCAGTAGGGGAGAGCTATACGACCGACCCTCTGTGCCAGGCCGTCGAGCAGGCATGGAAGGCCGGAATCGTCGTAGTGTGCGCGGCGGGAAATGACGGCCGGGCCAGTCTCACTCAGGCTGAGGGAGACGACAACGAAGGCTGGGGGACCGCATACGGCTCTATTCAAGTGCCCGGCAACGACCCCTACGCAATCACGGTCGGTGCAACAAAGTCCATGGACGGCAACAGGGCGAACGACCGAATCGCGACCTACTCCAGCCGCGGGCCGAGCAGACTCGACTTCGTGCTCAAGCCCGATATTATCGCGCCGGGCAATCAGGTAATCGCTACGATGGCCGACGACAGCTATCTTGACACGGCATATAGCAGCTCGAATCAAATTAAGTGGAGCGAATACCGGCTGTCCCTGCTTGGCGGAAATTCCAACAAGTATTTCCGACTCTCCGGAACTTCGATGGCGTCACCGGTTGTTGCGGCAGCGGCCGCTCTCATGCTGGAGAAGTATCCCACTCTCTCGGCAGACACCATCAAAGCGCGTCTTATGATGTCGGCCGACAAGTGGGCCGACCCCATGGGCAATGCGGACCCGTGCACCTATGGCGCGGGGTACCTCAATATTCCCGCGGCGCTGAAATCGACCGTGGTGGCAACGCAGTATGCCATGAGCCCGACCCTTTCGCAGGATCATAAAGGGAACGTGTTCATCAATATGGACAAATCCATCTGGGGCGCCAGAGCGATCTGGGGTACCGGCGTCTCGGACTTCCGCGCCATCTGGGGCACCAAGGCCATCTGGGGAAGCAGCCTCAACGTTCTTGAAGCCAGCCGCGCCATCTGGGGCACCAACGTATGGGCAGATCGCGCCATCTGGGGAACCTCCACCAGCGCAGTGGACCTTACCAGCAAAGCAATCCAGGGAGAACAATGATGAATAGACCATCTAACTCATCGACGGCCCGGCTGATCCGTGTAGGGACTCGGTCAGCAAGAAGCAGGATAATCTGGGGTGGGCGCGCCATCCAAATCATTCCCTTCAATGGAGTGATTCGCCGAGCCCGCAGGCCACCACGGTGACATGAGATCGCCTCGGTAACTTATCCGCGACCGCACATCGATGTGCGGTCGCGGATTTTCGCTCGTCCGGGTTCGCAAAGGAAATAGGAGAAGGAAATAGGAGAATATCTATGAGCGTGTTAATACCGCGCTCGAAACGTGGAAGAAGTGGAACAGTAGGACAGTAGGACAGTAAGGCAGGATTATTAGGGGCAGCCGATATGTCACTCCGAGAGCTTTTCAGCCGAAAACAGAATAACCCTAAGCCCGCGATGGACCGGCGCAAAACGGCCAGATACGGTCTCAGTGGCATTGCGGTGCGGCTGTATAACGACAAACTACTGATTCCAAAGGTTTCATTGAGCGATCTAAGCGCGGGCGGCGCGTGTCTTGAGCTGGCAGGAGAGTGCGACGATTCATTTTCTGGCGAGCTTATAGTCAGCCTGGTCTTCCCCGGCCACCGTCCCGTTCAGGCTGTCGCGACATTCGTATCGCTGGATCGGAGCCAGGGCTACAGCTGCCTGCGTGTAAAGTGGCGGATTCCGGACCCGGAAGATTTCACCGTATTCTTGAACGGTCTCGTCGAGTTAGCCCTGCCCAGTAACGAGCGAGCCGCCTGACCCGCATTATTCACGATTATTCACATGGTGAGCTGCGCAATGTGGCACAAAGACACGGCGCTACGTTATGTGGCGTAGGCTGCTCCCTACGCGGCGACGTACAGCTTCTCGTAGGAACTGCCCTCCGTGCTGATGATCTCGATCCACTGGCTGCCCGGAGCCTCTAAATAGAACGACCGGGTATTGTCCCGGTGAAGCTTTATCTCCTTGCCGTACTTCGCAGCCAATCGTTCCAACTCCACGCTGTCCACGCGCCATGCAAGATGATTCGGATGCTGGAGCGGTTGATGGCAAAGAACGAACGCCAGCTTCACCCCGCACGCGTCAATGAACGCCCAGCTCTCGTCCTGATATAGC
This sequence comes from Chthonomonadales bacterium, assembly GCA_038229495.1. GTDB lineage: Bacteria > Armatimonadota > Chthonomonadetes > Chthonomonadales > CAJBBX01 > JBBROJ01. Next base: position 3,918 of record JBBROJ010000108.1, read on the forward strand.
ACGCGAACGCCGGGGAGCGTGTCGCGGTACCAGGAGACGGCTTCGCCAATATCCGGTACTATCTGTGCGGCGTGGTCGAATCGATAGCTCATGCTTCACTCCTGCCGGGCCGATTAGGGAACAGCCTGGGTTTACTAATGGCGCAGGGAAAATGCTTGCCGGTACGTAATACGCCATAGTAATGATACGAATAGGTGATAAATACGACTACAGCGTGGGAGAATAAGCCCGAATGAGCGCGGACGACCTGCGGAAGCGGCTGGAGGCATTGAATGGCGGTCCTCTCGCCCATATGCCTCTTCCCGGCTCGACCCTGGATGACGCCCCCGCCGCCAGGCGTGCTGTCTCGGAAATGCGCGCCGCGGAGGCAGTGGATTCGCGCTTCGCCCATGCCGCCATAAAGGAAGATACAGAGGTTGGGTCGGACCGGGCGCACCCTCTCGATTCGTCTCTCTTCCGTCACGTGGGCGGCGAATCGCGGTCGCTTGCGAGCGGCAGGAGCTACTATCACGTCGAGAAGAGGCTCGTCGATGGCGGCCATCTGTCCCTGGAAGCGGGCTTGGCTGTTTCCGGAATACTTCAAAGCGCCTCCTTTCGAGACCAGTTTCGACGGCCGGTTGCTGTCCGCGCGGAAGACACCCTCTTCCTCGACCTGGAGACGCTCGGGCTGCACGGTGAGCCGCTCTTCCTCATCGGCATGCTCAAGCTGACAGCGGACGGCGAGGCCACGTGCCACCAGCTCCTCGCCCGCGACCTGGACGAAGAGGCGGTAATTCTCGAGCGGTGCATCACCTACCTTCGCGGCGTACACCTGCTGATTACGTACAACGGAAAGTCATTCGACGTTCCTTTCCTAAAGTCCCGCATTGAGCGGCACAACCTCAGGTTTCCACGGACCCCGGCGCACGCCGATCTGCTCGTAGAGGCGCGACTCCGTTATCGTGGCCGGTTCTCCGACTGCCGCCTCCAGACTCTCGAACGCCATCTTTGCGGCCGGACACGAATTGGCGATGTCCCCGGCGCGCGAATTCCAGCCGTCTATCGCGAGTGCATCCGCACCGGCGATGCCGCTCCGCTCGCCGCCATCCTTCATCACAATCTCCTGGACCTTGCGACCACCGCTCAGCTCGTCTCCCACTTCTGGGGCCAGGATTAGCCGCCCGCAGTCTCCCGAAAGGGCCAATAAAAAAAGGAGAATACGGGGCAAGCATAGCGCGGCGCGAGTGCCGCAGCGCCGACACGGGAGAAAGACCTGAATCACGATTCGTTGGTCTTCTTGACCAGTACAAACAACATTTGTTATGCATAAGACCCGGCCAACCTTGCGGCCAGCCGGGCCTCTTGAGTTAGCTGGTATGTCCGTAGTTCAGCGATTCTTACGCGATTCTGTGACAGCCTCGCTTAACCTCCCCTCTCCTGTTTTTGGGAGAGGGGACGGGGGTGAGGGCCGACTGCATCCGGCCTCTGCGTCTTGGGTGTCCGAAGCCGTTCGGCGAGCTTTGACGGCAGTTGACCCTTCAGCTAATCCGCGAATGCCTCCCCTTCAAGGAGTGAGGCGTCCACTTCCGACCGGTGATCGAAGTAGTACGTGAGCGCGGCATGCACGTCTCCCAGCGTTAGGCTGTACTCAGACGCTGTCTCGTCCGCAGTCCTTCCCAACCGCTCGTTCCAGATTAAGATGTCCTCCACCGTAATGCGGCGTCCCTTAATTCTGGGCTTTCCGCCGGAGATGCCGGGCGTGATTTCGATATGTTGATCCGAAAGCGCTACAGTCATGCTATGCCTCAAACTCTCGTTACCCTAGAATCATCCTATTTGAGATCCCAATCCTCCCATTGCAGCCCCTCAATACGACTGAATTCCCGGACGTTATGAGTTATTAGACTCAATCGGTTCGAGATAGCGATCGCGGCAATCTGAAGATCGTACGGACCGATGGGAGTTCCTGCCTGTTCGAGTTGCGAGCGGATGCGGCCACATGCCTCTGCTGCCTGGTCATCAAATGGCAGGGAAACAAACCGGGATAAGAACCTTTGTTGCCGGGCGAGAGAGCGCGCCGGATCCAAACTCTTGAGGGCTCCGGCAAACATCTCCGCTTTAACCACCGAACAGACCGCGATCTCATGAGGTTTGCGCAGCCTCAGCCTTTCGCGAACAATGGGGGCACGGCCATTCAAAAAACGGATACAACAGTTGGTGTCCAGAAGGTAGACCGGCGATTCGATAACCGAATCCGAGTCGGATTCGGACATCACACGGCCTCCCGGACCTCGAAGTCACCCTGTTCAAGCCGTTCCAGAGGGTCCTCTGCTAGAGAGCCGTAGGTCTCATCCAAGAAGCCGTTCGGCCATTCGTCGTCGCTTTTCCTCTTGGGCTCAGTCGCAGGCTCCACCAGAATCCGCACGTTTACGTCCGTCTCCGGCAAGTCCGTATCAACTTCGAGACGGAGCGTTCCGTCCCGATCAACGTGACCCTGCGTCAGGATGCTAACCATATCGACCTCCCATACGAGCGCAGGCCCGAACGCTCCTCTCCTGTTTTTGGGAGAGGGTCCGGGAGTGAGGGCCTCCCTACTTCCGCTCGACCTGTTTCATCTCGAACGCCTCAATCACGTCATCCACCTTCGCATCGATGAAGTCGGCGATAACGATTCCGCACTCGAAGCCGGTCGCCATCTCGCGCACGTCCTCTTTGATGTGCTTCAGCGAGTCGATCTTGCCCGTGTGAATCACCTCTTTGTTGCGGACAACGCGAGCCTGCGCGTTCCGAACGATCTTGCCTTCGGTAACGTAGCTTCCGGCAATGACGATGCCCTTGGGCGTCTGGAATCGCTGGCGCACGACCGCCTTGCCCAACTCGATCTCTTCGAAGATCGGGGCGAGGAGGCCCTTCATGGCGCGCTCGACCGCGTCCGTCACTTCGTAAATGATGTTGAACGTGCGGATGTCTATGTGCTCGCGCTCCGCCACCGCCACCGCGTTCGAATCGGTCTTCACGTTGAAGCCAATGACCACCGAATCGGTCGAAGCCGCAAGGGTTACATCGTTCTCGCCTATATTTCCGACACCGCTGTGTAGAATGCGGAGCTTCACCTCGTCCAGCTTGATCTGCTGCAGCTGCCCGATGACAGCCTCTACAGATCCCTGCACGTCGCCCTTGATGACGAGCTTCAGCTCCTTCGTCTCGCCCTCGCGGATACGCCGGGCAACGTCCTCCAGGGTAAGCCGGTTCGAGGCGGCCAGGCGGTTGGCGCGCTGTTTCTGCGTGCGAAGCTCGGCTGTCTGGCGGGCTGTGCGCTCGTCCTTAACGACTTCAAGCCTGTCGCCCGCCGCCGGCACCACGGAGAGGCCCGTAATCTCCACGGGTGATGCGGGCAGCGCCTTGTTCAGTCGCTCGCCGCGCTCGTTCATCATCGCGCGGACCTTGCCGTGCGCGAGACCGCAAACCACGCTCTCGCCGACGCGCAGCGTCCCCTGTTCCACCAGCACCGTAGCGACCGGGCCGCGCCCGACCTCCTGCTTCGCCTCGACGATGACGCCCTGCGGCTTTCCGTGCGGGTCCGCTTTCAGGTCCATCACGTCAGCCTGAAACAGAATATGTTCCAGCAGGTCTTCCAGCCCGGTGCCCATTTTCGCGGAGACCGGGACGCATTCGACCTCGCCGCCGTACTCGCGCGGCACCAGTTCGTATTCGGTGAGCTGCGTCTTGATTCGGTCGGGGTTTGCGTCCGGCTTGTCCATCTTATTGATTGCGACGATGATGGGGACTTCGGCGGCCTTGGCGTGGTTGATCGCTTCGACGGTCTGCGGCATGATGCCGTCGTCCGCCGCCACGACCAGGATGGCAATGTCCGTTACGCTCGCGCCACGAGCGCGCATGGCCGTAAAGGCGGCATGGCCCGGCGTGTCTAGAAACGTAATCTTCCGCTTCGCGCCCTCGTGCTCCACCTCGACCTGATATGCGCCGATGTGCTGCGTAATGCCGCCAAATTCGCCTTCGACCACATTGGTCTTTCGAATCGCGTCCAGCAGCGTCGTCTTGCCATGGTCCACGTGGCCCATGATGGTCACGACGGGAGGCCGTGTCTGGGTGCCGCCGCCCGGGCTTTTGTGCTTCGGCTTTGCCAGAACCAGGGGAGCTTCCGGCTTCTGTTCAAGCTTGATGCGGACTTCAAAACCATAGATTCCGGCCAGCTTGCGCGCTGCGTCCGGGCTGAGCCGCTGATTGACGGCGGCGAGCACGCCCATGCTCATCAGCTTCTTCTGAACGTCTGCCGCGGCAAGGCCCATGGCCGTCGCCAAATCTTTTACCGTCGCGCCCGGGGCAATCTCAACCGACTTCGCGGAGCCGCTCTTTTTCCCGAACATTTCGCGCATAGCCTGCGCGGTGTCGGCTTCCACGATAGCGGCAGGTCCCGGAACCGGTGTGCCCAGGTCTTGCAGGGCTTGTGTAAGATCCGCAACCGTCATTCCCAGCTCTTTAGCCAGGTCCGTTACTCTCATTCCTGTCATTGTCAAATGTCACCTCATTTCTTTGTTCTCCCGAAAAGGTTAAGGGCAAATGGCGTTCAGGTATACGGGTATTCAGGTACGAATTCGCCCGGAATACCATGCGCTCATTGCCGAGTCAGCACAAGAGAGTGGGCGGACATGCCCACTCTCATACTATACAGTTCTCTGCCTGTATTATAGCAGGAGTCGGCCCGAATCGCAAACTCGGAGGCGCGACCGGGAATACTTGAGGGATGTTAGCAGCCTCGGTCAGTCCTTAAGCGGAAGGGGCAGGACGCGCTGCTCGACGAACGCGCGCACCATTGCCTTCTCGCCCTCGGAATCGTCTTCTGCGATGTCCGTTAGTGCGCCATCCGTGTCCTGAAAGAGTTGGCAAAGCTCATCGACCGGGCCTGCTGTTCCGCTGCCGCGGCTTCCGTTTTTGTCATTATTCGTTCCTCCAACTCGCCTGGTGGTAGATGGGCTATCACTCTACGTTTCCGGTTTCCATTCTATCAGATTTGCGTCACGTGCTTACCAGATCATCGAAGAGCGTGTAGAGGACCGGAATCACTACCAGAGTCAGCACGGTCGAGACAAGCAGGCCGCCGATTACGACAATTGCCATGGGAGCGCGAAGCTCGGAGGCGCGGCCAATTCGAAGCGCCACCGGAAGCATGCCGAAGATGGTCGCGAGCGTGGTCATAAGAATGGGGCGCAGGCGAGTAGCTCCCGCCTCGACCACCGCTTCCGTGCGTTCTGCGCCACGCGCGCGGAGTGTGCCCGTGTAGTCGATGAGTAGAATCGCGTTCCTGCCCATCAGGCCGGTGAGCATGATGATTCCGATCATGGAAACCAGCGATATAGTCTCGCCCGTCAAAGCGAGCGCGCCCAATGCCCCGACGAGCGCCATGGGCAGCGTAAACATGATGATGAACGGGTTTAGAAGGGAGTTGAACAGCGAGGCCATTACCAGGTAGACGAGAACAACCGCCAACCCCAGGGCCATCGCGAAGAAGGGTATATTTTCATCCATCGCCTCGGCCTCACCGCCAAAGTGGACAACGATCCCCTTCAAATCCATGGTGTCAATCAATTTCTGAATATCTTTCTGCGCGTTGCCCGCGGGATAGCCTGCGGCAAGCTGCGCGGAGACGGTAACCATGCGCTGGCCGTTGATTCGGTCGATGGCAGCCGGCCCCACTCCATAGGAAATCGCAGCCACCTGACCCAGAGTTACCGCCCGGTTTCCACTGAACGCCACGGGAACATCGCGCAGGCCCTCAGGACTATGGCTGTCGATATCTGCCATCTGCACCCGAATGGGGAACTCGGCTCCTTGGTCGCGGTAGGTCGATTCCGCGTTTCCCTCCAGCGCGTCTCTCAGCACAGCCCCAGCCTGTGCCGCGCCCACCCCGAGCGTGGCGGCGCGCGTCCGGTCTAACTGCACCTGCGCCTCCGGCCGCCCCAGCCGCAGCGATACGTCCGGGTCGAGAATGCCGGGCATGCGCGCGATCCGATCCTTCAGGCGATTGGCCGCGTCCGAGAGGTCCCGCGAATTGTCCCCGCGCAGTTGAACCTGAATCGGCGCGCCGACGCTGGCAACGGACCTCACGGCGCTAACGGTGATTCGCGCGGTAGAAATGTCTTTCAGCTTGCGGCGGATATCGCTTGCCACCTCACTGTCGTCCCGAATGCGCATGCCATTTGGGACCGCCCCCAGGTGGGTGATGCGGTCCTGTACCCCCGCCTTTTCCGTCAGGCGGACATTGATCTGCGCGAACTGCGGGCCCCGCTGTGGAATAGCGCCAAAACCTCCCAAAATTTCGCCGACCGTAACGGAGCAGCTCTGCACGTCCCGCACGCCTGCGATCAGAGCCTCTACCTCTTTCGCGAGAGCGTCCGAGGCTGAAAGCGACGCGTCCTGGCCTGCCTCCACCGCCACGACGATCTGCCCCTGATCGGTGCCGGGCAGCAGCTCAGTCCCAAGTGACGGTATCGTGATTAACAGCGCCGAAACAAGGCCCACAGCGCCAATCGCGATGACCCAACAACGGTTTGCCAGCGCGACGCGGAGAATGCGACGATATAGACGCTCCGCCGCATGATAAACACGCTCCAGCCTCCCAAAGAACCCCTTCGCGGCTGCCTCGGGATTCTCGCCCCGCCGGTACCAGCGCGCGGCCAGGCTGGGTGTAACTGTGAAGGAGACGAGGAGCGAGAAAAGGGTCGCCGCTACAATCGTGAGACCGAACTGCCGGAAGAACGCGCCCACGATTCCGCCCATGAAGGCTATGGGAAGAAATACAACCACATCGGCCAGCGTCGTGGTGATATCCGCGAATCCAATCTCCGCGCGCCCGTTGAAGGCTGCCTCTTCCGGCGACTCGCCCATTCCCAGATGCCGGGTGATGCTCTCCAGAACGACAATGCTGTCATCGATGAGGATTCCCACCGAAAGCGAAAGCGCCAGAAGCGTCATCTGGTTCAGAGTGAAGCCTGCGAAGTACATTACGAGATAGGTGGCGACCAGGCAGGTCGGCAGCGCCAGCGAGACGATAATCATACCGCGGAGATTGTGGAGGAAGAGATAGACGATGGTTATCGCCAGCAGCGCGCCGAGAACGAGCGTCGTGTTCACGTCCTCCAGGGCGTCCCGCACTACGATGGATTCGTCGCGAGCAACGACCATCTCCGTGCCCGCGGGCAGGGCGGACTTTAGGGCCTCCAGTTTCGCCTTCACTCCATCGACCACGAACAGGGTGTTCGCGTCCGCCGCCTTGGTCACGATTACACCCACGCTGCTACGCGCGTTTACCCGAGTCCGGGTCGTCGGTTTTGCTATGGTATCACTCACCGTCGCCACGTCCGCCACGGTGAGCGGAGCAGTCTGTGGGTCCGTAAGGGCTTTATTCTTAAGCTGACCACTGATCACTGACCACTGACCACTCAGTATTGGCGTCTGACGAATCTCCTCAAGGCTGGTGAAAGCGCCCAGCGTTCGCACGCCGATTTCGGTTGGACCCTGTACGATGCTTCCGGCGGGAATCTCCCGATTCGCGGCCTTGATTGAGTTTACGACATCCTCGATCGTCAGGCCGAACCGCTGTAGCTCCAGGTTGTTCGCCGCCACGCGAATCTCGCGCTGCTCTCCGCCAACCACATTCACCGATGCGACCCCCGCCACTCGCGCAAGCTGAGGCTTCAGCTTCATGTCCACTGCCTGCCTGAGCTGTCGAATCTGCGCGCCGCTGCCGCAAATGAGTGAGACGTAGTAGACCGGCTGGGCGTTTATGTCGAGCTTGGCGGCGATGGGTGCGCGCGCGTCCGGCGGCAGAAGTGAACGGGCGGCGTCCAACTTCTCGCGGACCGAAACGAGCGCCCGGTCCAAATCGGTCCCAATCGCGAAATCCATGCTGATAATAGACACGGATTCCTGGGAGCTTGAGAAGACGTCCTTTACTCCGCCGACCGAACCTGCCGCATCCTCCAGCGGCCGCGTGACGAGAGATTCGATCTCCCGCGGCCCAGCGCCGGAGTATATAGTGGTGATTGTGACCGTGGGGATGTCCGTACGTGGATTCAACTCAGCGGGCAGACGGAAATAGGCGATAACGCCAAGAACGGCGATGGCGGCGAGGGCCATCCAGATGACGATTGGGCGCGTAATCGCGAGTCGGGTAAGCCACACGGTGGTCGATAGAGGCTTTCAGAGGATGCGGGCGCAAGGCTGCGCACCTGGAAAGACTTCGACGCAAGCAGCCCGTGTTCCTCTATCAACTATTTCTTGCAATGCCGGTTTGAGAGGGGAATCGGCGATTCCGGTGTCTAATTTACTCATTGAAGAGATGAATACAGGCGGGCAGCTTACTTCTGCCAGGTTCGGCGCCAACGATGCCGTGTTTTGCAAAATGGGCGCTGATGATCTTGTCTGTGAACTTTCAATCCATCATTAAGCGGCTGGTATTGGGCAATGGGTTCATGACCAAGCGAATGAAGGCAATCCGATACATATTGATCAACCATGACTTTTATACCTGGCCGGATCGTGCACCATTCGCGTCAATACCGCCTGCGTATGAACCATGATTTTCACACCATGATTTTCACACCATGACTTTCATACCTGGCCTCACTACGCGAAAGGGTGGCTGAACTGCAGATGACCTGAGCGTAACCTTGCTCCGATTCACGAAGCATTTCCGGGCTGTGCTCACTATGAGTTACAGAGAGCTTGATAGCGTCTTGTCCCCAATTTCGCTCAAAATTATTAGAGATTAACACAGTCTTAGGTCACTCAGGCTGATTGGTCGCTCGCTAAATCACCCTGCTTCAGACTGGTGAGTGACACAGATTTCAGTCCAACTCAGCTGCAGTAGACGTCGTGGGAGCCAACAGACGCGTCTGGACCGCTACAGTCGGGCTAGAGGGAGGATTACGGTTCCACCCCTTCGCTTGAATCGGATCAGCCGGTGTGATACAATGGGTCCATCCCCGATGTCATTTTATGTCCGCGGGATGGGAGGCTGCTATGCCGCAAGTAGTTGGCGTTGCGTTCAAGCGAGTTGCCAAGTCCTACTGGTTCGACCCCGGAACGTTTGCATTGAACGACTTTGATCGGGTTGTCGTCGATACGACTCGTGGTCTTGAGATAGGAACCGTGCGGGTTACCCCCCGCGAAGTGCTGGAGGCCGAGCTTCAAGCGCCACTGAAGAAGGTGATTCGCGTGGCAGAGCCGCGTGATCTGGAGCAGGAAGCGCGAAACAAGGAGAAGGCCCGCCAATCCATGAAGCTCTGCTCGGAGCGCGTGCGCTATCTGGAGCTGTCCATGCGAGTGCTCCAGGCGGAGTACAACTTCGATTCGAGCCAGATTACTGTTTACTTCTCGGCGGAGAGCCGCGTGGATTTCCGCGATCTGGTAAAGGATCTGGCCGCGAACCTGCGCTGCAAGGTTCAGCTACATCAGGTAGGCGCGCGCGATCAGGCGAAGATGATAGGAGGGGTGGGACCCTGCGGCCTCACGCTCTGCTGCTCCACGTTTCTCACCGAGTTCGCGCCCGTCTCCATGAAGATGGCGAAGGATCAGAGCCTCTTCCTGAATCCGGTGAAGTTTTCGGGCGTGTGCGGCAAGCTCATGTGTTGCCTGCGCTACGAGCATGAGAACTACGTGGAGGCCAAGACGCGCCTGCCTCAAATTGGCGACCTGGTCATGACTCCGAAGGGTCAAGGGCGGGTCATGGATGTCAATATTATTCGAAACGACATCCTGGTGCAGTTGAATGAGAATCAGATGCACCTGAACTTTGAGGCCGCAGAGGTGAAGCCGGAGAAGACGGAGCGATGCACCGACTGCAACGGCTGCTCGGTCGGTGCATTGAAAGACGACTTTGCGGACTCCTCATACAGCGACGGCGCGCCCGAAGAACTGGACCTGAGCGAGTTGGAAGAGTAGTAAGGCAGAGAGAAGGGAGGAAGAGAAGAAAGGGGGAAGGGAGGTAGTGACAGCTGTCGTACCACGCGTGTAAACCGCGTGTCGTACCACGCGTGTCTGGGGGCCTTCGGCCAAACGTCCTCCGGACGGTAAGACCGCCTTTCAGCAAATGTGAAAACGTACCCTGCCCTCCCTTCTTCCCTTCCCCCTTTCCTCCCTTCTCCTGCTCTATCTACTATGCAGGCCGCACTCGGTCTTGGCGGAGCCCGCCCAACGGCCGGCGCGGTCGTCCTGATTGGGGTCCACCTGACGCGTGCAGGGCCAGCAGCCTATGCTGGGGTAGCCCTCGTTGTGCAGAGGGTTATACGGGACGTCGTTCGCGCGAATGTAGTCCCACACATTCTGCTTCGTCCAGTTTGCCAGCGGGTTTACTTTCACCAGATTGAACCTGGCATCCCACTCGACAATTCCCGATTTCGCGCGGTCCGGCGTTTGGTCCCGGCGAATGGCGCTGATCCAGGCTTCGAATCCAGTAAGCGCTTCGCGCAGCGGCTCGACCTTGCGGATGCGGCAGCATTCGTCCGGGCGCGTTCGGTAGATGGGACCGTCGAGTCGCACCTCCATCTCCTCCACGCTTTCTGTCGCGCGTACATAGGCGACCTCAATTCCGTAACACTCCTTGATGCGCTCGCGCAGCTCCAAAGTCTCGCGGAACTGGTAGCCGGTTTCGAGGTTGAAGGCGTGAATGTCCGGCGCAATATCTGAGAGCATAGCCAGTAGCGCGCACCCCTCCGCTCCGAAGGCAGTCGCCATTGTCAGCTTCGAGCCAAATACATGCACGGCCCACCGAAGGATTTCCTGCGGAGCGCTCTGCTCAAGTGAATCGCTAATCTCACGGAGGTCTGCCGCGGCGGTTGGCGCCGTCATTTTGCCACCCCTTCTGAAACTTGACTAAATAAATCAACTTAGTCGTTGACCTGATAGCTCGATTATAGTATAATGGCAGGCTGAATGTCAACTATGAATCGAGTAAGTGTAAGTCGCGGACAGACGAGCAAACGCTAGTGCGAGGGGCTATCGGCCCTCGCTGTGGAGCCTTCGGCCTCGTGTCCTTCTACAAGGACACATGCGACGCTATGCTCGACAACTTGGTGCGACGGATTCTCCACGCAGGTGGAGAAGAAGCGGCGCAGCCGCTCCACAGCGAGGGCCGATAGCCCCTCGTACCCATGCAGTGTTCGCCTGCCTGCGCAAGATGAGTCAACTATGAATCGAGTAAGTGTAAGTCGCGGAATGGGATTCTGTCATGCATGAGGGTTTCATACTGTGGTTTACCGGACTGTCCGGCGCGGGGAAGTCCACCCTGTCGGCGCGGGCAGAGCGGCTTTTTCGGGAGCAGGGCTGCCGCGTGGAGCTTTTGGACGGCGACGAGGTGCGTACGCATCTTTCGAAGGGCCTCGGTTTCAGCAGGGAGGACCGCGACACGAATATCCGGCGAATCGGATATGTGGCCCGGCTGCTCGCGCGGAACGGTGTCGTCGCGATAACGGCGGCCATCTCGCCCTACCGAGAGACGCGCGACGAAATTCGAGCGCTTGCGGCCGAAAGCGGGGTACCTTTCGTCGAGGTTTTCGCGAATGCGACCATCGCAGCTCTGAGCGAGCGGGACGTAAAGGGCCTCTACAAGAAAGCTCTGGCCGGCGACATCGCGCACTTTACAGGCATTTCCGACCCATATGAGCCCCCGCCGCGCGCCGAAATCGAGGTACGCACGGACACCGAGACCGTAGAGGAATCGCTGGCCAAGATTGTGAACTACCTCACAAGCCACGGGCTCATCGCCAGGTAGTCATCTGGTTAAATACTCAATGGGTCAATAGGAGGGCCGTTCATTTACTCATTTACCCATTGACCTACCGACCCGCTTTCCTATGCAATCCATCGATCTCCACGCTCATACGACGGCTTCCGACGGTTCGCTCACGCCCACCGAGCTTGTGGTGCTTGCGGCCGAGGAAGGGCTTACCGCCCTTGCCGTGACGGACCACGACACCCTGGACGGTCTGGCGGAAGCGGAAGAGGCTGCCCGCCAGATGAATATTGAGCTCGTGCCGGGAATCGAGCTGGCGATCAACTGCTCTTCAGGCCGATTGCATATGCTCGGCTATCTCCTCGACCGGGAAAACCCGATTTTGAATGGCCGCCTTGCACGCCTCAAGAAGAATCGCGCGGCTCGAAACGCTCACATGGTGGATCGCCTTCAGTCCATGGGAATCGATATTTCAATCGAGGACGTGATTGCCGAATCGGGGGGCGGACAGGTGGGCAGGCCGCATATGGCGATGGCGCTTGTGAAAATGGGCGCGGCTAAATCGGCGCAGGATGCCTTCGACCGGCTGCTTGCGGACGGAGCGTCCGCGCACATTCCCAAGGATAAGATTTCAGTGGAAGAGGGGCTGGATCTAATTCACGCGGCGGGCGGCCTGGCGGTGATGGCGCATCCGGCCTCCTTAATGCTGGAAGACGCGGAACTGGCCGGGGAACTGAAGCGACTTCGCGGCCTGGGAATGGACGGGGTGGAGTGCTACTACAGCCAGCATACGCATGAGCGGACGGATGCGTTGCTGGAGATGGCTCGCGGCGCCGGACTGTTGGCGACCGGAGGCTCCGATTTCCATGGCGCCGCCAAGCCGCACGTCCGACTGGGCCATGTCTACGGGGACAAGCCGGCTCCAACCGCTCTCCTTGCGGCCCTCAAGGAGCGGAAGAGCGGTATCCGACAACCGTACTGAAATAGAATCATTTCTTTTTTCGCCTCAGCGTGAAGAGCGCCAACTCGGGAGGGCAGAGCAGTCTGCCGGGAAATCGGCTCATTCCCAAGCCTCTTGATACGTATAACCGGGTCTTTCCAACCTCGCACTTCGCCTTCCGCTGAAGCTCCTCGCCCTCATACCATCCCATGACAAGGCCCCTCGCGTGCTTGATGTTCTGTACCGGCGCGCCAAGAATTGGGAAACGCACCTGGCCGCCATGCGTGTGCCCTGTAAGCATGAGGTCCACGCGCCGCCCTTTGAGGTTGATCGCTCCGTCCGGCGTGTGGCACAAAAAGAGCGTCCACGCTTCGGGGTCAGCGGCGGCGAACGCGCGATCGAAGTTGTCGTAGGCGGTAACCGGATCATCCACTCCCACAATCTGGAGCATAGCTCCAGATTGTGGAAGTGGAAACCGGTAAACGGCATTGTTGAGTACCGGCACGCCCCTCGCGGCGAAACCGCACAGCACTTTGCGGGTATCGATGCCGGGTTTGTGCTCGGCGTTGCCGAGGATGGCGACGCAGGGGCGGATCGCGGCCCCCAACTCATCGAACCAGCGAAAGAATGAATTGATACCGGATTCGCGGTGGATCATATCTCCGGTCAAGACATAGAGGTCTGCACTGATGGACCGAATCGCTTGGGCAATCGCCTCTGCGTTGCGCCCTTCGGCTGTCATATGCACGTCCGATACCTGACAAATCGTCAATCCGTCCAGCTCCTGGGTAAGGTCCGGGTCGATGACTTCGTGGCGGGTAATCGTTATGCGATGCGGCTCGACGCGTACCATCCAATGGCGGAGCGCAATAAGAGCGGCTGCGGCAGGCAGGGCGGCGAGCAGGGAGAGGGTGGACCAGATCATGGGGCGGAGCTCAGGAGACCTTCCGCGCCACGCAGAAGACAGTGACGCCAAACGGCAGATTGAGGCGGCGAATCAGTGAGTTCTCCGCGTTGAGCAGGCGCACGAGAGCGCGGTTGGCCGCTCCCGGCACCGAGACCAGCGAGGACTTAGGCTCCGCGTCCCTCTTCTTGAATGTGTTGCCC
>JBBROJ010000109.1:0-17280 GCA_038229495.1 Chthonomonadales bacterium
GGGCTCCAATGCGCTAAGCCGCTCCGCATGCTCGATGGCTCGATTTGGGCGGTCGCCGGCCATCAACGCGGTAATGAGGTCGCGATACATTTGGACCGCCTTGCGTTCGAGCGACTGCCTCGGTCCGGTAGCCCAATCGTCGTAGATTCCAGGCAACAGATCTCCGCGGTAGAGGAAGGCGGCCCGTTCGAGAATCCGCGCCTTTTCAGCGGCGTCCTCGATTTGCGCCGCGCGGTAAATGAGAGCCTCCATCTGTAGCACGTCGGTGCTAATCAGCGTCTGCCCAATCGAAATATTCGTCGAATCGCAACGAAGTGCTGTTGCGGCGACCGGGTTCACGGCGTTGAGCTCCCGCCTAATCGAGTAGAGAGCTTGACGGAGGTTGTGCCGGGCCGCGTCGGAATGTGACTCGGGCCACAGCAGGTCTATCAGCTTTTCTCTATGCAGCGGTAATCCGGGGTGCAGCGCGAGGTATGCGAGGAGGCTCGCCGCTTTGCGGGATGCGAGCTTAGGCAGCTCCCGATCATCGACGAGGATGCGGAACGTACCGAGCATTTCAATTATAAGTAGCGGTTTGTCTTCCATTCACTCGCCTTCGCGCCGATTCGGCGCGCATAGAGAGTTCACAGACAATAGTCACAAATCCTTCATTGTTTCGTTCAGCGGCAATTATGAGGCGCGGCGTTCCGCCATCATTAGTCAGTCCGCCGCCGGGCCGAGCCGCAGCCGCTCCCGAAGCTCATCAGTTGATGTGGTGCCGGTAGTCCCCAGCTTGCGAATCGTAATACTCGCGCAGAGGTTACCGAGGGCAGCGGCTTCGACGGAGGTGGCCCCGGCGCACAGCGCGCAGACGATTCCCGCGGTCGTGCTGTCGCCCGCGCCAACGATGTCGATGGGGCCGTCGGCGGGGAGAGTGGGGACATGCTCGACGGAATCCGGCTCGCAGGCAAGAATGCCATGCTCGCCGACGGTCAGAAAAACGGTCTTTCCATTGCGGCGGGCCAGCTCCCTGCCGATCTCGTGCGCCTGCGCGAGCGATACGTCTCCCGTCCAATCGGGGTCAAGGGCGCGGGCGGCTTCGTATGCGTTGGGCTTGATAGTGACATTTTGGAATTCGCCGATTCTAACCCGCGAATCGGCGAAACAGACAAGGCCGGGGAATCGCTTCGCCACCTCTCCCAGCGCCTGCCGCACCGCGTCCGTTACCACGCCGCAATTGCGCTCCTGGACCTGATCGAGCGCCACCACCGCGTCGAAGCCTCCGTTCGTCAGCAGTGTCAGGGTCTTCACCAGATTCTGCTCGTGCTTGCGTGGAAGCGGCGTCCTATTCTTGATGTCGAGGCGCTCCAGTTCTGTCTCGCCTCCCGCTGTGCGCACCATGGGCTTCGTATAGGTAGGCGTGAATCGATTGCCGGCTGCCACGAGGAGGCTGGTGTCGACGCGCGTCTTCTCCAGTCCGCGCCGCATCTCGTATCCTTCTCCGTCGTCGCCGGCGACTCCCACCGCGTGGATATGCCCGACCCCAAGTGTGGATAAATTGTTGGTGACCGTTCCCGCCGCGCCCGGACTGCACCGGATTTCGACCACCTGACGCGCTTCCAAACCGGTCTCGACGGAGCGCTCCGAGAGAATCGGATCGGTCACAAGGTACTTGTCCAGGAAGAAATCGCCGATAACCGCGATACGGAGGCTCGGTATGCGGGATAAAATTGCTTCCAGTCGTTCGTATGATAAGAGATACATGAATTCACGACTCCAAGTTTTGGTTACCTCCCCCAACCCCCTCCTTCGTGAGGGGGTTGGGTAGGGTTACCATTCGCTGCGAACCCGAGGGTCTTCCTGCCCGTCCCGTTAGGTAGAGCATTCCCGCCCTCCATGGTATCGCATTGCCGGGATCCTTTGATGAGCAGGAAGGCGCGGGCTCGCTGTGGAAATACCGGGTGTAGAGTTACCGTGTAACCGATGGACCCAAAGCGCTTCTAATCTTATATGACCTGATGACGGCGCGCGGAAGCTGCGCGCCGTTTGGCGTTCCTGCCATCCCTGCGAGTTTGCGCCTGCCCGCATTCCGCGCGCAGATCGACATCCTCTCAACACTATTCTCCGCGTTAACAGAAAAAACGGAGGGGGACGATGCCCGAATCGTTACAGGCGAAACTGGCGGCCGCGCGAAGGCGCTGGCGCTCCGTTGCTGCGGCGGGTGGAGCAGCCGCCTCGTTCGCCCTGCTCACCGCGGTATGTCTCGTCTCCTTTCACACCGACCGCCTCACCGCGCTCACCACTCCCGGCCGCATGGCGTGGCTCATCGGGCTCCTTGCGGCAATTGCAGGCTCTGCACTCGTGTTTCTATTGCTGCCCCTGAGGCGGCCGCTTGAGGACGAGATGCTGGCCGCCGAAGTGGAACGCAAGTACCCCGCGCTCAATGAGAGGCTGCTGACCACCATCGAGCTGGCGCGCGCCGGCGCGGGAGCGGGCGTTTCCACGGCAATGATTTCTCAGGTCGCTCTGGACACCGAGCGCATGTCGGTTCCGCTGGATTTCGTCCGCGCCATTCCTACCGATTCCGTCAAGCGGCCCGCCATGTTCGCCGGAATCGCGGCGGTTGCCTTTATGGGACACGTGGCGCTGATGCCCAATGAGATGAGTGTCTGGGCGCGGCGAATCATGAATCCGGGCGCGGACATACCTCTTTATGCGCGCACGCAGGTCTGGGTAGGACCGGGCGACATGGTGGTTCCTCGCGGCGAGGATGTGGAGCTAGCCGTGAAGACGCAGGGTTCGCTCCCTGACAGTGCTGTCCTGCACTACAAGTTTGAAAACGGCAAGTGGTCCGAGTCTGAGTTGAAGCGGTTCGAGACTCCCCGCGTAAGCGCCGCCACAGATTCCGGCGAGATTGCGCCTGAATCACGAATCTTCAGGTTCAAGCTGGCGGACGCACAGCAGTCGCTTACCTACTATGCCACCGCCGGGGATGGGCGCGCGAATCCGCACACGATTCGCGTCGAGGATCGCCCAACCATTCTCAACGTTAAGTTGAACCTTGACTACCCTGCCTACATGCATCGCCGTTCCGAAGTGGTCTCCGCCACGGCGGGAAACATTGTTGCGCCGGTCGGCACGCGCGTTGCCATCGAGGCGACCGCCAACAAGCCGCTAAAGTCTGTTACGCTGGTGCGCGGCGGCAAGGAGGCGGGCGCGTGGGCCGTAAGCGGCGAGACGGCGCGCGGCGGCCTGACGGTGGCGAAGGATGAAAACTACGGCCTGCGTTTGAAAGACGAGCACGATTTCAATGCGGCGAACCCACCACAATACTCGATTCGCGCGCAGCCGGACGCCGCGCCGCAGGTGCAGATTGTCAAGCCCGGCACCGACCTGGAACGCTCGCCGGGCGGAATGATAGGTCTCAAGGTCACAGCGACGGACGACTATGGCGTGGCCGACATGAGGCTTGTCTACCATGTCGGCAAGACCAATGGCAGCCTGTCGCTCCCCGGCGGAGGCGGCTCCCGTCAGGCGGCGTCCGGCGGCCCGTGGAATCTCGCCGCGCTCAATCTCAAGGCCGGCGATACCGTCACCTATGAAGCCATCGCGCACGACAACGATAATATAACCGGTCCTCACGTTGGGCGCTCATCGACCTACAATATCCGCATTATCGGGGCGGGCGAGTTGAAGGAGCGGCTGGAGGCGGCCAAAGCGCAGGAGCGCGAGGCGCTCAAACAGTTGATTCAGCATCAGAAGGACGCCCAGACGCAGCTTGCCCAGGCCCAGAAGACCGCTAAGCCGGATGCGGCGGCACAGGCGCAGCAGGCGCAGAGAAACGTCGCGCAAGAGACCGCCGATCTGACACAAAGGATGCAGCAGACCTCCGAGCAGCTTCGCGACAACAACATGGCGTCGCAGACGGAACAAAAGCAGCGCCAGGCGGCCGAGCAGAAGCTGCAAAGCCTCGCCCAGAAAGCGATGCCACAGGCCGCGGATTCGATTCAAAAGCGCGACCTCCCCGGCGCCGCGCGGCAGGAGCAGGACATACGCCGGCAGCTCGAGCGGATGACGCAGGACAGCGCGCCGCCGCCGGACGCATTCCAGCTTGCGCAAAAGGCCGACCAGTTGTCGCAGGCCCAGCAGAAGTTGGCGGAGCAGGCCGCGCTTAAAGACGCGCAGATGGGCAAGAAGAGTCCGGCTGAAATGACTCCGCAGGAGCGGGCGAGCCTGAACGCGCTGGCGAAGAAGCAGGCGGAGCTGAAGCAGCAGACCCAGGCGCTTGAGAAGCAGATTCAGCAGGCCGCGAAGAGCGCGCAGGAGCAGAAGCAGTCGAGCGCGGGCGACCTGAAGGATGCGGCGCGCCAAATGCAGCAGTCGGGCGTTCAGCAGAAGCAGCAGTCGGCCCAGCAGAACCTACAGCAGGGGCAGCCCCAGGAAGCCTCGCCCAAGCAGAATGAGGCGGCGAAAGACCTTCAGAATCTCGCCAAATCGTTGGAGCAGGCGGCCATCAATCAGCAGTCCGCCGAGGCGATGAAGAAGCGCAGCGAGCAGTTGGAGAAGATTGCGGATCAGCTTATTGAGATGGCGAACAAGCAGTTGAAAGTCAGTGAGCAGACCCGCAGCCCTGAAATAAAGTCCGACATGGTACAAAACCTCATGAAACAGGAGCAGGACCTGCAAAATCAGGCTCAGCAGATTACACCGCAATTGAACGATATGCAGCAGGCGCAGCAGCTTGTTCAGCGGGCCGGGCAGAATATGCAGGATACGTCGAAGAGCCTTGATAAGAAGGATAACCCGAGCGCCAATTCCACGGCCCGCGAGGCTACGCGGCAGCTTTTGCAGGCGGCGCAGGAGCTTCGCGGAGCGGCGCAGTCCATGCAGCAGGCGCAGGCCACCAAGGAGGCTCAGCGGCAAGTCGAGCGGCTGGCGCGCGACCAGCGCGATCTTCACAAGCAGACCCAGCAGCTTGATGCCGCGCGCCAAGAACCGAATCTGACGCCCGCCCAGCAGCAGGAGGTTCAGAAGCAGTCGCAGGCGCTTGCGCAGAGCCAGGAGAAGTTGGAACAGCGCGCTCAGGAGTTGAAGCAGGACCAGCCCTCGCAGGCGTTCCGGTGGGCGATGGACCAGGCGGGACGCCGCATGGACGGGGCCAAGCGCAACCTCCAGCAGCGCAATCCCGGCGCCGACACCCAGAGGCAGCAGGAGAACGCCGCCCAGACACTTGAACGGATTGCGCGGGCGCTCCAGCAACAGTCAGAGGGGCAGCAGCAGCAGGCGGAACAGCAGCAGTCCGGCCAGGAGGGCGGTCCCGAGAAGCAACAGGCGCAGGCACAGGGCGAGCTCCAGCTAGCCCGCGAAATGGAGGCGCAGCTTCGCCAGGAGACGGCCAGCGTGGAGCAGCGCAGAAGCCAGAATCCAGACCATCGCCCAACCGCTGAGCAGGAGCGCGAGATTGACCAGCTTGCCCAGGCCCAGCGCGAAACCCAGCAGATTACGAAACGCGCGGCAGACCAGCTCAAGAACAATCCGCAGTTGAACAAGATGGTCCAGCAGGCGGCGAACGAGATGGACGACGTTCGGGATCGGCTTCGCCAAAAGCAGACGGACGGCGAGACCCAGTCGCGCCAGGAAAAGATCGTAGATTCGCTCGACCAGGCTCTTGGCCAGATCCGCCAGGCGATGCGCCAGCAGCGCCAACAGATGGCGCAGTCTAAACAGAAACCGGGCCAGAAGCCGGGCGAGCAGGTGGCGCAGGGCCAGCAGCCGTCCAGCCAGGGCACTCCCAAGCAGAACTTCGACCGCCTCCTAAAGCAGCAATTGGGGGCGTTCCACAACGTGAATCAGGTTGGGAAGGGCTTCCAAAATATGTCGCCACGTGACCAGCAGGCGCTCCGCGAAGGGCGGCAAGAGCGGGTTCCCGCCGAGTACCGCGATATCGTGAATCAGTATTACAAAGCGCTGTCGGAAAGAGGGAAGTAGATGGGGATTCACACCACGAAGACAAAAGCAATCACCCGCTTCGCTAGAGACACAGAGACACAGAGAAAGTCAAAGACTTTTACACCACGAAGACACGAAGAGCACGAAGAACGTCAAGAGCTACTGTCCACAGATGACAACAGATGGACACAAATAAGTTCAAAGGCCGTTTTGGATTTCATCAGTGAACATCCGTGTTCATCCGTGGTTAAGAGTGCCGTTCTCGGTGTCTCTGCGTCTCTAGCGAAGCGGGCGTTTAGTTGCTTTATGCTTGCTCTTTTCGCTCTGCCCGCAGTGGCGCAGAAGCCGCCGACTCCGTTTGACGTGGAAGCGCGCGAATATTTCGGGACGCCGGAATCGGAGCTGGCCGTGCGGCGCGGGCTGGAGTACCTGGCGCAGAAGCAGTCGGCCAACGGGCACTGGGACAGCGGAATCTATCGGGACGACGCGGCGGTGAGCGGCCTTTGCACGCTCGCTTTTCTGTCCGCAGGTCATCAGCCAGGGCGGGGCAAGTATGGCGACATGCTCAACCGTGCGGCAGACTACCTTGCTGACAGCGTGCAGCACAGCGGTCTCGTTGGGCGTGGAGGAAGCGCGGGACCGCCGATGTACGGCCATGGATTCGCGACGCTGGCGCTGGCCGAGCTCTACGGCATGACCAAGCGCCCGGACTTCCGCGCGAAGCTGGAGAGCGCAGTCCAACTGATCACGACGGCCCAGAATCCCGAGGGCGGGTGGCGGTATCAGCCCGGCTCGTCGGACGCGGATATTTCTGTGACTGCGGTACAGGTGCTGGCGCTGCGCGCCGCCGCCAACGCCGGCATCAAGGTCCCTGAAGAGCCGGTGAAGAAGGCCCTCGCCTACTTCAAGAAGTGCGCCAACAATATGGATGGCGGCTTTAGCTACCAGGCTACGCAGCACGGCTCGGGGCCGGCAAGAACGGGCGCGGCGGTCACCTGCATGATAATCAGCGGCGACAAGAGCGCGTCTGAGTGCCAGGAAGGAATCCGGTATCTCGTCGAGCACCCGCTGGAGACGGACGAGTGGCAATATCGCCAGCACGAATTCTACGCCTACTACTACTGCACGCAGGCGTTCTATCAGGTGGGCGGCGAGAAGTGGCGAAACTGGTTCGTGGGCTACACCAGCCTGAAGACGAAGAAGCCGATGCGCGGAATTCGTGATCGGCTCGTGGACCGCCAGCAGTCGGACGGGGCATGGGAAGAGCGGAGCGGAGTAGGCCGCGAGTACGCCACTGGGATGGCCATTCTCGTCCTCCAGGTTCCCGCCGGACTGCTGCCGATCTATCAGAAGTAGAAGTAGAAGTCGGAAGACGGAAGACGGAATATGGAAGCCGGGCGCGGACGAGCGAGTGAATTCATTCACTCGCTGGAGGGCCTTCGGCCAACCGTCCTCACGGACGGAACGACATATGTGCAAGAAGTCTACAGAAGACGGAAAGACGTCAAGAACGCGTAGCCGGACTCCTTCCGAATTCCGGCTTCCGACTTCTGACTTCCAAACAAGGAGCACTATTGCATGACGACCACGACCACAACGGTATCTCCCTTCGCCGGCAAAATTCCTGAACAGAACGACCTCCAGGCCCTCAAGCGTCTCAGGACTACATACGATCTGATGCGCTCGGAGATTGGGCGCGTGGTCATCGGTCAGAACGATGTTATCGAGGAGCTTCTCATTGCCGTCTTCGCGCGCGGTCACTGTGTTCTGGTCGGCGTTCCAGGCCTCGCGAAGACGCTGCTTGTCAGCACGCTGTCGCGCACGTTGTCGCTCAGCTTCAAGCGAATCCAGTTTACGCCGGATCTCATGCCTGCGGACATTACCGGAACGGAGTTGATTCAGGAAGACAAGGTCACGCGGGAGCGCAACTTTGTCTTTATGCAGGGGCCGATATTTGCAAATATGCTCCTTGCCGATGAGATCAACCGCACCCCGCCGAAGACGCAGGCCGCGCTGCTGGAGGCGATGCAGGAGCACTCCGTGACGAGCGGGGGCCGAACTTACAAGCTCCCGGAGCCGTTCTTCGTTCTCGCCACGCAGAACCCCATAGAACAAGAGGGGACCTATCCGATGCCGGAGGCTCAGCTCGACCGGTTCATGTTCATGATCTCGGTCGACTATCCGAGCGCGGAAGAGGAGCTGGCGATTATGCGGGCGACCACTACAAGCGGTCATGTGGAAATTACCGAGTCGCTGCACGCGGAGGACATTCTGGCGCTTCAGGACATTGTGCGACGCATTCCGGTCGGCGAGCATGTGTTCCAGTATGCGATGGCTCTCTCCCGCGCAACTCGCCCAAATGAGACGGAGGCCCCCGATTTCGTGAAGGAGTTCGTATCCTGGGGAGCCGGTCCGCGCGCCTCGCAGTACCTGATTCTTGGGGCCAAGGCCCGCGCCGCGCTCTATGGCCGCGCCTACGCCACCACGGAGGACGTGGCCGCGGTTGCCAAACCGGTCCTCCGGCACCGCGTCCTGACGAACTTCAACGCCGAAGCGGAGGGCATGAGCTCCGATCGAATCGTGGACCGCCTGCTCGAAAAGACTCCGCGACCAGCGGATCCGAAGCGATAGACTCCGGAGAATTCAAATAATGGCGCCAAACGCAACTCAGAAGATTACCGTCCAGCTTCCGATCGATCTTGTTCAGCGGATTAACTTGTCGGCGGCTCGAAGGCACATAACCCCCGATCTCGTAATCGCAGAGTCAGGCTGCGCCGTGCGTCCGCCGAATGGTTCAACTATCGATGCGCCTATTGCCAGGGGCCGGAATCACTGGTCAACAGCTTCTACGAGGTGGACCACGTTATCCCTGAGTCGGCAGGGGGAAGTACCGCAGAAGATAATATAGCATACACATGTTCACTGTGCAATCGATACAAAGGGACCCACACGTTCGGACGCGATCCGCTGACAGGAAGACGATCCAAGCTGTTCCATCCTCGCCGCCAGAAATGGACTCGGCATCTGGCGTGGGCGAGAGATGGCCGGTGCATCGTCGGACTTACGCTGACCGGACGCGCAACCGTGGTGGCATTACAGCTAAACGGCCCACACCAATTGCGGAGAAGTGAACTGTGGCCGGCGCTTGGAATCCGCCATCCTGGACAGTCGGCGATGCAGGCTAAAAACGGCTTAGACAATCCATGACCTCCCAATCAATACCCGTCCGTAGACTGGCGGACCCGGCGACTCTCGCGCGCATGTCCAAATTGGAGCTGCGAGCGCGCGCTGTTGTCGAAGGCATCGTGTCCGGGATGCACAAGAGTCCGCACCGGGGCTACAGCGTGGAGTTTGCGCAGTATCGCGACTACACTCCGGGCGACGAGATTCGGCACATAGATTGGAAGGTGTACGCGCGTTCCGATCGCTACTACATCAAGCAGTTCGAGGAGGAGACGAATCTCCGGGCCTATCTCGTGCTCGACGCCAGCCATTCGATGAACTACAAATCCGGGGCGCTTTCAAAGCTGGAGTATGGCGCGATCATTTCCGCGGCGCTGGCATCCGTTCTGCTCAAGCAGCGCGATTCGGTGGGACTGGCGCTCTTCAATTCGGGCGTAGAATCGTTTCTGCCCGCCGCCGGAACTGCCCCGCATCTGCGTGAGGTGCTCCGCAAGCTGGAGAGCTTTACCACTGCTCCGAAGACCAGCATCGCGGCCACGTTCCACGATCTGGCCGAGCGAATCAAGCGCCGCAGCCTGCTCATCGTGTTGAGCGACCTGTTCGACGACCCGCAGCAGGTCATGAAGGGTTTGCAGCACTTCCGGCATCGAAAGCACGACGTGGTAATTTTCCACCTGCTGGACCGCGACGAGATGACCTTTCCGTTCAAGGAAACGGTCGTCTTCGAAGGCATGGAGGAGGAAGGACTGCTTCCGGCGGAACCCAATGCTCTCCGGCGCGAATACTTGCGGCTTTTCGACGGCTATGTCGCCACCCTCAAGCGCGGCTGCCGCGAAATGGGCATGGACTACGTTCAGATGCCAACCGACCAGCCTCTCGACGCCGCTCTCGCGCAGTATCTATCTACGAGAATGAAGGCGTAAGTCGTGAGGCGTGAGGCGTGAGTGCCGGCTTACTCTCGCCTCACGCCTCGCGCCTCATTAATATGACTGTACCTATTTTCCTCAACCCGGTCTACCTTAGCGCGTTCGGGCTGGCCGCTATTCCGATCCTCATACACCTCATCCGGCGGCGGCGCGTGCGAATCGTGCAGTGGGCCGCCTGGGATTTCCTACTGCAATCCAAGCGGCGCAATCGCCGCCGTCTCAGGCTGGAACAGCTTCTTCTGCTACTGCTGCGTATGCTCATCATTGCTCTGGTCGTAATGGCCTTTTGCCGCCCACTGCTTCGGTCGCTGGGTCTTCCGATGATGGCGGCGGATTCGAAGGTCCATGCGCTCATCGTGCTGGACAACTCCTACAGCATGGGTTACCGGCGCGAGGGCGTGACGGAGTTTGAGCGCGCGCGCCTCGTCGCCGATTCGCTGCTGTCGCGGGTGATGAAGTCCGGCGATTCGGTCTCGGTCGTTTTGCTTTCTTCCAAGTCGGAAGCGCTATTAAAGGAACCGACCTACGATCTCTCCAAAGCGCGCGAAAAGGTGCGAGGCGCGCGGATCGGCGACCACGATACTGATTATGGCGCGGGGGCGGCTTTCTGCACGGACCTTCTCAAGGCCGTGAAGTCGCCGACGAAGGAGGTCTACTGGATCACAGACAGCCAGAAAAGCGGATTCCGGGATACAGGCCAGGCGCGCGCCCTCGCGGCGTGGAAAGACCTCGCGTCACAGGCGCGCGTTACGTGGATAGACGTCTCAGGCGGGGACCGAGAAAATGTGAGCGTGGAATCGCCGGTTTTCAGCCGCGAGTTGATCACTCCGCAGGCTCCCGTCCGTATCGAGGCGCGGATTCACAACCATACGACGAGCGCTAAGAACAATCTGCTGGTCAAT
Organism: Chthonomonadales bacterium; assembly: GCA_038229495.1. Taxonomy (GTDB): domain Bacteria; phylum Armatimonadota; class Chthonomonadetes; order Chthonomonadales; family CAJBBX01; genus JBBROJ01. The sequence continues at coordinate 10,940 of JBBROJ010000109.1, forward strand.
CTCAACGTGGATGGGCGTGCTTCGGGGTCGGCGCGAGTCAACGTACCTGCGCGGGGGACTGCGAAGGCGAGCTTTGTGTATCTTTTCGATAAGCCCGGCGCGCATTCGGGCACGATGCAGCTCTCTCAGCCGGATGGGTTGGAACGGGACAACAGGGCCTACTTCGCCGCAAAGGTGCGTGAGCGCCTCAAGGTGTTGATCGTTAACCCCCGGCCGGGCCGCGACCCGTCCAAAGATGAAGCGTTCTACCTGGCGACCGCTCTCTCGCCCACCGGGGCATCGGAGGGAGGCAGCACCGCGATTCAGACGACAGTGCGCAGCGGTATGGGGCTGACTGGAGTAGACCTGCGGACCTTCGACGCGGTCGTCGTGACGGGCGTGCTAGACGTCGGGCAATCCGATCGCCGCGCTCTTCAGGACTATGTCAGCAATGGGGGCGGCCTCCTGCTTTTCCCCGGAATAAACAGCGACCCGAATCGTATCAACACGTCCCTGGGGGGTGGAGAACGATTCCTCCCCGCCCGGCTGGGCGCGCGGCGCGTACTGCCGGAAGAGGGGGCGCTGACGCTGAATCCGGCGAGCATTACGCATCCCGCACTGGCAATTTTCCGCGACGCCGACGAGATCAACCTGGGGAGCGCGCAATTCACGCTCGTATACGATCTGACGCCGCTTCCGAACGACCCCGCGACGACCGTGCTCTGCCGCTTTAGCGGCGGGCAGCCCGCCTTTGTCGAGAGGCGATTCGGCCAGGGCAAAGTCGTGCTGTCGTCGGCCACGGCGGGAGTCGGCGGCGGCAACCTGCCGTACAAGCCCGCCTACGTGCCGCTCGTGCATCAACTCGTGGCCTATCTTGCCGCAGGCCCCACCGCGCACCACAATCTGCAGCTTGGAGAAGCGCTGAATGCCCGATTCGACGTGAAGGAGTCGGGAAAGGCCGTGCGTCTTACGGATGCGGCGGGATTTACCACCCTGCATAAGACCACTCTCGGGGCTGACGGAGTGGTGTTTAGCTATACTGGCACGAATCGGGCCGGAATCTACCGCCTGGGCCTTGCGGGACGGGAGAACGCGGATGCTTTCGCGGTGAACCTCCCCGCGGGCGAATCGGAGCTCGCTACGGCAACGACCCAGCAGATTCAGGCCGCGCTTGGACCCATCCAGCTACAGTTCGCGCGCGTCGGAGACGATTTGCAGAACATGGTGCGCCAGTCGCGACGCGGTACGGAGGTTTGGAAACCGCTTGTGCTGGCCGCCATGGGACTGTTGTTTCTGGAGGGACTTCTTTCGTGGCTCTGGGGCAGGCGGGGATGAGGGGGCACCTCCCCCCGGCCCCCTCCTTGGTAAGGACGGAGAGACTGAGGCGAGGGCGGGGCACTTTGTGCGGAATTGTGTTCCGACTGGAGGATTCAATGACGAAGTTCTTCAATCGAGCATCCGAAACGCCCAAACGGAGAGTGTTGAGGAGTGCCGCTACGCGGCACGAACTCATGCTCTGGCAACATTTGAAGGGCAAGCAGGTAAGCGGATTCAAATTCAGACGGCAATATGGCGTGGGCCCATACAATATTGACTTCTATTGCCCCGAGTTGAAACTGGCAATCGAGTTGGACGGCGCTGTCCATGCCCAGGGCGACCAGCCACAGTACGATGTGGAACGAGAGCAGTTCATCAAACCTTTCGGAATTCAGTTTCTGCGGTTCTCCAATGACATGATCGAAACCAACTTGGAATCTGTTCTAGAAACAATTCGCACTGCAACCGCCAATCATTCAGCGGACTAAACTTTGGACGCGTGAAGCCCCCTCCTTACTAAGGAGGGGGTTGGAGGAGGTTTCCCGATACCCGTCTTTCTCCAAAACCTCATATTGACCTCCGAGCCGATGCGCAGACTTTTCGGAGTTACGCCGGACGTGGGGCGGCAGATGGACCGCGCGCAGCTTTACTTCGCGGGCGGGTGGCCGTTTCGCGTGGCTGCGGTCATCCTTCTGGCGGGCACGCTCTGGTTTGGCTACTGCTACGCGCGCGACGGCAAGACTCCGCCGCTCTACGTCAAGCTGCCTCTGCTGGCGCTCCGGCTCGTGGCGCTCGGCGCGATTCTTCTCATGCTGCTCCAGCCCATGCTGCGGATTCAGCACAGTGAGCGGCAGCGGTCCAGCGTTATCGTATTGGCGGACACCAGCCAGTCTATGGGGTTTACCGATCCCAGGCTGCCGGTGGACCGGATCGCGCAGGCGCAGAGGGCGGCGGGCGGCGATCCGCTCCGCATGACGCGCGCGCAGATCGTGGAGGCTGCAGCGAATCGGGCGAGACTTCTGAGCGAGCTCGGCAAGCGCTACAACATACGGCTCTACAACTTCCACGGCGACGCCCAGCCGGTCAAACTGCCGGAGGGCAAAGACGCGAAGATGCCGCCGCTGCGCGTCTCGCCGGATACGGCGAAAGGCACCTCGACACAGATTGGCGCCGCCCTGAAAAAGTCGCTCGACGACACGGCGGGCCAGAGAGTCGCCGGTACGTTGGTGCTTAGCGACGGCGGCAATAACCTTGGCGACGACCCGGTAACGCTGGCAGAGCGCGCGAGACAGGGCGGAGTTCCCGTAAGCACGCTGGGGGTCGGCGACCCGACACCGACGCGAGACCTGGCTATTACGGAGGTGCTTGCCGATCAGGTGGTTCGCAAGGACAACACGGTCCAAGTCTTCGCCGGAATCGCGCATCGGGGTTATGAGGGGAAAGCCGTTACGGTGTCTCTGCGGCGGGGCGGCGAAGTGATAGGTTCAAAGCCGCTCACGCTCGGCTCGTCGGCGCGCAAGCAGTCGGTCTCGTTCACCTATACGCCGAAAAAAGAGGGCAGTTTTGGTTACAGCGTATCGGTAGATACCCTGCTGAACGAGATAACCGCGGAGAACAACCACCGGCAGTTCCTTCAGCGGGTGGTCGGCAAGAAGCTCAAGATTCTCTATGTCGAGGGAGAGCCGCGCTGGGAGTACCGTTACCTGAAGAATGCCATCCTGCGCGACAGGCAGATTGAATTTAGCTGCTTTCTCACGACCACGGGGGCGGCGGGCGGCGGTGAAGGAAATGTGCCGGTCTACCGGTTCCCGCCGGACGAAAAGAGCCTCTTTGAATACGACATTCTGATTCTGGGAGACGTGCCTCGCGCCTATTTCTCCGAGCTTCAGATTCGAAATATTCGTAGGTTTGTCGAGGACAAGGGGTCCAGTCTCATCGTACTCGCCGGCGAGAAACATTCGCCGCAGGAGTACAAGGGAACGCCGCTGGAGGGAATCTTTCCGGTCGTTCTGCCCCCCCTCGCGGAGCAGATCAAGACGGACGATCCCTGGCAATGGGAGCTGACGGCGGAGGGACGGCAGGATCCGCTGCTGCGGCTGGCGGACGACCCTGCCGAGAGCCAGAGAATTTGGAAGACGCTCCCCGGCATGTTCTGGAACGCAGGAGTTGAGCGGGCCAAGCCGGGCGCGACGGTGCTGGTTGTCAACTCCGCGCGGAGCAACGCCTACGGCAAGCGCGTCGTGCTCGCCGTGCAGAATTTCGGCGCGGGCCGGTGCCTGATTCAGCTTACGGATACCACGTGGCGATGGCGCTGGCGCGTAGGGGACCGTTATTTCTATCGCTACTGGGGGCAGGCCCTCCGCTCGATGACGCCTTCGGAACCGCCGGGAGGCAACCGGTACGTACAGGTGAATGCCGACCGCGCCGAGTATCTGCTGGGTGACCGCGTTTCGCTTCACGCGCGGCTTCTCGACAGCTTCTACCGGCCCATCAAGGAATCGAAGGTGACCGCCACGCTGACAGGCGAGACAGGCGGCCCGGTGCAGGTCACTCTAGAAGCAATCCCAGGCTCGCCCGGCCTCTACAGCGCGGACTTCCTGGCGGAGCGCGTAGGCAAGTTCCAGATATCCCTCGCCTCGCCTGCCTCCCCCGAAAAACGCGCGGCGGCAAATTTTCTCGTGCAGAGCGTCGCGTTGGAGAAGCAGCAGCCCGAGATGAATGAGGCGCTGCTCAAAAAGATAGCGCAGGCGGGCGGTGGAAAATATTATCATCCCGACGAGCTGAAGCAGTGGATGGCTTCGCTCAAAGCGAACGACCTGATTGTGAAGAGCGAATCGGAGGTGGAGTTGTGGGACGCGCCGATCTTCCTGGCTCTGTTCGTGATTCCGCTGACCATCGAGTGGATAGCGCGCAAGCGGGCGGGAATGCTGTGATCAATGCTGTGATCAATGCTGTGATCGGTAACTACGGGAATTACTTCTCTTTCACGAACGCGATGCGCTTGCGCGAGTAGTCGAACACGACCGTGAACGGTGAAATGAATGCCTGGCCGACGTTTCCGGCCGTGTATTCGTCGGTGAAAGCGCCGGTCTTGGCCAGCGAGAATGTTACCATTGGCTGATCGAATCGGTAGCCGCCAATCTCGAACCACGCCAACTGCCCCTCACGCGCTGCAACGATGCCGCCTACGCCTCCGTTCTGACTTGCGCGCGTTTCGCGCCCCTTCAGCAGATTGAGGCGGCGCACGGCGGGCGCGTGAAACGAGACGGTATCTCCCGCGCCTGTATCGAGCCTGAACACTTCGCTGCGATTTCCCTCGAATTTGCAGCGCACGCACGCGTTCCTTTCGTGGAGAAGCAGCTCCTGCCATTTCCCGGCTGCAAGATTGTATCGGGCCGGGTCGTAGAGGTCGACGTTCGCGCTCTTCGGCTGGAGCGTTACGACCGCCCTGGCGAAGAGATCGTAGCCGCAGATGCCGGCGATCTTCTGCTTGAATGCGGGAGCGAGGAAACCCAGGTCGATCTCCACGTAAGTCATGTTTGAGATCGAAATCGGCCCAAGCTCGAATCTATCCCCCTTGTGAAAGGAGCCTGTCGTCGCCCCGCCAACTCCGCTCACGACTACGTTGCCCACCGGCGGCATGCCGGCGAGCGCGGCAGCCTGCGGCGTAATGCACATCGCTTCTGCGCCAGTATCCAGAAAGAACCAGCCCACGTCCTTCCCGTTGATGAGCGGGTGCACCAGGGTATGGCCCGTGCGGGCGTGCACCGATTCAACTCGCGCGGGCCTGTCGGCGGCGAACTGGGTGTCGGCCGGAATCTCCTTCGGAATCGCGAACGCTCCGCCTGGGCTGTCCGGTGTAGTCGAGACGGTCTCAATCTTGATGGTATCGGTCAGCGGGCCGGTCTGGTGCGAAATCGACGCGGGAAGCGGCATGCCGCCGTCCGAGCGATAGTCGCTAAACCTCCATTTCTCCTCGCCAGTGGAAGTCGTGTATCGCAGCGTGGCAGGCAGCCAGGTCGAGCGCGAAAGCGTTACGACCGCTGCCAGTCCGCCGTGCTTGATACGGACGGAGAGCGGGACCTCATCCGTGGAATTTGCAGGCTTTTCGAGCTTGATATTGAAGGGGCTGTTTGGCGCGAGCCAGCGCCCGGTAAATATCCATATCGGTATTGCCGCCGTCTCCTCGTCCCCCAACTCCAGGAGCCGGGGCATGGAGGAGGTGTCCGTTGCCCAGTATTTGCGCCCGTCGAAACCCATCGACTCGCCGAGCGGACCGCCCGTAGTCTCGCGGAACAGGCCGTCCCGGGTGAAGAGAAGCGAGTATCCGCTGTCCACGCCGAGCCGAAAAGCGCGCCCTTTGACAGTAAACGCCTCGCTTTGAGCGGCTTCCGTGATGCGGGCGGCTTTGCGCGCTTGCCGCAGCATATCCTCGATACGCTCGGCGGGAGCGCTGTGTCGCAGATGAAGTGCTGGGCTGGCCGCAGTTCTGGTGGGAATCAACGCCGCGCAGCAGTCCGCAAGAACGAAAACCGCAAAAACGAAATATCGCCGTAAATTGAATCTCATGGTTTCCCTTGCTGGCGTGTCAGGCAGGCGATTACGAGTTGCGAGGGTCCTCGCAATAGGTCCGGCGCAGGATTTGCTTCCGTATATGTTGAAAGGCCGGTGTCGTACCCCGCGTGCAAAATGGGCGTTGTACCACGCGTGTAAAACGCGTGTCGTACCACGCGAGTAAAATGGGCGTTGTACCACGCGTGTAAAACGCGTGTCATACCACGCGAGTAAAACGCAATTCGTACCACGCGTGTAAAACGCGTGTCTGGGGGGCCTTCGGCCAAACGTCCTCCGGACGGATTCATACATCGTATTTGGTCCGTGAGGGCGTTTGGCGGCGGGGCCGCCCCCCCAGACACGGGTTTTACACCGGTGGACATCTATGTGATATGCCGCCGAACTCCAGTTTACCAGAAATGACTTCCCAGCCCCGATCCACATCCAGCCAACCCTCTCCCGCTCACGTCTCCGCGCATCGCCGGAACGAC
>JBBROJ010000110.1:0-17128 GCA_038229495.1 Chthonomonadales bacterium
ATCCTGGCGCCTTTCGTCTTACGCCCTCAGTTTTGCTCCCCCTCCCGTTCCGGGAGGGGGCCGGGGGTGGGCGCCGTTCCCCGTTTCGTCTTACGCCCTCAGTTTTGCTCCCCCTCCCGTTCCGGGAGGGGCCGGGGGGTGGGCGCCGTTCCCCGTTCCGGGAGGGGCAGGGGTGCTCCCGGTCACGACCGGAATGGGGAAGGTAATCGTAACGCACCCGCCGCCTTTTGAATGATTCTCGTAGCGCACCTCGCCGCGCAGGTCGTATCGCGCCGTGCCGTCAATCAGCGACAAGCCCGTATGGCTGGCATCGCGCCAATCGAATTCGGGTGGAAAGCCGATTCCGTTGTCGCAAACTTCCAGAAGAGCATTGACGCCTTCCACGCGCAAGGTTATCTCGATTCCCCCTTTGCTGTGCTTGATGCCGTTGCTGACGCATTCGCTGACTAGCAGGGAGAGAGACGCGGCCTGCTGTACGGGAAGCACGATGTCCGCAATATCCGCCGTGATGCGCCTGCCGCCGCTTGTTTCCTGAAGCATGGGAACGAGCTGTGCCAACAAATCACGCGTGCCGAGATATTCGGCTTCGGCGCTGACCTTCGCCTGCTGTGACAGCAGGTCGTGAATACTGGCAAGGGTGCGAATGTGTTGATTGATGCGCTTGAGGTATACGTCGCCGCCGGTCTCGCCGGTCTCGCCGATCTGCAGCTCCACGAGGGCAGAGACGACTTGCAGATTATTCTTGATGCGGTGATGAGCCTCCATCATTGCGCGGTGGAGGCGGGCATTGAGGAGCTCCACCGCTTCCGTCAACTCATGCTGCCGTACCCCGGAGAGGATCAGCGCCTCGTTGACCGCGCTCGCCTGCTCGATGGTGTGCTGCTGGAGAGCATTGAGCGCTTCTATTTTCGCCTGATGACCTACGCGGGCTTCAGCCTGCCTGCGCCGGGTAATATCGGTGGCATGAAGAGTGAGATATTGAGGGGTCGGGTGCAGGTGGATCTCAAACCACTTGTCGCCCGTTGGAAAGTAGAACTCAAAATCTACGCGAACCTGTTCCCGCATGGCGCGGCGGATGGCGTGTTCGATGGGCGAGCCTGCAACCTCGGGGAACTCTTCCCAAATGTTTTTGCCCCGCAATTCCAGCGCGTCTTTGCCGCTAAAGTCGGCGGCGGCTTGATTGACGTAGACCAAATTCCACTCCGCGTCAATGATCTCGATGGCCTCGCCGAAACTGTCCAGAATGGACTCGAGCGGCAGGATGCCGGGCGGGGGCTTGTTTCGTGTTAAGCCAGGACTGATCATATGCACATACCTGCCAATTCTCCCAGTCGCGTTATTGGGCGGGCCGGTCTAACGGTTCGGGAACTTCGGTGATGAGGCCCCTTATATCTCCCGTAACGGTTTTGCTTTCGGCTCCGGCGCAAGCTCGGGCGGCGATTGCCCGATGCGCTCCGGCAACCCGGTGGTCAATTTCACATAATCCGTCTGGCGCGGGCCGATCACGACCACGCCTGTGTCGTCGATGACATATTCGCGGATGTCCTTGCTGTGATTGCCGCCGCGCATTTTGATCACGACCATGACTTTGCGCAACTGGCCGTCAATCTCCACGTAACGCAGCCGGATAATGTCATCGGTCAGAAACGAAATCGTGTAATGACTGAACTGCATCGCGGTAAAGGTGTCCTCGATCTCGACCGTGGTCACGATCGTCACGCCCGCGCCGGTCAACGCCGCGACCATGCGGTAGAGCGATTCACGATAGTCGTCGCGAAAATCGGGCGCCAATGCCATTTCAAAACCGACCAGCGAATCGATCGTCAGCCGCTTGGCGTTGAGCCTTTTCACCGCATCGAGAATTTCCTGCATCGTTTCATCCACCGAAAGGTCCAGCGGACGCAGGTAAAGAATTTCGAGCATTCCGGATCTTTGCGGCGTCGCCAGGTCCAGGCCAAAAGTGCTGGCGCGCGCCACGTAGCCTCGCGGGCGCTCCTCGAAGATGGCCGCGATGCACGCTTCTCCCTGGCGAATACCTTCGGCGACAAATTGGGTGGCGATCGCTGATTTTCCCGTGCCCGAAGGTCCGGCAATCAGCACGCTGTCGCCTTCCAGAAAGCCGCCGTTCATCATCTTATCCAGTTCGGGAACACCGGTGGAAAGACGCCGAGGGTTAAGCGGTCTCTCTATTTTCGCGCCCGCCAGACCCAGCGTGCGCGAGAAGGCTTGCAGCCCGTCGCCGGTAATGCGGATGGTGTGCAATCCCGGCACCGAACTCTGCCCGCGCAGCTTCATAATTTGCAATTTTCGCACCACGGAATTTCGCAGCGTATTTTGGGTGAGCCATAACAGGCTGTCGCAGACGGTGAAGATGGGATTGTCGCGCAGCTCATCTGGGGTATATTCGCCGATCAAAAAAGTGGTGGCTTGCCAACTGGTCAGGAACAGGGCCAGCCGCTGGATGAAGCCTTGCAGCTCCATATCGCCGGCTTCACCGCTCATCGCTTTGCGCACCACGGTGCGGAAAGAGTCCACCACCACGATGCTGGGATTGGACGCCTGCACTTCTTTGATAATTTCTTCCAGCACGCCGCCCAAATCTTTCTCCAACACCAGGTCGCTCAGGTTGATAAAGCGGATGGCCTTGCCCAACTTGGCCGGGTCGAAGAAGGAATACTGCTGCTGATAGCGCAACATCTTGATGGCCGGTTCGCCGAGGACGGTGAAATAGAGCGCGGGCTTCTGCGGCGTCGCATTGGCGAACATAATCTGATGCGCGAGCGTGGTCTTCCCGCAACCGGGCGCGCCCGCGATGATGTTGAAGGAGAATTCCGGCAGCCCGCCGCCGAGAATATCATCGAGGCCGCGCACGCCGGTCGGCAGTTGGCGGATTTTCACTTTGGCCGGCCGGTTCGCTTCAATCGGGGGCTTGCGCGCGGGGACTTTGGTTTGTTTGTTCATAGGTTTTTTCACAGGACGGCATCCAGGCCCCGAACGCCGGTTGTCGGCCTGCCCATAGTCACCGTGTCATTTTTTCGGTCACTTTTTCGTAGCTCGCTCATGCCGGTATCTCCTCCGCGCCCAAATTCATGCTGTTTATTCGCGCCTCCGGCCAAATCTCCTGCACGAGGCGCAGCGTCAGGGCTTCGCCGACAAAGGTAACGAGAAGGCCAAGCGCCTGCGCCAGCAGCGCTGCGCATCCCTCTGCCGCGGCGTTGGGCGGTTGCTGCCGTGCTGCCTCGCTAAATCCCGCCACCGTCGCGTCGGCCTGGACGCGAACGGGTTCCAGCCAGCCCGCCTCTGTCTTCGCTAACGCCAGGGCGCGAGAAAGAAGCGCCTGGAATCCGGCGCCGCCAATGAGTTTTGTGAGATAGGAGCGTAACCTTGCAACCGCGCTCAGGGCCGCCGCCGCCGTCCCCTCGGCCTGTTCGTTCCGGTCGGCCTCTAGCGCAAGCAGACGCCGAGCTAAATTTCGTATCGCCGGAGTAGACTCATTCATTTGTCAGCCTCTCCCTCCGCGTAGACTTGCTTGCTCTGCCCCATGCCCGAGGCCGCATTGTACGGTGATGAAAATTGACCGCATCTTCATTCGGCAAGACACAGCCATTGTCCTGCAAAAAAAAGTTTGCCGCAAATGCCGGCGAGACGGGTCAGGGCGCGGCGCCGCAAGAATTGAACGGCAACGCAGAAAATCGTAACTTTTAGCAGGAGGAATAGACCCGCCGCCCTCGAACATTGAGTCTCATACATTCTGTGGCAATAGGGGGCAACAGTGACTACCGAAGCACGCGTCGAATTCACCGCTCACAACATCCGGCTGGACGATGGAACCTACACAAAGCCAGACATGCAGCAAAAGATGGAGTCGCACCCGTGGTTTCTAGCCGCTCAACGGCTGTTGAATGCGTTGTTTCCTGATGATAAGAGCGGCCTCCGACTTGCGGACCTGGGCTGCCTGGAGGGCGGCTACTCAGTCGAGTTCGCGCGGATGGGATTCGAGACGCTCGGTCTGGAGATCCGCGAGTCCAACCTCGCCGCCTGCCGCTACATGCAGGAGCGCACGAAGCTCCCGAACCTGCGATTCGTGCAGGATAATGCCTTGAACATCGGCGAGTACGGCACGTTCGACGCTATCTTCTGCTGCGGACTGCTCTACCACCTCGACAAGCCGAAGGCGTTCATTGAGACCCTCTCCGCATGTACCTCGCGCGTCCTCATCCTTCAGACGCACTTCTCTATCGCCGGTGAATCGATCTACGAGAAGCTGCCGCGGCGTGTGCGGAAGGTGGTCGCTCCGAATGCCCCGGAGACTAGTACCACAAAGTATCACCTCTCGCCGATTGCGGAGAACGAAGGCGTTCGCGGGCGGTGGTATACGGAGTTCTACGACGAGGCGCAACACAAGGGGCGAGAAGGTGCGCGATGGGCATCTTGGGATAACTACAAGTCCTTCTGGATGCAGCGCGAGTACCTGCTGCAGACGCTCTACGATGCCGGCTTTCCGGTGGTGTTGGAGCAGTTTGACGGACTCGGGTCAAACATCGTCCAAGAGATGACGGAGGGCTTCTATGGCACGGATGGACGCGGGACGTTCGTCGGAATAAAGCCGCCCGCCTAAGTATTGAATTCTTATAGAATCCGGCGGGCGAAAATTATCGCTTCTTCATCCGCTGGATTGACGTTCATTACCGGACTCGAATCAGCGCGTTGAGCCGTACCTTCCGGGCCAGTTGGTCTCCGCCGCAGGTTGACTCTAAGAAGGTTCTCAATGGGTAGTTCTTGCCCGGAATCGTCGTACAGCGTCAGTGTCGGTGCGGCCCATTCTGCGCGTGCAGCTGCCACCTTCAAACATCGCGCGCTGCCGATTCCTACTGCTTGTTCGCCACAGGCTGTCGGAATGACCTTTCCATCAAGTCGTTCGGATCCGTAGACACCGGGCTGTCGCGCCACAACCACCGCATCATTTCCGGCATCGCCACGCCGCCGAATCTCTGCCCGTGGTTATTCATACCCCAAGCGTAGTTCACTTCATAACCCTTCTTCGTAAGCGCCTTCATCAGACGCACATTTTGTAGGAACCAGTCCCACTTTTCGTCGTAAACCCCGTTGCGGATGCCCCGGTTATCGTTTCGCCCGTCACAAAGGAAGATACGAATGGGCTTTTTCGGGCTTTTCAGGACAATGTCGGTATAAGCGTGACCGCCCCGAATATTGGTGAAGCTGCCCACGTTGCTCAGGACCTTTCGGAAGGCATTGGGGCGCTCCCAGGCCACGGTGAAGGCGGCGATGGCTCCGGAGCTCGATCCGCCTATTCCATGCCGCTCCGGGTCGGTCGAAATGTTGTACTCCTTGGTGAGGACCGGCATCAGCTCTTCGGTAATAACCCGCGCGTACTTATCGTCCAGCGAGTTGTATTCAACGCCGCGATTCGTGAATCCGTCGCCCCAGCCGATCTGAGGAGAAGGTTCCTTCTGCTCGGGCGTGCGTCCGGGGTTGATAAACACGCCAATCATCACCGGAATTTCGCGACGGTAAATGAGATTGTCCATTACATTCTGCGCCCTCATGTCTCCCTTCTCGTCCTTGAACGCCTGCCCGTCCTGGAAGATCATCAGGCTGGCGGGCACGGCCGGATCGTATTGCGCCGGCACGTACGTCCAGTACGTATGCTGCGTTCCGGGATAGGCCGCGCTGGGAAGAGTGTACGGCCCGCGTATCCCGCCCTTCGGAACCCCTTCCTGCGCCATCGAGTCGGGTCCCAGGTGATATTGAGAGTCCGGGTTCGGTCCCGGCGGCCGGGGCTGTTGACCGCCGCCTCTGCCGGCCTGGCGTCCCGGACTTGGCGACTGCGGCACGGCGGAAGCCTGTTGTAATTCTTGTGATTCTTGCGGCTGTCGTACCTGTTGTGGTGTTGCAGGTGCCGGCGCGACAACCATCCATGCCGTCCCTGCAAATGCAATCGCGACGACAGGAGCTATTGATTTCTTCATTGGAGGTCTCCCGGATAAATTCGGTGAAGTGACAGAGCTGATCAGGAACTATTGTTCGGCGGACAAGAGAATATTACCTTGAACGGCGTACGGGGAAATTCGGGAGTAAGAGCGGCGGCGCGAATCAAGAGGCCGCTCGGCCATAGGGACCGAGCGGCCTAACCGGGAGCGGGTCTGATAACTCGTTACGTATTCCCAAGCCAGGTGCGCATTTCGTTTTAGGCTCGTCCCGGCGGTTGCCTACTCGGATTCTCGTCCTATTGCCGTAATATCCCCTGCACCCGATATGATCAAACCCTGGTCGCAGGAAGCGGAGAGGCTAATTTGTAAGGCGTCGTCAACCGAATGGCCACATGATAGGGGTCTCGACGGGCGCCCTGGCTGCTTCGGTGAGATTCGGATTGGCCGACCATTTCCGTCATCCGTAACATCCGCAGGAAATTATCCTCGCGGCCGCTAATTAGCAGATGTACCAGCTCCGTTGCCAGATTGCTCTGTTGCGACATCGCTCAGCGCCTGGCCGCACACACTAAGACACAGGAGAACCAACCATGAATCGTCGCCAATTCCTGACAGCCACCGCCGCCGGGGCAGGGCTAGCCGTTATGCCCACCCTGGTCCGCGCGACCAGGAAGCCAAAATCATCGGCAAACAAGCTTAACATCGCCCTCATCGGCGTTTGGGGCCGTGGACTGGCGCACTACGACTCTCTGGCCGATGAGAACGTTGTCGCGCTATGCGACGTGAGGGAGTCGCGCTTTGAAGAAGCCCTGAAGCGCTTCCCCAGCGCCAAGACCTACGTCGATTGGCGGAAGTGCCTGGATCATAAGGGACTGGACGCTGTGGTCATCTGCTCGGCAGACCACCATCACGCCTTCATTGCCAACTGGGCGCTGAATCGCGACCTGCACGTCTATTGCGAGAAGCCGCTGGCCATCAGCGTCGAAGAGGCTCGCGTGGTGCGCGCCAACTGGATGAAGAAGAAGAACAAGCTCGCCACGCAGGTGGGCATGCAGCGCCACGCGATGCCCAATTTCAACCGGGTGCGCGAGTTGATCCGAGACGGAGCCATTGGTAACCTTGAGTTGGCCAGCGCATGGGGAAACCGCCAGATCCGCCGTCCAGGCTATCCGCCCGCAGAAGGCAGCCCGCCCACGGGGTTCCACTTTGATTTGTGGCTGGGCCCATCGGCGGACCATCCGTACAGCCCCAGTTATTTCGCCGGAGGACCGGGCATGAATTGCCTTTCGTGGAACATGTACTGGGACTTCGGCGCGGGCCAGATCGGCGATATGGGTAGTCACACGATGGACCTGTTGTGGAACGCCGTCGACGCCCGTTTGCCCGTATCCGCCGAGGCCAGCGGAGAGAAGTACAACCCCGACGTTACGCCGGTGGAATGCACGTCTCATTTCGAGCATCCCGCCAACGATTGGCGCGGCCCTGTCAAGGTAAGCTGGTATCAAGGCGGCGCGATGCCCGCCTCGCCCAAGCCCTACATCGATTTGAATAAGATCGACCACGGCGTGATGTTCGAGGGGTCGCAGGGAACCTTGATTGCCGATTTCGGTTCGCGCATCCTGCTGCCCCTGGGCGACAAGTCCAACCTGACCTACTACAAGCCGCGCGACAAAGAGGCGGTGCTGCCGAATCTGGGCGAATTCCAGAAGCAGTGGCTCGACGCGTGTAGGAATCCCAGCCTGCCGACAGCCTGCAACTTCGAGTACAGCGGCAACATGATCGAGCAGATGCTGCTTGGGCTGGTCGCCTACAGAGTCGGCAAAAAGATCGATTATGACGGAGCCACTGGAAAGGTGACCAACTCCTCCGAGGCCAACGATCTCCTTCGGCGCACCTACCGCCGCGGCTGGACGCTTAACGGCTGATACACACTGAACCCTGCGGAAACGGGTGCGGCGGAGCGACGCCGCCGCACCCGGAGTCTGTTGCCGCCCTCTGGGTTTCTCATAAAGACCAGCGCGCCCTGGTGCACTCGAACAGGGAATCCATTGACCATCCTCTGATCGTCCAGTACAATGGCAAGGAGACAGCTGATTTGGCGGGCGATTCGGAAGGAGTCGGAGATAATGAGAGTTAGAAATAAAGTGAAAGAAGCAAAACAGTCTAAGCAAGCACCGGGAGGAGATCGTCTCCCCGACTTGGTAAAGGTGCGTCCGATGACTTCCGACCAATCTCCTCGCGAGATAGATGGTCTTGCGAGGAAGACCGCCATCGCCAGCGAGCGCACCCTCCAGAAAATCTGGGATACGCCGGAGGAGGATGAGGCTTGGCAGCATTTGTAAGAGGGGATGTTGTGGTCGTGCCTTTCCCCTTTTCCGGTAAGCAGGAGTATAAACGTCATCCGGCCGTAGTCCTTGCGTCATGGCACTTTGGGAACAGCAGCGACTATTTGCTATGCGTGATCTCCGCCCAGTCCGCGAGCGATCCGTACATTATGGATGTCAGTAACGCAGATCTGCAGGAGCGTGCGGGGACCGGATTCCACAAGAAGTGTTTTGTCCGTCCAGCCTACCTCTTTGCTGCTGACGAAGGACTCATTGCCTATAAGATGGGCAGCCTCAAGGCCGACAAGATGAGGGCCGTGATGACTACAATTCGTACCGTCTTGAACGGCGAGGAAGAGACTGCGCCGGAGTCCCTCCAGGAGCCGGAGGACGAGGAGTTGTAACCAATGGTCGTCCAACGCGCAGAATTGTAACGTGGGCCATAGTAGAATTTCTACCGTGGCCCAAGTTAATGAAGGTTCTGAGCAGGACGAGGAGTGCAATTAACTCCCTTTCTCCGAATGACAACGCCCGGGAGCCTACACGTCGTTCTCGACACGACCCCGCTTGTACTGCTGACGCAGCGTCCAAGCGTAACCGAAGTAGGACCGCTTTGTTCGGCAGCTCAGATGATGCAGTCGCAGGACTTTGTGACAGGCGGCGTTGAGCTCTGCGGGCGTGGTGTATGACATGTTTCGCTCGTCTGGTTATGATCGCAATGGTAATGGCAGGCCGCCTGTCAAGTACAACGTTCAGCCGTGCATTATACAGGTTATACCGCTGACTTCGGGAGATTCATAGTTAGGCGTCAGTCGCACCCGAGCCATGATTCGAGTCGCAACGGTCAGAAGGTTGCTGTTGACGAGCACTTCTACGGTGGCAACCCTTCGTGAAGTGCGAGGCGTCAAGTGATCGGAGATGGACATATGGCGAGCACTTGGAATACAGAATATTACGACATCATGAACTTCTACTACTGGGAGCCTCAGCACTTAGGCAAGAGGCGCTATCCAGAAAGCGCGTACAAGAGCCAAAAGGATGTAATGGCTCATCTTAAGAAGATGGAGGCTACTCTTAACCATCAGTTCAACTTCTTCTTTCGTCTATTGCCTGAGAGCATGTATCTGGAGTTTTTCAGGTCCGTTGTTTCAGGCTTAGTGGCAGACAACTACCACTATCAAAGTGAAGATGATCTGGAAGGCATGCAACTTAACGATGCCACTCAACCTGACATCCTTTTCGTGGGCAGCAAGTCTATCATTGGCGTTGAACTCAAGATCGGCGCCAAGGCAACATTCGAGCAAGTGCTGAAATATGCAATGCTGTTTTACTTCGAGCAAAAGCATAGTGGGATTGGCAAGGAGTGCAACCTCATATTCTTTGGCTTTGGAAGCTTCAGCAACC
Source organism: Chthonomonadales bacterium (assembly GCA_038229495.1). GTDB lineage: Bacteria > Armatimonadota > Chthonomonadetes > Chthonomonadales > CAJBBX01 > JBBROJ01. Next base: position 9,680 of record JBBROJ010000110.1, read on the forward strand.
TGTTCAAAGAGAAACCCGCAAGTGTTGAGGAGCTAAAAAGGAATCTCTCGGTGGATATGCTGCCAGACTTTACCAAGAAAGGCGGCGTGAGCTTGCTTGGTGAAAAACAGGCGATAGTTGACGTTGCGACATCAATGACAATTGCGTTTGTAAGTTATCTTGACGTGTATACCCTTCTCAACGAAATAAAGTGTGGAATAGACAAGCTTTCGCCGTACCATGATGCTCCCTATAAGTTGATTGACGGTATGCTCAACGAACTCGAGACTCGAGGGCTTCATGCATGCCCAAAGACATAGCCCTCGCTTTAGCCGGATGCTATCGTGCCTAACGAGCATCCCGCCAACGACTGGCGCGGCCCTGTCAAGGTAAGCTGGTTTCAAGGCGGCGCGATGCCCGCCTCGCCCAAGCCCTACATCGATTTGAACAAGATCGACCACGGCGTAATGTTCGAGGGGTCGCAGGGAACCTTGATTGCCGATTTCGGTTCGCGCATCCTGCTGCCCCTGGGCGACAAGTCCAACCTGACCTACTACAAGCCGTACGGTAAAGACGTGGTCCTGCACCGATTTTCAATAGGTTGTCGAGAATGCGTAGACCCATATTTCTAGCGCTGCCGGCCAGTCTCGCGCCTCTTCTGGCGCTGGCAAGCATGAGTCCGTCCGGCAGCCGACAAATTCATTCGCAGGGCATTCCCGTCTTCGAGCAAGCCATCTCCTCCTTCTTTGCCCGTAATTGCGCCGCCTGCCACAATACCAAAGCAAAGGCGGGCGGCCTCGACTTGCGGTCCATAAAGCGTCCGGACTCCGTGACACGGTTTCGCGACACATGGGAAAGCATTCTGCGTAAGATTCGAACCGGAGAAATGCCGCCTCCCGGCTCGCCGAAACCGAGCCCGACAGATGTAAAGGCCATTGCGCAGCGAATTGAAAGTGAATTCGAGCGAACGGACAGGCTGATCTCTTCGAACCCCGGCAGAGTGACCGCCCGCCGCCTGAACCGCGCCGAGTATAACAACACGATCCGCGACCTGCTGGGCGTGAACTCTCGTCCGGCCGACGACTTCCCTCAGGACGACTCAGGCTACGGATTCGACAATATTGGCGACGTGCTCTCGCTCTCATCGTCTCAGATGGAGCGATACGCGGCTGCCGCGGAGAAGATCGCGCGAACAGCGATATTTGGACCCGAGTCGCTTCAACCCACTCTCATTCGGCTTGAAGTAAGTGGCAGAAAACTCGTCCCCTCGATGACGATTCCGGCCAGTTACGACACATCCGGGCTAACCCTCCCCAATTCGCTCCATGCCTCGCACCGATTTCCGGCGGACGGCGAGTACCTCTTCCGATTCAAGTTCGACGGCGTGCGGCCGCTAGGATCGGACGCGCTGCATCTCGCCCTTTGGATAGATGGCAAACGGGTTCATGCGGCGGATTTCGACCCGACAGGGTCGGCGGCGTTCAATCCCGACCGCCAGGACTTTTCCAGCAGGACGGTCGACTGCCGCCTGCGTGTTGGCGCGGGGGACCATTGGATTGCCGCGGTCATCGCACGTATGTACGATGGCCTGCCTGCCGCGTACGGGGGACCGAATCCATCGCAGCGCCAGATTCCGGAACCGGAATTCAAGTTGCCGCCCGGCTTTCCAAAGGAGCGAATCGAGCAGTTCAGGAAGCGGTTCGAGGCCCGGCGGAAAGAGAAATCTCCGGTTAACGATGTGCGCGTCAGCGCATTGGAGGTTGGCGGGCCGTACTCGCAGGCGACCGGACCATTCGTCGAAACCCTCCGAAAAGTTTTTACCTGCGGGCATTTGCATGGCGGCCACGCCGCGGGATGCGCTCAAAAGATAGTCACAGAGTTTGGCGCCCGGGCGTTCCGGCGGCCGCTCGCCCAACAGGAAATAGATAGGTTCTCGAGCCTGGTTCACACGGCGCAAAGTCAGGGCGATTCGTTTGAGGAAGGAATCTGCCTCGCTCTTCAGGGAATGCTCATCTCGCCGCATTTCCTGTTCAGGATAGAGCGCGATCCGCCCGCAGGAAAAGATGCCGCGATCCATCTAATAGGCCAGCATGAGTTGGCCTCGCGCCTGTCCTACTTCTTGTGGAGCAGCATGCCCGACGACGCACTTCGTGAATGCGCCGACCGGCAGGAACTTCGGAAACCCGGAGTCCTTGCGGCGCAGATTCGGCGGATGCTCAAAGATTCCCGATCCAGCGCACTGGCGGAGAATTTCGGCGGCCAGTGGCTTCAAGTCCGCGCTCTCGAGTCGGCACAGCGGGATCGATCGCGCTTTCCCGATTTTGATGAGTACCTTCGCCTATCCATGAGACGCGAAACGGAGATGTTCTTCGAGAACGTCATCCGCGAAGATCGCCCGATCCTCGAATTCCTGACCGGAAAGTACACCTTCCTGAATGAACGCCTTGCGCGCTTTTATGGCATCCCGGGCGTGGAGGGACCGGCCTTCCGGCAGGTTAGTCTATCGGGCACCCCTCGCGCGGGCATATTGACGCAGGCAAGCGTTCTTACGGTAACTTCCTACCCGAACAGGACTTCGCCTGTGCTGCGTGGTAAATGGATTCTGGAGAACATTCTGAACGCGCCGCCGCCCGCGCCGCCACCCGGCGTGCCGAATCTGGATGTAACCGCGGTTGGAACCGAGGCGTCGCTGCGGCAGCAGTTGGAGCAGCATCGGAAGAACCCTACCTGCGCCTCGTGCCATGCACGGATGGACCCGCTGGGTTTCGGCCTGGAGAATTTCGACGCTATCGGCGCGTGGCGAGCGAACGATGGTAAAATAGCGATAGATTCGTCCGGCTCACTGCCGGACGGCAGGTCCTTCACCGGTCCTGACGGACTCACAGTTATCTTGAAAGCGGATCGCGTCGCTTTCGCGCAGTGTTTGACGGCAAAACTGCTGACCTACGCCATGGGCAGAGGTCTTGAGCGGTATGACAGCTCGACGGTGAAAAGCATCACCAGGAATCTCGCGGCAAACGGATATCGATTCTCGAACCTGGTGCAGGAGATTGCCTCCAGCAGGCCCTTCCAAATGCGGAGAGGAGACAGACTAAATTGAACTATCTCACACGCACGTACCTGTCGCGCCGGACGTTTCTCCGCGGCGTCGGCGCGGCTGTCGCCCTCCCGATGCTGGATGCAATGACGCCCGCGCTAGCCGCCGTCGGGCGCTCTCCCAAATCGCCCGTCCGTCTCGTGTTCGCTTATGTGCCGAACGGCATTATCATGAAGGATTGGACGCCCCGGGGAATCGGAAAGGGGTTTGAACTTCCGCGGATTCTCACGCCGCTAGAGGCGTATCGGGACGAGTTGCTGGTGGTCTCCGGACTGGCCGACCATAACGGGAACGAACTCGGCGACGGCCCCGGCGATCACGCGCGAGCAGGCGCCTCGTTTCTCACGGGCGTTCACTGCAAGAAGACGAGCGGCGCGGACATCCGTAACGGGGTTTCGGCGGATCAGATCGCGGCGCGCGCGTTCGCCTCGCAGACACGATTTGCTTCCCTTGAGCTGGGCTGCGAGGATTCGCGGACAGTCGGTAACTGCGACTCCGGCTATAGCTGCGCCTACACCAACAGCATCTCCTGGCGCAGCCCCACCACGCCGATGCCGCCGGAAGTGAATCCCCGGCTGGTTTTCGAGCGGCTGTTTGGCACGGAAGACTTCAAGCTGGACCCGGCGACGCGCGCCCGGCGGGCAGGGTATCGCAGGAGTATCCTGGACATGGTCCGCGAGGATACCCAAAAACTCATCGGAAGCCTCGGCCAGGCCGACCGTCGCAAAATGGATGAGTATCTAACATCCGTTAGGGAGATTGAGGCCCGCATCCAAAGCGCGGAGCGAGACAACCACCGGGACAATCATGCGGCCCCGCCCAGGATTGGAAAGCCTGCCGGAATTCCGGTCACTTTCGGCGAGTATGTCTCTCTCATGTTCGATCTGCAAGTGGCCGCCCTGCGTACGGACCTGACTCGCGTTTCGACGATGATGATCGGTCGCGAGGGCAGCATGCGAACCTATCCTGAGATCAACATCGCGGACAGCCACCATCCGCTGACTCACCATCGGAACAATCCCGACTTCATCGAAAAGGTGACGCAGATCAACCAATTCCACATCGGTCTGTTTGGGGGCTTCCTTGGGAAATTACGATCCACGCAGGATGGCGACGGCTCGCTCCTCGATAACTCGTTGGTTGTCTATGGCAGCGGCATCAGCGACGGCAATCGCCATACGCACGAAAACCTGCCCATCCTTATAGCCGGACGCGGCGGCGGCAGCGTTAAGCCGGGCCGGCACATCGGCTATGGCAAAGAGACGCCAGTGGCGAATCTCTATATGACGCTGCTTGACCGGGCAGGCGTGCACCCCGATTCCATCGGCGATAGTACCGGCAAGCTTGTTCAGTTGGATTCGATATAAAGCAGTCCCCAGTGAAACAGTGAAACGGGATGAGTTTCCTCATGTCCACCTTGCCGGCATCGCGGACGAGGCGTTTCACTCTCCTCACCACTTTCTTCGGCTCTTCAACAGCATGTTCACCGACAAGCTCTCGGTCACTCCGAAGTTCGGTTATCGCAATCTCTCTGGAAGGCTTGTTGCATCCTGCGTATTGATGGTTGGTCTCTACATTCTGTTCGGGAAACTGCACTTTGTCGGAGCGGGCTGTTTGAATCTCTTGACCGCGATAGGCTATTGGAGGCGCTCAAATCAGGCTGTAGTGTCTGCTGAACCGTCTTGAACCACCTGCCATACAGAACTTTTGCACCGCGTCCCAGTATGCAGTATAATCCGTAGTAACTTTGAATTGAATCCAATTGTCCAACGGACGGATTAACCTCCGACATAGCGCAGGCAGGCCGGAAGCCCTCTATGGCATCTGAATCGTCAGGAGATAAGCGAATCAACACCCGCAAGTTCATTTTCAATCGTAAGTCGTGGAGAGTCGCTGCGCCCGCTCTCGGCTCGATAGTCGTGCTTATGTGGGCCGGAGCAGCCATGTCGGGCCGGCCCACGCCGGATCTTGACAAGCAGTTTTATGGAACGGTACGGCCGTTCATGCAGGCATACTGCGCCTCCTGTCACGGCAAGGCTATGCCGCAGGCGCAACTCGATCTCACCGCCTACGCGAGCGTGGCGTCCGTAGCGCGAGACTATTCACACTGGTCCCTCGTCCTGGATAAGCTGGCCGCGAAACAGATGCCGCCTCCGGCATTCGGCAAGCAGCCCTCAGCCGGCGAACGCGCGGCAGTCATCGCGTGGATCCGCGCGGTACGGCAATACGAGGCGGAGCGCAACGCCGGAGACCCCGGACCCGTGCTGGCCCGCCGATTGAGTAACGCGGAGTACGACTACACCATCCGCGACCTTACCGGCATGGACCTGCGCCCCACGCACGAGTTTCCCGTGGACCCGGCGAACCAGGAAGGCTTTGACAACTCAGGCGAGTCGCTCACCTTCTCGCCCGTGCTGATGAAGAAGTATGCACAGGCTGCGAAGGGAATCGCGGATCACCTGGTTCTGACTTCTAGCGGCCTGGAGTTTGCCTCCCATCCTGTGCTGGTCGAGACGGACCGCGATAAATACTGCATCCTGCGAATCGTCGATTACTACAAGCGGCAGCCGACGGATTACGCGGACTACTTCCAGGCCGCGTGGCGCTACCGGCATCGGGCCGCGCTGGGCGCTCCAAATGCCACCTTACAATCCATTGCCGCCGAAGCACGGGTCAGCCCGCGCTATCTGGAGTTAGTGTGGAATACGCTCGCCGCTTCCGCCGAGAAAGCTGGGCCTATCGCCCGGCTTCAGGCCCAATGGAACGCGCTGCCCGCCGCAGATAAAGATAGTGCGCGGCCGGACGCGGCGCGCGCGGGCTGCGTGGCGATGCGTGATTGGGTCCTGGAACTGCGCAAGAGGTTGGCGTGGCGATTCGACAACCTGCGCGTTCCCCGCGGCTTCGATCCAGGCGGTCAATGTTTCGTCCTGTGGAAGGACCGGCAGTACGCCTCACATCGGCGGCTTCTGAATCTCAGTGTCCTGCAAATTGGCGGCGCTCCTCCAACTCGGGTCGTCCCGGCGCGGCGAAATGGCAAGCGGATGCAGCCGGAGCGGACCCTAACCGATTCGGTGGATCCCGATCTATTCGTGCCAAAGGACGATGCTGCGCGGGCTCCTTACGTGGTCGCTTTCAATCGATTTTGCAGCGTCTTCCCGGACGCGTTCTATATTGCCGAGCGAGGCCGAATGTCCGTGGATGATCCGGGCGACAAGGGACGCCTCCTGACCGCGGGGCTTCACAACTCGATGGGCGACCACCGGTCGACGCGGGTATCGTAGGCCTCCGCCGCCGCGACCCAACTGCCGCCGATGGCGTAGATGCGCCCGTCCGGGCCGGTGACACAGCCGAAGTATTCGCGGGGCGTGGACATGGAGGACATGGTGGTCCAGGTGTTGGTTTGAGGTTGGTATGCCTCCATCGACCTCTGCACCCCGTAGCCAGTGTAGCCGCCCATGCCATAGATGCGGCCATCCGGGCCGGTGGCCGCACCCAGCGCGGTGCGCCCCGTCCACATCGGCGCGACAAGCTGCCATTGGCCGCTCTGGCACAAAGCCGCGCCGGCGGAGAAGCAGAGCAGCAGCGCCGGCGCAAAGAACCTGAATGACTTCTGAAGCATGGTTCTCCCTTTCCACAGAGCACAGCGCCGCCGTGGCGGCGCTGCGAAATCGCTTGAGTCCAGGGCCGGATTGCTCGCATGCTGGTCCGGCCTCGATCCCTCGAGAAGGCCAGCGCTACTTCCTGCCGGTGGTTACCTTGAGAGTTGTCCAAGCCGTGGCCGAGGTGCCGTCTACGTCCGTGATGGCAATAGTGACGGTGTAAGTGCCGGCCTGCTTGTAGGTATGAGCGCCAGAGACGCTGTACCCCCCTCCTACCATCGCGGTGATGGTACCTGTGGATGATTTGCCGTCTCCCCATCGAATCGTCGCCGAGTAGCTGCTCGCAGGTGCGGGTGAGCCCGAATCTGCGAAGGTCGCGACTACGCCGGAAAAACTCTTGCCCGCGACGGAAAGATTGAGCCCGGTGGCCGTCAGCGTCCCGTCCGGTACCAATGCGGTTCCGCTTGCCCAACCCACGCCGCCGAGTCCGTCAACCACCGTGATTGTTGTGACGTAAGAACCCGGGGCGGCGTAGGTGTGGTCCCCGACCACGTCGAAGGCACCGTTTCCATACGGCGCGAGCGATCCTGCGGATGTCTGGCCATCACCCCAATTGATGGTGACGGAATAGGGGCCGTAGATAGGGTATTGATACATGCTGCCGACGACGGTGTTGAATTCCACGCCAGGGAGAGCACTAAACTGATCTGCGTTGACGTGCGGTGCCGTCTGGCACAGCGCCGCGCGGGCGGAGAAGCAGAGCAGCACCGCCGC
>JBBROJ010000111.1:0-16932 GCA_038229495.1 Chthonomonadales bacterium
GACGCGAAGCTACCGGCACGACGCGAGAATTCTGGCACGAGGCGGAGGTCGTGCCCTACCCGTTCGGAAGAATGACCGCTTTCACGACGCGGCGGGCCTCGACATCTTCCAGAGCCTGCTGAGCCTCTTCCAGGCGGTAGCTGCGCGACACGAGGCTCGCCCAGGGAATCCGGTCCCCGAATCGGGCCATCACTTCCATTGAGCGCCACACGTGGGAGAGGTCCGAGCCCCAACAGCCGCGAATCTCGATGTGCTTTTTGTTGATGTGCGCGTGAGGGTTGATCGAAATGTCGCCATTGTCCGTGTACTGACCCACGACGATATATCGCCCGCCGTCCCGCGCCATCTCGCACCCCTGCGGCACCGCCCGCGGATTTCCGCTCGCCTCGATGACCACGTCCGTGCCGCGCCCATGCGTCGCATCCCTTACGGGACCTATTTCTCCGGGCTGAAAGCATTCGTCCGCGCCCATGCTGCGCGCTGCATCGAGACGATTCGGAGCCGAATCGACAACGCCCACCCATCCCGCTCCGCTCGCCGCCGCCAATGCGCAGGCATTCAGGCCGACAGGGCCCGCGCCCTGAATCAACACGCGATCGCCCAGCCTAATCTCCGCCAAATCGATTGCATGCAGTGCGGTCGGCAGGCCGCAGCCACCCGCAATCCACTGTTCCGGCGTCACGTTCCCCATCAGAGGCACGATCTTGACGCCCGGTTTCAAATAGATTTGCTCGCTCCATCCGCCCAGCAGCCCTTCGTCCGCGCCATACGTGATTCCATACACGCGGCGGTGGGGGCATTGCGTGGAAGCCTTCGCGACGAGACAGTACCAGCAGTTGTTGCACGTTTCGTGAACGTCTAGGAACGTGACCGCCTGCCCCGGGCGAATCACGCGGCCCTCGATGTCACGCACCTCTCCTCCGGTCGCTATGACCTCGCCCACGCTCACATGACCGGGAATGAGCGGGTAGGGAACGCCTGCAAGCTTTCCATGCCAGAGGTGCACGTCCGTACCACAGACCTCGGCGGCGAGCGTAATGAGCAGGACCGCACCGGAATCAAGCTCCGGTTCCGGCAGGTCGCGGATTTCAATGGGCTGGCCAGGGGCGGGAATAATTGCGGCGCGGGGCAAGAAGGCGCTCCTTTTAGCTGCATTTCGGAACTTCGACGCGCGGGCGGCCAGTACATAACCGCGTATTATCCACCAAGCTGAATTGGCATCGTTGGAATGGTATATAATAGAGGTGACGCGCGGACATCTCTTCTCTATCCTGTCCTCTCATACCTGCCAATGGACGAACCGATTAGCAGGAAGCGGCGGGGCGCACCCGAACAATCTGCCGGCCCACTCATCTGCCGCGCCGAAAGACGATAGCAAACATGAAGATTCATCGCGCACTGTCCCACTTACTCTTGATAGCGGTTGCGCTAGCGCTACTTCAGCCTGCGCTTGCACAGTTGGGCAGAGGCCGGGCGAACTGGACCGCGCATCTCATCCCGGCGGATGCGCGGGCCGGCGAGGGAGCGCAGATCGTAGTCTCCGCCAGGATCGATCCTGACTGGCACATCTACTCGCTCACCCCGGTGAAGGACGGTCCGGTCCCGACCTCGATCACGCTCGCGAAAGAGGGGGCGAGGCTGACCGCGGCAGGCAAGGCGGTGCAGCCCCCCGGCAAAAAGGTGAAGGACCCCGGCTTCAACATCGTGGTCGAAGAGTATGAGAACGAGGCCGCCTTTGGCCTTCCCGTCACGGTGTCGCCGAAGGCCGTCGGCGAGCAGAAAGCGACGGTCGAGGTGAAGTATCAGGCGTGCAGCGGGAGCGTCTGCATGCCCCCGGTAACGACGAACGTACCGGTGACCTTCAACGTCTCGCCCGGCGTTGCGCGCAAGGACCGCCTCAAACCGGTCACCACTGTTCCGAAACAGTCGGGTGTTAGTGTTAAGACATCGGCGGCAATTGTCGCGCCCGTCGCAAACCCGGGCGATCCTCCGCCGCAGGGCAAGAACGGGCTTCTCGCCTTCCTCTGGCTTTCGGTGCTGGCGGGGTTCTCGGCCCTCCTCACTCCGTGCGTTTTCCCCATGATTCCCATCACGGTCAGCTACTTCATCAAGAAGAAGGACCAGAACCACAGTGGAATCGGCGGCCCGGTTGCCTACTGCCTCGGAATCATCGGGACTTTCACCGGGGTCGGCGTTCTCACCGCCGCTCTGTTCGGCGCAAGCACGATTCAAAAATTCGCCAACCACCCGATCACCAACGTGGTCCTCGCTCTTCTCTTCATCGTAATGGCGGCCAACCTGTTCGGAGTGTTCGAGATTGTCCTGCCTTCGTCGCTGGTCAACAGGGCGTCGTCCGGTTCATCGAAGGGCGGCTTCGTCGGGCCGTTCGTTATGGGCCTCACCTTCGCGCTGACCTCGTTCACCTGCACCGTTGCGTTCGTTGGCACGCTCCTTGTCGTCGCCGCGAAGGGGAGCTACTTCTACCCCATCGTCGGGATGCTCGGCTTCAGCACGGCATTCTCGCTGCCGTTCTTCCTGCTGGCGCTCTTCCCCGGCTACCTCGCGAAGCTGCCGAAGTCCGGCTCCTGGATGGTTTCCGTGAAGGCGTTCATGGGGTTTCTGGAGCTTGCCGCCGCGCTGAAGTTTCTCTCGAATGCGGACCTCGCTCTCTCGAAAGGATGGCTCACCCGGTCCGCGTTCCTCAGCATCTGGGCAGCCATCTTCCTGATAGCGGGCTTCTATCTCCTGGGCTGGCTGCGGCTGCCCCACGACGCCGACGGCCAGAAACCGGGGTGGGCCCGGCGGGCGCTCGGCGTGGCGACCGCCCTGGTCGGTCTCTATTTCGTCATCGGGATTAACGGAGTACCTCTTGGGCATATCGATCCCTACATTCCCCCGGACCCCTACCCCGGCAGGGAAAGCGCGTCCGGTTCTTCGGAAGGATTTCTGCATAAGCTTAGCTGGGCGAAGGCCATCGCGCGCGTCGAAAACAAACCTATCTTCATAAACTTCACCGGCGCGAACTGCACGAACTGCCGCCAGATGGAGCACGATGTCCTGCCCCGGGCCGACGTGAAGACGGAGCTTGCCAACTTCATCCCGGTGGAGCTGTACACCGACCGCCAATCGCCGGAGGACAACGAGAATCAGGAGTTTCAGCAGAAGCTCACCGGCGCGGTCACGCTCCCGCTCTACGTCGTCATTACGCCGGACGGCCAGATACTGAAGAAGTTCGACAAGGGCTTTACGCGCGACGTGGCCGAGTTCGTCTCCTTCCTCAAGGACGCCCACAGCAGCGCCGGGCAGATCGCGCGCCGTTAGAACGGCGGATGCCGACGCTTATACATATATCAGCCAAATACCTTTCGTTGACGGCGGCACGCCGATAGCGATATAATGACGGAACCTACTTCGTGGAGAAAAATCCAGTGCGTTCAGGTTTCGCCGCCGCCGCCATTAACCGCCTCCAGCCACAAGATCGCTCCGCCCACGATTGGTATCGATTCGTTCTCTCGTTTCCACCACACCTCGTTCGCGAATACCTTGACCGTTTCCAAGTGAATGAAGCAAGCGTCGTTCTCGACCCGTTTTGTGGCACCGGCACGACCCTGGTTGAATGCAAGAAACTCGGTATCCGCACCGTCGGAATGGAAGCAAATCCTGTAGCCGTTTTTGCCAGCCGCGTGAAAACGAACTGGCAAGTCGATCCACAACGTCTTCTAGACCATGCAAGCCGGATCGCCGATGAAGCGTGCAGCCAATTAGAAACGCAAGGATATGTAAGCGATCCACACCTTTGCCTGGAGCGAAGAGAGACCTACGGCCTCAGATCGCTGCCAGCGGAAATGGGTAAGCTGCTCCTGTCAGGTTCGATTAGCCCCATCCCACTCCATAAAACGCTGGTCCTCCTGGATTCGATTGATAGACACTCGGAATTTGATCTGGACGGTCATGTGAAACTGGCGTTGGCGAGGGCGCTGGTGAATCGCATCGGCAATCTCCAATTTGGTCCTGAGGTCGGCGTTGGTCCGGCGAAGTCCGATGCGGACGTAGTAGGAATATGGCTCGGCTATGTACGGGCGATGGCCGACGATCTCTGTTCCCTCCAAGCCCTTCACTCGTGCCCAGCCACCGTTCATCGAGGAGATTCTCGCGCGCCTTCGCGCGCTCTCACACCTGGATCCGTAGATGTAGTTATTACGTCCCCGCCCTATCCGAACGAAAAGGACTATACGCGCACGACGCGCCTGGAGTCCGTTCTATTGGGATTAACCAAGAACAAGGCTGAACTGCGTGAGCAAAAGAAAACTCTTGTTCGATCGAATACACGCGGAGTATACAAGGACGACGATGACGACAAGCTTATCGCCGGCAATTCCGAGATTCAAAGAATAGCCGAGGAGATCGAAACGCGCAGGATAACTCTCGGCAAGACCTCCGGCTTCGAACGTCTCTACGGACGCGTTACTAAACTCTACTTCGGTGGCATGGTTCGACATTTGTCAGAATTGCGGACGGTGTTAAAGCCCAATGCACATCTCGCCTACGTGGTTGGTGACCAGGCTTCATATCTACGAATTATGATACGAACCGGACACCTGCTTTCCGACCTGGCCGCAGGTCTTGGATATGAAGTGATCGGACTCGATCTCTTTAGAACGCGGCTGGCGACAGCCACTAGGGAACAGCTTCGGGAAGAAGTGCTGGTTCTCAGATGGCCGGGAGAATAGGCGGAAGATAGAGCATGACAAACCGGAAGCCCAATCGATATGAAAGAATCATCGAGCGAATCTTCGAGCTTTACTATGAACCCGGCGCGCGGGAGATTAGATTCGAGCGTACTGCGATTGAAACAGTGGCGCACGAACTTGGCATTATTCTCCCTAAATACATTGGCGATATTCTATACAGCTTTCGGTATAGAGCAGCGCTCCCCGAATCGATCTCTTCGCGCGCCCCGGATGGCGAAGCCTGGATAATTCGAGCTGTTGGTCGAGCCCAATATGCGTTCGTGTGCGTGACGGATCGGCCTCTCGCTGCAAATCCACATCTGACCGAGACCAAAGTTCCCGATTCGACGCCTGGAGTCGTTGCGAAGTATGCTCTTGGCGACGAACAGGCGCTGCTTGCTCGGCTTCGATACAACCGGCTTATAGACATCTTCACAGGCGTTGCGTGCTATTCTCTGCAAAACCATCTACGAACCACAGTACCGTCGATGGGACAGGTCGAGACAGATGAGATATACGTGGGCGTGGACAGAAGAGGTGTCCACTTCGTCTTTCCAGTGCAGGCGAAAAAAAAAAGAGACACTCTCAACATCGTCCAAATCGAACAGGATGTTGCCGTTTGCCTCCACAAGTTTCCTGAGCTCGTTCCACGGCCTATTGCCGCACAATTCATGCGAGACGAAGTCATAGCGCTATTTGAATTTGAGGAGGCGGAAACAGAACTTGTGGTTTTGCGTGAAGCCCACTATCGCCTCGTACCTCCAGAGCAGGTCAGCGCCGACGACCTTGCCCGCTATCGTGAACGGCCCGATAATACGTAATGATTCATACGAACCGCCTCTTCGATGTACCTTCATTCGCAATCCAAGACGAATCGCGACCTGTAATCGCCGGCGGACTCGGTACGGGTACATTCCGTTTTACGGATTGTGGAGAGTTCACTGGCTGGCGGATCGAGCCTGCCGGCCCGGAGGATTCCAGCGACGTTCCGTTCGACCGATTCCACTTTTGGGCACGCCGGAAGGATCGAGTGATGGCAAGGACGCTTCGCGCGTCGCCGGAGCGCCCGTTCCCAAGCGCCCGCTTGTTTCCATTCACCTGGACCGATCTGTCCGCGCCCGATCTGCCTGTGACACTGGAATCGGTTCGCTTCTCCCCGCTGCTCCCAACGCCGACACTTGAGCGAAGTCTTCCGCTGCATCTCGTTGTGTTCCGCGCCCACAACCCGACCGCCGAGTCGATGGAGACGGCTTTGATGCTCACGTGGGCGAGCGGCTGGCCGGACCTCGTTCAGGATGCCGTCTACGATTTTCAGCACGACAACCTCTGCCTGACAGGATCGCTGGGCTCGGCGGGCAGCCCCAACCGCCAGGGAATTGCCATCCCCGACCTGCACTACGCCAGCATCTATCAGCAGGGCATCGAACCGTGGACCGTGCCGGGCGAAGAGGCCGGCATTGTCCAGGAGTTTGAGGCCGAGGGAGAACTCTATCCCCGCGTAGTACGCGCCGCGCCCCATGGAGCGGCGGCCTGGGTGAAGTTCGACCTGGAGCCGGACGAAACGCAAGAGATTCCCTTCGTGATTGCGTGGCATTTTCCGAGCTATGAATCGGGACGGGCCGCCGGCAAGGCGCGCCACTACACGCAGTTTCTTGGCCGCCGGCGGCCCGACAACGCCATCGTCTGGCTCGCGGAACAGGCGATCAACCATTTCGGTTCCGAGACCGCCAACTATCGCCATTGGATGCAGCAGATAGAGGATTGGCAGACCGGCCTCGGCGAGCGAGCTCCGTCCGTTTGTCGGGTCGTCGAGGCGCTCGTTGAAGCCGGGACCGTGTGGACGGAGGAAGGGGAGTTCTCATTGGCCGATGGCGCGGCCGGTTTCTCGGCGGCGGGTATTGCCGCCATCGAATCGATCTGGCCGGACGTCGGACATGTTATAAGCATGAACAAGGTCTGATCCGGCTGTTCGATTCTCGCTATTGACAGACCTCGGCCATCGCGCTATGATTGCGCATCAATCCAACAATTCAAACCGAACAGGGAGCCGCGAAAATGCGCAACATTCGAATGCTCACATGCCTCATTGCTCTCGTTAGTCCACTTGCTTGCGCCGGCCAGGCGCGACCCAGGCCGCCATTACAGCCGCCTCTGCCCATCATGCAAACCGCTCCGGCCCAGCCGATGGCGGCGCAGGCGTTCCGGCTGGCTCAGACCCTGGCGCAGCTCGGCGCGCCCCTGCCGGCCCAAGCATTAGATTCGCTGAATCGCGCGGCGCGGCTGCCGGACGGCGCGGCGGTTGTCCGCGAGATTCAGTCGATTCTCGACCCCTACTGCCTCCTCGCCGTGAGCATTAATCCAGAATCACGGGTCAAGGTGGCGCAGGGACCCGCAACGCCAGACCTCGTGCAGGATGACTGGCGGCTGTTCCTCGTGAAGGTCTACAATCAGGCCGGAGTGACCGCGCCGCTTAACCTGAACAGCCCAAATCAGATTCGGGAGGGCGAAAAGGGTGTGCGCGACCACTGGATGGACATAAAACTCTACCAGCACGACACGTGGGTGAATTATGGGCCGGACCTGGAACCGCGTCCCGCCGCCCCGCAAAAGCTCACGGGGCTGGAGGTCGAGTACCGAATCGTGCAGGTATACAGCCGGGACGCGGGACGCCGCCAGGCTAAAATAATTGCGGACGTGGGCCAGGGCACGCAGGACGCCGGTTTTCGCAGCGAGACCGACGTGCTGTTTCACGCCGCGCCTACGCAAGAGGTGACGCTCCGAGTGCGGGATGAATCAGGCAAGCCGGCTATGGCGATGTTTACATTCCGCGACGCCTCGAACCGGACCTATCCGTCCCAGGTCCGCCGCCTCGCGCCGGACTTCTTCTTTCAACCCCAGGTCTATCGCCTGAGCGGCGAGAAGGTGCGCCTGCCGGCGGGGACCTATGCCGTCAGCTATGGGCGCGGGCCCGAGTACCTGGTCAAATCCAGGACACTGACGGTCGGCGCGAAGCCTGCCTCGCTAGCCGTCCAACTGGAGCGCTGGATCGACCCTTCCAAATATGGCTGGTGGTCCGGCGATCACCATATCCACGCGGCCGGATGCGCTCATTACACGAATCCAACGGCGGGCGTGCTCGCCTCGGACATGATTCGCCATACGCTCGGCGAGGACCTGAAGGTAGGCTGCAACCTCACGTGGGGACCCTGTTTCGACTATCAGAAGCAGTTCTTCTCGCCGGGCGTGGACAAGGTGTCGCAATACCCCTACCTGCTCAAATACGATATCGAGGTTTCGGGATTTGGGTCCCATGAATCGGGCCACCTCTGCCTGCTTCGGCTCAAGGAGGGCAACTATCCGGGCGGCGATTCGAAGAACCACTGGCCAAAGCTCGGCTTGAGCACGCTCAGGTGGGCCAAAAAGCAGGGAGCTGTGTGCGGACCGGCCCATTCGGGCAACGGCATCTCGACTCGATCGAGCGAGGTGCCGAACTACGAAATTCCTCCGTTCGACGGCATCGGCGCGAACGAGTACATCGTGGACGTTACGCATGAGCTTCCCGGCTTGAATGGCAAGCTGGAGCCCGCCGTGGACTTCCTCTCGACGGTCGATACCAACTACGTATCAGAGCTGAACATGTGGTATCACACGCTCAACTGCGGATACCGGACCCGAATCAGCGGCGAGACGGACTTCCCCTGCATTTCCGGCGAGCGCGTGGGAATCGGGCGGTCCTACATCAAGCTGGCGGACAAGCTGGACTTCGAGACCTGGGTGGAGGGAATCCGGCTGGGACGCTGCTACGTGAGCGACGGGAAGAGCCACCTAATGGACTTCAAGGTGAACGGCCAGGAGGTCGGTACGAAGAGCAGCGAGATTCGGCTGGACCGGCCGGACACAGTACACGTCAGCGCGCGGATCGCCGCGATGCTGGATGAGAGGCCCGATCCGTCAAAGAAGCAAGGCGGCTATTGGTCATTGGAAAGGGCGCGAATCGGCGACACGCGTGAGGTTCCGATCGAGGTTATTGTCAACGGCGCTCCGGTCGCACGCAAGACGATAACCGCGGACGGGAGACTTCAAGATATCGCTTTCGACGTGAAGATTGACGGCAGCAGTTGGGTCGCGCTGCGGATTCTGGGCGCATCGCATACGAACCCCATCTTCGTGCTGGTCGGCGGCAACCCAATTCGGGCCAGCCGCCGCAGCGCGGACTGGTGCATTAAGAGCGTGGAGCAGTGCTGGTCGCAGAAGCAGCGGTTCTACGCGAAGACCGGCGAAACGGAGGAAGCGCGAACTGCCTATGATCACGCGCGGGTGGAGTACCGCCGCATCCTGGCCGAATGCGTTGCGGATTGACGGTTTCGCTTGTGAAAAGCATGTAGGTGTGTTGTCCCCCCGGCCCCCAATCCTGGGGGAGTTGTCCCCCCGGGCCGCCCCCCGGCCCCCAATTCTGGGGGGCAGTTATTATGCCAGCGCCGGAATCGTCCGTTCAAACATCTCGTCCCCAGTTTGGCTAAAGCTGGTCACCATGTTGCGCCCTTCACGCTTCGACCTGTAAAGCGCCCTGTCGGCATGGTCTACGAGCTCGGAAGCGCTCCTGGTGGATAGTCCAAACGCAGCGACGCCGAAGCTCGCGGTTATGGGCCGGAGCGGCCATGCCTGCCGCTCGATTGCAGTCCGAAGCCGCTCCGCAACCTGCAGCGCCGCGGCTTCGCCCGTTGCCGGGCAGAGCGCGATGAACTCCTCGCCTCCATACCGGGCGACCACGTCGTTGACCCGCACGTTATCGCTCAGTATGGCCGAGACCGTACGCAGCACATCGTCCCCGGCCGGATGGCCGTAAGTATCGTTGTACAACTTGAAGTGATCCACGTCCAGCATTATAACGGAGCAGGGCAGCGCCTGTCTTGTCGCGAACGCAAAACCGGATTCCAGGATTTCGCGGAAATGGCGATGATTCTTGAGTCCCGTCAGCCCGTCGGTAGTAACAAGCTCCTTGAGGCGCGCGTTGACCTGCGCAAGCTCCTGCCTTTGCTTGCCGAGCTTCACGTTGAGCCTCTTGGACCGTCGAAGCTGCTCCGCCAGTTTCCCTTCGAGCAGTTTTCGCTCGGTAATATCGATCTGCGCAGTAATAGCTCCGTTAATGATCCCGTCGGGCGTACGCATGGGCAGGACGTTGCAGAGAACGTCCAGCCGGCGTCCGTCCTTGCTTCGCTTCTCCATCTCGACGCCTATAAGCGACTCGCCCGCGAAAACTCGCGCAATCTTCTGCTGCCAATTAGACACGGTCGACTCAGTGGACATAGTCGACACAGTTGACGCGCATCCGCCCTGCGCGCCGGGTCCGGTGTCGCTGAATACATCCCAGAGTTGCCGAGTTACCACCTCTTCGGCCTGATACCCGAACATGTCTACCGCCGCGCGATTCCACTCGTGAATACGTCCTTCGGCATCCCATGAATAGCACGCGGCGGGGAGACTTTCAAACAGCTCTGTGAACCGGCGGTTAGCGTGCGTAAGATAGGTCATTGCCTCCGCAAGGTCCGCATTACGACGCTCTACATGGGCGTGCAGGGCAGACATTTCGACTGTTCGCGCCTGCAGCTGTTCTTCCATGGTGGCAATGCGGCGCGCAACTTCCAGGCGAGCGAACAACTCCCCAACATCGAGAGGTTTTGCAAGAAAGTCGTCCGCCCCGGCGCGCAGCCCCTGGAGGCGGGCATCCCGACTCTTTTTCGCGGTCAGCAGCATAATGAATGTGTACTGGGGAGCGTGAAAGGACCGAATGCGGCGGCACAACTCCACGCCGTCCACGTTTGGCATCATCCAGTCAGAGATTACGAGAGATGCCGGCGAAGCCTGATAGATCTGCCATGCCGCCGCGCCGTCGGCTGCGACTTCAACTTTGTGCCCCCACTTCTCCAGCGTTTGACACAGATCCGCCGCCGCCGCCGGTTCATCTTCCGCGACCAAAATCCTCATCTATCCGCTCCCTACGATGCGTTTTTCGTTATCCCACCCATGGGTTCAGTCCCTGGAAGTCGCGCTGAGCGCGGGCCACAATGGACCGTTCCTAAATCGCTATGCCGCGCGAGGGATTAGCCAGTCGTTCAGCACCTTCTGAAGGTTCGAGAACGCTCGGTCCGCGGCTTTGAGCTGGTCGGGGAGCCCGGACAGAATGCAGCTTCGTCCTGTCTGCTCCATTTCCTCGCATATTTCCCGGAACCGCTCCGCCCCGATGGTGCCGGCGGTGCCCATCAGCGCGTGTGCGATAGATTCAACTTGCATTGCATCGCCCTGGCTTGCGGCCTCGGCAATCCGCGCAAGAGACTGAGGAGCCGTCCTGAGAAAAACGGAGGTTACTTCGGCCGCAAAATCCTCATCTTCGCCGCAGTTGCGCCGAAGTTTTTCGAACATGAATATTGCCTGCCCCTCGCCCCCGTCACGTGGGCCATGAGGCGCGGAGCTCTTAGCCCCCCCTCGCGTGGAAGCGCGTTTGGATGCGGAATCGGGCGAGCGTTCGCCGACCTTCGTCCAGCGCATCAGCGTACTGATAAGAGCGTCCGGATCGACGGGCTTTGCAAGGTAGTCGTTCATTCCCGCGTCCAGGCACCTCTGCCTGTCGCCCTCCATTGCGTGTGCTGTCATCGCGATTATCGGAGTCTGCTCGGTTACGCCCCGCTCATTTTCCATCTCCCGAACAGCGCGCGTGGCTTCGAATCCATCCATCTCCGGCATCTGGACGTCCATCAGTACTGCGTCGGCGGGCTCTTCCCGCAAAGCGGCCAGCGCTTCCACTCCCGTTCCGGCGACGCGCACGGCGCATCCCCACTTTTCCAATAGCCGGACCGCGACCCGTTGATTGATCTCATTGTCCTCTGCCAGGAGAATCCGCAGTCCCTCGAAAATGCGGTCAACACGGGCATCCTGTTCGTCGGTGGGCAGCGTCTCCGGGGAGACCGGCTCGCCGGAGATGTGCAGCAGGCCGAGGAGGGTGTCTAATATCTGTGACTGCCGTGCCGGCTTAATCAAAGCCGCGGCAAAGCCAAGCTCGTTTCGCTCCTCCGCCGTGAGCCGCTCCCCGGTTGAGGAGAGCAATACAAGCGGGAGATTCCGCAGCCGCTTGTCGGCGCGGATAATGGCCGCCGTCTGCGCGCCGTCCATCTCGGGCATCTGCATGTCCAAAACGACGATCCGGTAAGGATCGGATTGGTCCACGCCCTGCCACAATTTGGTCAGCGCCTGCGTTCCCGAGGCAGCGGTTTCGACACGACATCCCCAGGACGTCAGCTGGGCCTTCAGGATACGAAGATTTGTCGCGTTGTCGTCAACGGCAAGAACCCGCACGTCCCGCAGGCTCCCGTGGGGCGTCTCAGTCAGCTTGCCATGCGCGCCATGCTGCTTTGGCAATACCAGCTCGACCCAGAATCGGCTGCCGGTTCCGGTCTCGCTTTCCACACCAATCGTGCCGCCCATCAGCTCGACGAGCTGCGTGCTGATGGCAAGTCCCAGGCCGGTCCCTCCATATTTGCGCGTCGTGCTTCCGTCCGCCTGGGTAAAGCTTTCGAAGATCGCGGCTTGTCGCTCGGGTGGGATGCCGATACCGGTATCGCATACGTTCAAGCGGACTCGTACCAGCTCGTCGCCCGTGTCGTCAACGGGAGCGTCATTGGGAGCCTCCGGGGAAGTCCCGCCGAGAGAAACCGCCTCGATATGCACCTCGCCCGCTTCGGTAAACTTGACGGCGTTGGCCACGAGATTCGTCAAGACCTGCCGGATGCGGCCGGCATCGCCTCGCAGCCTATCCGGAAAGTCCGGTGGAATGTTTACGACGAGTTCCAGCCCCTTGCGGTGCGCAGAGGGGGCCAACATCTCGCCAACCTCTTCTATAGCTTCTCGCAGGCTAAAATCGACATTCTCGATTGTCATCTTCCCGGCCTCTATCTTAGAAAAGTCCAGGATATCGTTGATGAGGGTCAGGAGAGCGTTCCCGCTGCTGTGAATCGTACGCGCGAAGTCGCGCTGCTCCGTATTAAGAGAAGTATCCAGCAGGAGGCCCGCCATTCCCAAAATCCCGTTCATAGGCGTGCGGATCTCATGACTCATATTGGCCAGGAATTCGCTTTTCGTTCGAGCCGCCGCCAGCGCCGCGTCCCGGGCACGCGCGATCTCGGCCTCCGCCTCTTTGTGGCGGGTAATGTCGATTGTAACGCCCAGCACGCGGCGGACCTGCCCATCAGCGTCGCTGAGCGGTTTCTTCAAGGTCTGGAACCAGCGCTTGTGGCCGCTCGGATCGATGAAGGCCTCTTCCGGCACCCATTTATCGAGCCTGGTCTCCAGCACCTCGCGCTCGTCTTTCAGGCACCGTTCGAAATCTCCGGTGTCACTATGGAAATCGGCGTCTGTTTTGCCCACGAGGTCGGTAACCGTTGTGCAGTACGCGTCCGCGGTGGCCTGATTGACCATCAGGTAGCGGCCTTCGCTGTCCTTGACGTAAATGAGGTTTGGGTTGGCGTCCACGACCTGTCTCAGAAAGGCCTCTTGAGATTTTAGCGCCTGCTCGGTCCGATTGCGCGCGGTGATGTCCGTGAATAGACCCAGAACGCCGATGATATCGCCTTTGTCGTTAATGACCGGCGCCTTTACGACCTCGACGATCCTCAGATCGCCGTTGACGAGGTTCTCCTCCTCCAGCGTTCGGACCGCGCGCCCCTCCATGACCTCCATGTCATCTGCGATGTACTTTTCCGCGAACTCTGCCGGGAAGAGATCGAAATCGCTCTTGCCGATGAGGTCCTCCGGGCGCTTGCCGAAATCGCTCGCGAACAGGGCGTTCACGGACATGAATACGGAGTTACGATCCTTGAAGAAGACGCGCTGTGGGAGGCTGGCCAGAAGCGTGCGGTTTCTCTCTTCGCTCTCGCGCAGGGCCTCTTCGGTTCGACTTTGTTCGTCGAGCTCTTCTTGAACCGCGGCATAGAGGCGGGCGTTCACCAGCGCGACGGCCGCCTGGGAAGCGAACGTCGTCAGAAGCGCGAGGTGCGATTCAGTAAACGCATCTTCCGTGTCGTTGTTTTGGATTCGTATGACTCCCAAAACCTTGTCGCAGGAGATCATGGGGACAGCAAGGAGACTCTTCGCCGGGCAGGCGGGGCCCTCAATTCCACGGGCGGCAAGACCGTCAGGCACGTCCCGGCTCAATAACAGGGGATCTTTCGACTGAATGACGTACTCCGTAACGCCGTTTCCAAACGGCCGGCTCGGCACGTCCACGCGCTTCCCGTCCGTCGCATAGAAGGGGAAGTGAATGAGGTTCGCTTCCTCGTCGAAGGTGGCTACATAGAAGTCGCGATTGCCAAGCACCCTGCCGCTCATCGTATATATAAGCTCGAGTATCTCCGATGGATCGGCCAGGCGGTTGAGCGCCTGCCCCGTATCGTTGAGCGCGGAGAGCTCCATGTTGCGCCGCATAGTCTCGTGTTCCGCGTGCCTGAGCGCGGTCAGGTCTCTTGCGAGCACGAGCCGCGCGCTCCTCCCGTCGAACGGAAGCGCTTGCGAGGTGACCTCGGCGTCGAAAATCACTCCGTCTTTGCAGCGGTGCCTCGATATTCCGCCAGCCACATTCTCGTCCGCCACCAGAATGCGTTCCATCAGGAGTGGGATGTCCTCGGCGGGGCGAATGTCGCGAATCGTCATCGCAAGAAATTCGTCCTCGCTGTATCCGTAGTGGCGAACCGCGGCCCCGTTCACCGCAAGGAACCGCAGGGATTCTACACCGTACACCCACATCGGCTGGGGGTTGCTTTGGAACAACAGCTTGTAGCGCTCGCCGGACTCTTTGAGGATCGTCTCCGCCTGATGCCGGTCTGTGATGTCCGTACACACACCGATGCAGCGCCACCTGTTTACGCCGGTCGGAGCTACGCGTACCGTTTCCAAAAGCCAGCGAGCCGTTCCGTCCTCCGCAACCGTCCGGAACTCCTGGCTGTACTCGCTCTTTCCCTGCCGGAGCGCTTCCGCGCCAAAGCTATCTGTCCTTAGGCGATCCTCCGCGGGCCTGGCTTTGTACCAGGCGGACGCATAGGTTTCGCCCGGCCCAACATGAATCGGAAGGAAGTGCTGCGCGGACCGCTCGTCGGACGTGCGAATATCCCAGACGAGCTCGCCCTCTTTTTCCTCCACGTCACAGTGCCATAAGAGGCAGTGCGCGCCCGCCACCACATGGTGCAGCTGTTCCTCGATCTCGCGGCGTTGGCCCACGTACTGCGCAATTACGCTTCCCGCGAGAACGCAGGATACGAATAGCGCGCCGGCGCAGAGGGTAGTGAGGATATATTGGGCGGTTAGCGCGAAACGGATCGAAGCTGGGAGAAAAAGAGCCGTGGACAAGAGTGCGCCCGCCAACGCGTACAGAGGCGCGGCGTGACGAAGAAGACGATCTATTGAGAGGCGGGCAGCGGCGCTCCGACGAGCCATACGACACTCCCTGACAATGGCGCCGGCAAACATCCCACGCCCCGTCGAATCCTGTTTCCAGTAAGAATGACAGTTACTTCACTCCCTTAAGGTCGGTTGGGAGTATGCGATTCTAGAGGAGCGGCGGCAACAAAGACAAGTAATCTTGCGGTGACGGTTACGGGCGGCGCTTATGCCACCGGTATAAAACCGGTGGCAGGGGGGCGGCGCTTATGCCACCGGTGTAAAACCGGTGGCAAGGGGGCGGCTACGCCGCCAAACGCCCTAACGGGCGGCATGACCTCGCTTCAAATGTCCTGAAACCGAATCCTACGTTCGGAGGACGCTTGGCCGCAGGCTCCCCCCCGTGTTTTACATGCATGATTACTGCAACGCGAGACCGTCACATGTGCTTCTCCAGGAAATCAAAGGCCCCATGTCCGTGGAACTGGTGCTCGCCCTCGAACTCCTCGCTGTCGAAAAGGCCGGAAACCCCGAATGCCTCATATATCCTGCGGCCTTGCTCCACCGCCTTGCGGAACGCGGGTAGCGGGAAGATGCGGTCACGGACGCCCGATTCCGCGAAGAGAGCGCGAGGGGCGACAAGGCCGGTCATGTCCGGCATCTCCACCACGCCGAGGATTCCCGGCACATAGTTGTCTATGCAGTGATCCACGGCGAGTATTGAGTCACGGAACGTGTTTAGATATCCGCTCACGACAGCGGCTTTCACCCGCTCATCCAGGCCCGCAGTCCAAAGTGAGGTCAGCCCGCCGCCGGAGATGCCCATTGTCGCAAGGCGCTTCGGATCGACCTCGGGCCGTGTCTCCAGATAGTCGAGCGCGCGCATGGCATCCCAGACGCGCCATCCCGTCATGGTCTCCCCCAGCATAAGCGCCGCAGGGCTGTCTCGCGTGCAGGAGGACGCGCCGCCGCCCGCCAGATTCGCATGGGCGTCGCGCCTGCGCCCGAAACTGATCTGCTCGATTGCGAACGCCGCATACCCGTGCGAGACGCATTGCAGCGCGAAGTCCGCCTGGTACTCTCCCCACGCTCCCCATGCTCGCTGACTGCCGTCTTCGGCCATTCCAACAATGCTGTCCACGCCGCGCCCATGGCCGGGCAGGCAGAGGACAGCGGGCAACCGGCCACGATCGACTGCATTGCGACTCATGCGACTCAGTGGCAGCAGCATATATCCGAAAACCTCCAGCCCAGGGCGGCTTTCGAATCGGATGGTCTCTCGCCGGTATTGCGGGAACTCGCGCACCTCGTGCACGGAGGCGTTGAGCGGAGTCCGGGGCCCGGAGACTCCTCCGATCAGGTCGCGGATTCTATGCCGCAGCCTGCGCTGCCATGCGCGCATTTCGACGGCGCTTTCGCCCTTACATGTCTTCCAGGACAGCTTCTGCTTTGTCTCGGAGAATCGCTGTCGCGCGTACACTTGCGGGTCCATGAGCATCTTCCTTTCGTCACCTAAGACAACGGTCAAGAATTATCGCTTCACTTCAACTTCTCAGAGTTGGTGATGACCTTACGGCACCCACCCTCCGGCCCCCTCCCGAAACGGGAGGGGGAGCAAAACTGAGGGCGAGTGCGATTCACCGGGGGTAGAGGCGATTCGATAATTGTTTCGTGTCACCTAATGTGTTAGCGTGTTGATCGCTGCACAATCGCGCTTGACTTTGGCAAGCCGGCTAGACTATGATTAGAATATGAATTGAGAGAATAAAAGAGTGTCACA
>JBBROJ010000112.1:0-16797 GCA_038229495.1 Chthonomonadales bacterium
CAAGCGTCGAAAGAATGCAGGCGCCTTCAGTCAGGAACCAACGGTGCCTGTACGACCCGCCGCGGCAACGGAAAAAACAGCAAGTTGAGAGTGCCAATATTAGCATCGGGGAGACCAGGCCCCCTTAAGTTAGCGCATATGGGGCCGGGGGGTGGGTATCCGAGAGCGTGCAGGAGCGAAGGGCGTGGGGATAAGGTCCTCGCCCAAAGGTGATTCTCATCAAATATGCGGCAAGACTGAACGTCAAGAGCGGATCCCTACGGGATGACGGTTTGGCAGATTCTACGGGATGACGGTTTGGGGGCTTGACCTGTGAGAGCACATGATCGGAAGATTTCAAATCCACATAAAAGTCTATAGACCCTCTGTCTTCGGGCTGCGAGGCACTGAAGTAACTCGCTGGAGGGCGGCTATGCCGCCGACCGTCCTCACGGACGGAACACATTCGTGGCATAGCAACCGATGTTCCGCCTGGAGGGCGGTTGGCCGAGGGCCCTCCAGCGAGGGAATTCATATCCTCGTACGCCACGCGACGGCGATTGCACAAATCCAGAAACGCAGCCTCTTCGCGTCTTCGCGGTGAATCCCCGCCCTTCTCCCCCAGGATTGGGGGCCAGGGGGCCGAACTCGCCCAGGATTGGGGGCCGGGGGGCCGAACTCCCCCAGGATTGGGGGCCAGGGGGCTACAGGGTACAATGCCTCTATACCCCTGCCAACCGGAGAGCTTCATGGGCCTTCTCATCGACGGCGTGATTATCATCCTCTACTTCGTGGGCATCACCACGCTGGGGCTCTATATGGGCCGCCGCGAAAAGAGCCTTTACGACTTCGCCCTGGGCGGCCGGAATGTGCCATGGTGGGCCGTCATGGCATCTATCATCGCGGCGGAGACCAGCGCGGCCACCTTCCTCGGCGCGCCGGGCGAAGGCTACGAAAAGCGGAGTCTCGCGTACGTCCAGCTCGTGCTTGGCGTCATCATTGGCCGCCTCATCGTCGGAAACCTGTTCCTCAAGCCGTACTACAAGTACAAGGTCTACACCGTCTACGACTACCTCGGAATCCGATTCGGCCCCAAATCCAAGAACTACGTCTCCGCCCTCTTCCTGCTCATGCGTACCCTGGCCTCCGGCGCGCGGCTTTTCGTGCCCTCGCTCGTAATGGTCCTCGCCTGGCGGCTGTTCACCGGGGCGAACGTTCGGTTCAGCCAGCAGGCGGTGACCAGCGTCGGGCCCTACTTCGTCGCCATCGTCGTGCTGACCATCATCACTTGCATATATACGGCGAAGGGCGGCATCAAGGCGGTCATCTGGACGGACGTGATTCAGGCTGGCCTCATGTTTGGGGGCGCGCTGATTGCTATCGCCACGCTATTGAGCCACATCGGAGGATTTGGCGCTCTCGTGAAGGCGGTCCCGCAGATGACCTCCATCGAAGGCTACTTCATCTCCGGCTTCGAGCCGCGTTACGTGGCCGAATGGCAGACCGCCCATCACCTCGCGAGCATGAATCCCTGGGAGTACGTGAAGCTGATTCTCGGCAGCGAGTACACCCTGTTTTCCGCGCTCATCGGCGCGACCTTCATCAACCTGGGCGCGTTTGGGACCGACCAGGATATGGTCCAGCGCATGCTCACGGCGGAGACGCACCAGAAGGCGCGCCGCAGCCTCCTCACCGCCGCCTTCATGGACCTCCCCATCGCGGCGGCGTTCACCTTTATCGGCATCCTCCTCTACGTCTACTATCAGCAGGACCCCACGTTCAAGCCGTCGGCCAACTCCGACGTGTTCGGCAGTTACATTCTGAACGTGATGCCGGTCGGGATTCGCGGCCTGGTGCTCGCGGGGGTATTCGCCACGGCCATGGGATCGTTTTCCGCAGCGCTCAATGCCCTGGCGACCAGCGCGACCAACGACTGGTACATCCGCTACCGCCGGGGGCTCTCCGAGGAACACTACGTCAACGCGGCCCGCTGGTTCACCATCGTTTTCGCCGTACTTATGGTGCTGGTGGCCGTCGCGTTTGCGTATGCGAAAGTCGCCAACCCCTCCACGCGCATCATCCCGGCGGTGCTGGGCATCGCGAGCTACATTTTGGGGCCGATGCTGGGTGTGTTCCTGATCGGCATGACGACCAGGCGGCGCGGTTCCGACACCGGCAACATGATTGCGGTCACCTGCGGCCTGCTGGCGACCACGCTGCTCGGCGGCCTGCATCTGGACCTGCTCAACTATGCCGCGCCGCTCTTTGGGCACGCAGCGGACTTCGCCCAGCCCGCGTGGCTTCCAAAGATATCGTTTACCTGGTTCGCCATGATTGGCGCGCTGGTGGTGTTCGCGGTAGGAGCGCTGTTCCGAACGCCCGATTCCGTGCTGGAGCGGGCCGAGCGATCCGCGGAGGAGGCTCAATCAGGCGATGACCGACCAATTGACATGCGGCAGGAGGCGGGTACAGAGAAAAAGTCGGACGGGTGACCAATGCAATCCCTACGAGAGCGCCAACGGGCCCGTCTGCCTAAGGGATTCTTCGAACATTAGGCGCGCCTTCTCAAAGACATCTGTTGGGGAGAGCGGCGCGAGCCCGTGGACCATCAGGTGCATGGGAACGGGCGGCACGCCGGAGTCGACCGATTGTACGTAGTGGATTCCGGTGAGGACCCGCGCGCCAAGCCTGCGGTACCACGCGATACGCCTCGCGGCCTCGCCGTTCGCATCCTCCGGAATCTCTACTTCGAAAATGAGCATCTGCGCCAATTCGCGGGCCGCTCGCTCCAGAATCTCTCCGTAAAACTCCGTGCCGAGGCCGTGGGCGCGCCTCGCGGGATCGATGGCTACATACCAGAGGAAGCAGGCGCGAACGGCCGCATCGGTCTCATAGTAGGCGATACCAGAAACGCCGCCGCCGTGAGTCTGGGCGAGCATATGCTTGCCCGCCGCAGTTCCCTTTGCCTTGTCCGCCAGCATGCGGTCGAAGAACTCAAGCGTCATTCGTTCATCTTCGGGAAAGGAGGCGAGATAGATTCTCTTCCAATCCGCGTAAGCGGGGTCGGCCCCCGATTCAATCTCGCGGTATGTTACAGTTGCGCCGTCCTCGATCATAGGTTTTCGATATCTGTGAGATCCCGGGAAAGCACCGTCGCGTCAAGCGTCTGCGAGTAGTGGCGCGAAAGCACACCCTCTTCCATGAAGCCCACCTTCTTATAGAAATCTGTCGCCCTGCTCCCTCGTCCGGTCTCCACCTTGAACACCTCGCAGCCCTTAGTCCTCGCTACCTTAAAGAGCGTTTGAAGCATGGTAGTTCCCAGCCCCTGTCCTTGCAAGCGCGGCGCGACGGCGAACCACCCGAGCCAAAAGCTCTTCTCCCACGCCCACGCGAACCGGTAGAGGCCGCATACGCCGAGCGGCTCCCCGGCTTCCAGGTTCACCAGCGCCCAATACTCGCTTGGCAGGGGCTCGGTCGTCTGCTCGTCCAAATCCAGAAGCTCCCGGCCGCTGTCGCAGTAGTGGCGCAGTGTCTCGGCAACCTCGTCCCCGAGCGATTTCGATTCGAATGCTCCCGCCACGATCTCTCGCATCGTGTCGATGTCTGGCCGATGCAGCCGCCGGAGCGAGAGCGATTCGTTCACGATTACATTGTTTAGTTTCACTTCGGCGGCTCAGCAGTTCCGGCGACGGGCTCGCACGCCGCGTCGGGAGCGAACGGGGTGTCCTCGATTTTCCTGTTCAGAATCCCAACGATGAACTTGCACTCCTCGGGATAGTAGTTGCGAAAATAGGTATGGAGCGCGTTCCGTATATTGCGCGCCTTCGCTCGCGTGGCCTCCACGGTTGAGGCCTCATCCGGCGGTTCTGCGATGACGCCGAACCAATATTTTAGATAAGGGTCAAGGTCCTTCATTGTCAATATTTCGTCGCGTATAAGCTTGCGGAAGCCGATCAGATAGGTACAGAATCCGTCCAGCTCGTAGGCGATCTTGTTCTCGATGGTCGTCAGCTTGGTCTTTTCCTTCAAGACGGCTCCGGTGTTCACGTCGATGAACGGACCGGGGTCGGGGGTGAAGCCGTTTGCCAGAGACTGCTTGTCGATGCGAACTTCTATGCGCTTCTGCTCCTCGCCCTCTTTAGGCGCCATGTCCAGAAGTATAAGCGCATCATATTCCGCATCCATGGCTTCCAACAGGCGCTTGATATTGACGACCGACTGGTCCTGGGAGAAGACGCGGAGCTCGTTCGCGACGAACTCGGTACGCTTCCAGTTCTCCACTGTGAGCTGCTGCTTTTGCGATTGGCGAAGCTGGTAGATCGTGGCCGCGAATCCGGCGAAGAGCAGGACGGATGACAGCAGGGTGAGCATATCCTTTACATTGTTGGCGGGCGCACTCTCTATTACCCGCGTAGTCTTTAGTACCCGCCCCTGCGCGTCCATCTCGGTCGTGTCTTTCTGTATTTTCTCGTCGCGCATAAGGTGCGAGCGCTGCAATTCGACTGCCACATAGCCGCCAATCCCAATCACGGCGGCGAGGGACACGACAAAAAAGAGGGTTGTTAGGACGTCGATTGCGCTGGAGAAGTATCCGGGTTTCGATTCGCTGCGATCTGGCATAGAGTATGTTCTTGGAAGTCACCCGGCGATAAATCGCCGGGTAATACTTGTGGTCTGGTATCGTTGGCGATGGGAAACGTTTCGACAACGGCAGGCGATGTCCCTGCACTTTATGCACTGCCCGGCGCTGCTCAGGCCGTCTGGAACTGCGCGTCGTAGAGTTGGGAGTAGGCTCCGCCCTTCGATAGCAGCTCGTCGTGCGTGCCGCGTTCCACGATTCGCCCCTCCTCCAAAACCAGGATAAGGTCGGCGGAGAGAATGGTGGACAGGCGGTGGGCAATCGCGAACGTCGTGCGGCCCCGCATGAGCGTGGTGAGCGCGGCCTGAATCAACCGCTCCGACTGCGTGTCCAGAGCCGATGTGGCCTCGTCGAGAATCAGGATACGGGGATTCTTGAGGACGGCGCGGGCGATGGCGACGCGCTGCTTCTCGCCGCCGGACAACTTATATCCGCGCTCGCCCACGATGGTATTGTACCCTTCCGGCAGCGAAGCGATATGGTCGTGAATCGCCGCCGCCCGCGCCGCCTCGACTATCTCCTCGTCCGTCGCGTCGGGCTTTCCGTATAACAGGTTGGCGCGCACCGTGTCATGGACGAGGTAGGTTTCCTGCGTCACCACCCCGACCAGCTCCGCCAGCGATTCCAGCTTAATTTCGCGTATATCGCGCCCGTCAATCTTCACGCTGCCGCTCTCCACGTCGTACAGCCGGGGAATCAGATACGTGAGCGTTGTTTTTCCCGCGCCGGAGTGGCCGACCAGCGCCACGAGGCTCCCCGGTTCGGCTTGAAATGAGATGTTCTCCAGCGTGGGCCGCTCCTGATTCTCTTCGTAACGGAACGACACAGAGCTGAATTCGACCTGGCCTTCCACGCTCGCCGGGGCCACCGCGACCGCTCCCAGCGAATCGACAATGTCCTGCTTCAGATCGAGATACTCGAAGATGCGGTCGAAGAGGGCCAGCGCGCTGGTCACCTCCACCTGCACGTTCAGCAGGCTGGTCAGCGGGAAGAAGAGCCGCGCTTGCAGCGACGTAAACGCGACGATAGTGCCGAGATTCAGCGAGGTATCACCGCGCTCGACAATCAGGTAGCCGGCCAGCCAGTAGACCAGCGTCGGGGTGATCATGAACGTCAGCCCGATGAGATTGAAGAAGATTCGCATAATCATGGTCATCCGAATCTGCGATTTCATCATCGCTTCGTTCTCCTGCTCGAACTGCCGCATCGCCATCGCCCGGCGTCCAGTGGTCTTGCTGAGCAGCACGCCGGATACCGAAAGCGTCTCCTGCATGGTCGAATTCAACGTGGCAAGCTGCGACTGAATCGTGCCGCGTATGTCGCGGGCCGAACTGCCTACTTTCGCGCCAAGCAGCGCGAACGCCGGCAGCACGCCCACGGAGAGGAGCGTCAGCCGATAGTCCATGTAGATCATTGCGACCAGCGTGGAGAGCACCGTCGTAACATTCGAGAGCACGATCGCCGCGGTATCGCTAATCACGCCCTGGATGCCGCCCACGTCGTTGGCGAGCCGGGACTGTATCTCCCCTGTCCGAGTCCCGGTAAAGAACCGCAGTGACATTCCCTGAAGGTGATCGTAAAGCTGGTTCCGCAGGTCGCGCATGATTCGCTGGCCCACGATCGTGCTGAGGTAGCCGAATCCCAGCGCGCCCGCGATGCTGGCCAACGTGGCAAGGAGTGTAAGGAGGGAATAGGTTGTAACGAGGCTGAAATCGTGGCCCATCAGGCCCCGATTAACGATGATGCGCAAGAAGAATGGCGACAGTAAACCAACGAAGGCGGAGAGCAGGACGATGACGCCCGTCAGGATCACCTGCGCACGATAAGGGCGAAACGTGTTTATGACACGCCTGAACGTCTCCCGGCTCACGCGTCTCGGCGGCCCGGACGGAGCGCCGCGCATCATCATCATTCCCATGCTGGATGGCTCTCTTTATGATTCGAGAATTATGGTTCGAGTATTAGGGAATTGAACGCCGCAACGCAAACGAAAGTATGACCGTTGCTTTGGCGTATCGCCTCAAGCAACGGTCGTACCTTCGTTTACGTATATAATGACACCCATGTCAGACTTGTATGCAGTTTGCTGTAGAGAGAAGCTCCAGCAGGTTCTCCGGCAGCGTTCCCTTACGGGCGATATATCCAGCTAAGGTTACTGCAATACATTGGAAGTTCATTTGGGCTGCCGTCACCGTCAGAGTCTGTCGAGTATAACACGGTACCGTCCGCTGCTACAATCTGAAACGCGATATTTCCCCACTGCGACTGACCGGGACCGATTCCGGACTTCGTAAGGCTTGCGGTGAACCTGGCCGGAATGAAGCCAATGGGCGTGTAGAGAGTTAGATTTCCTTGCAGAGTCACGTGGGTTGGCGAATCGAAATTAACGTAAGTTGCAGGGGCCGACACGTTCAGGCCCCGCGCCACAGTCCAGGAAATTTTTCCCGAAAATCCAGTTGCATTCTGGAACGCCGTCAGCGAGATGTTCGTCGGGATACCCGCTGCATCGCGGAGGCCCCCAAATACGTTGGCATAACCCAATGTGGTGGCACGACTTGTGTCCTGAATTCCCACAACTAAGAGCAGCGATAGCACGCAGGAAATGAGTGAAACGGTCTTGTTGATCACGGTACGGTTCTCCTTGTTGGATCGATGGTACGACTTCACTGTTCGCTCATTGACACCTTTGGTTCGCGATGAACCGGTGACCCGCTGGCGATGGCGGCGTTTGTTCAATCCCGCTCGAGCTATGCAGCAATCTGTGTCAGTCTTTAGAACTTCTGAAGACCATTCGCAATGAGCAGGCAGACGAACAAATTGATTGAAGTGTGCCAACTTGAACACACATATTAGTTGGAGGCGGGATGTGGGGTACTAAACGTCTGCCAGGTCGCTCGATCGATATTGCGAGCGCTAACAATACGTATCACGCTTCGTGGCGGAGGTGCAAGCCAGGATTAAATCAATGAATACATTCAAACGACACAATTCTACCGCAATAAAATTTTGACGATTTGCGCCAGGCAATTCACTTTGATAAGTTAGAAAACATCAGTCGAAGCCGCCGCGCTCCACGGTTTTCGCCATCCTCGTTCTCCAAAAGCATCACGCCCTATGGGAGTTAGCTGAGATGGATGTCGGGTATTGACCTTACAGGGGATTCTCTAAGTTGTGGCGCGTGGATTATAGTTCTGTGGGATCGGGCGTTTCCAAACCTTACTTATTAGCAGGAGATTATTGCGCGTCGCTATCAGGAAAGTGACTCAATACAAACTAATTCTAAGCCCCAGCATAACTGTCAGGTTACTGCTAACATTGTATCGGTATATCTATAATTTGTCAACAGGGTGATTTCCAGAAGAGCTACCAATTGGGCCTCACCTGCAGCCCCGCAATGCACGTCAATAACATTTGATACAACAATATCGCCCGATCTTAACCGTAGTTTGGGCGATATTGTTGATGTCTAACCAGGTTATCGCAATCTCTACGCCCGGCGGCGACGAATGAGAAAGGCGGTGCCGGCGACGCCGCTAGCAAGCAGCATAGCCACAGCGCTGGGCTCAGGTACGACCGCAGCGCGAATGAAGCCGTTAATACTTGCATTGCTCGGCGGCGCGAAACCAGGCTCAAACGGCGCCGTCAAGGGGTTTTGAGTGTAGATAAAGATGTCCGTGAGGGCGCCGCCAATACTAAGCGAAATCTTGTCGGAAGGCGCGCCCGTAACCGGATCGACCGTCAGAACCGCTCCGATCGGTGCAAGAGTTGCAATATCGGCGCCTGTGTAGAATGATATGGGAGTCCACTTAGCAAGCGAGTTAGCCCCCGACACTGTATCGAATGTCATGGTTCCAGATGTGTTTCCTACAACGCGGAAATACTTGAAGGCAGACCCGTTTACGCTTACTTGATAGTCGAAATACACCCCGGTCGAAGAAAAAGTCTCCGTGGTGTTGCCTAAACCCAGGTCAAATGTCGTGTTTTGGAAATAAACAATCTGCGACTGGTTGGGAAACGTATTATTTCCTGGGTTGGTCAAGTCGTTCAAGAAACGGCCTGTGGGATCTGGGTCCGACGTTACTCCGGTTGCTGCCCAGTTGATCGATCCCGGGCCACCGGGACCAGGAGCTGCCACGGACTGAAATATGACCGTTACCGCCTGGGCTGTCGAACCGATGCCTGCCATCAGTCCTGCGGCAACTCCTACCAGAAACGCCTTCTTAAAATTCATTACTTTCTCCTAATCCACGAGTGTATAGACGGCTTGTACAATAACTAAAATATCTGCTGCTAAACCGATTGGAAGTCCTCTGCCAACCACACGGGCATATTCGCTTCGGTTTAGATTAACGGTCTACGCTGAAAATCTTGCTGTACAGTTATTCAACAACTGCACATACCGTGCCAAAACTGCCGCATCGCCCAAGAATTTACTAAAAATATTCAATTCTTCAAAATTAGCAGTGTTAGCCTGCTGATAAATGTAGCTGCAAGAACCGTGCCAAGGTCCTCCGCCGGACCAAGATTTTTTAGAATTAGGGCGAAAATTCGCATAACCGTTGCGCGCGCGCCAGATCGTCCGGCGTGTCTACAGATAGTGGAGCGCGCTCGATCTCTACCATCCGAATGCTGTAGCCATTCTCCAGGATTCGGAGCTGCTCCAGCGCTTCGGTCGATTCCAGCGGGGTTGGAGCCATGCCGGCAAACATCAATAGAAAATCTTGGCGATAGGCATAGAGACCTATATGCTGCATTACTGCTTCTGATTCATGCGTCGATTCCGCCTGCCTGGCAAAGGGAATCCGAGACCGGGAGAAGTAGAGTGCGTCTCCCCGCTTGTTGCATACTACCTTGACGCAGGCCGGATTGTCCAGTTCGTCCGCGGGGCACCGGCACATCAGCGAGGTCATCCGAACGGTCTCATCCGTCATCAGAGGTTCCACCGCGCAATCAATGGTCTCCGGCTCTATCAAGGGCTCATCACCCTGAATGTTGACGAAAATGTCCGCCTGGATGTTCCTCGCAATTTCCGCCACGCGGTCCGTGCCCGACCGGTGCGCGTCGGACGTCAGCATTGCGCGGCCTCCGAAATCTTCCACCGCTTCCAGAATCTCCCGGTCGGGCGTTGCCACAATCACGTCGTTCAGACGCTGCGTCCGCATAGCGCTCTCCCACACGTGCTGCACCATCGGCCTGCCCGCAATGAGCAGCAGCGGCTTGTTCGGCAGCCGCGTCGCTGCCAGCCTCGCCGGTATCACTCCTACAATCTTCATACGCTGCTTCCAGGACTTTCCAGCGAATCGCCGGACAGCGCGCCCATCGCGGCGGCAAAAACTTCATCCGGGGTTATGGCGTCCAGGCAACGCCGAATCGCCGCCGGGCCTGCATGCGCTGACTTAGCCGGACGAGAGACAGTACGGTGATTCGGTTCATTGTATCCCCAGCGCTTCGCCTTGGTTGGACCGAATATCCCGACTGTCGCAGGGCTCAGAGCCACGGCTGCGTGCAGTAATCCTCCATCATTGCTGACCCAGAGCCGGCAGAGCGAGATGGTTGCCAACGCTTGACGGAGGGTGGTTTCGCCGGTTAGAATTATCGGCTTGGAAGACATGTAGGACGCGACCTGTTCCGAAACCGTCCGCTCCTCCGCGCTTCCGATAAAGACAACCGCCGCCCCCCGTTTGCCGGCTTCATCTGCTTCGTGAACAAGACGATCCGCGACCTTCGCGAATTTTGCCGCGCCCCATTCACGTTCTTCAGGATCGTTCGCGCCCGGCTGCATTCCTACAAGAAGCCGGCCTGCCGAGAATCCATGCTCTTTCAAAAGATGCGCCGCGTCCGCTCGCTCCTCGTGATCTACCCAAAGCTCCGGCAGCGAACTGCCGCCTGGGATTCCCACAGCCCGCAGCAGATCGAACGCGCATTCACGGTCAGGGCGCTCCCAGTCATACTTAACGGGGTGTGTAAGCAGTCGTCCGCGATGCTCTGTATCGTAGCCTATGCGAATTGGAATTTTGGCCCAGCTTGCAATGACAGCGGTATGAAGAGATCGATTTACGAGAAAGGCCGCGTCGAACCCGCCCGCGCGAATATCCTTTATCAGCTTGAGATTCCTCGCCAGCCAGCCTCGCCCTTTCGGACTAAAGGCAATGAGCGAGGCGAGATAGGGACAGCCTTTGAGCAGCACCGGCATGGCCGGACCGGTCAACAGGCTTATCTCCGCGTTGGGCGCGGCCTGTTTCAGGCTCCGGAGGAATGGCGTAGCGACGATGGTATCGCCCAGGTAACGAAACTTCGTGACAACCAGGATTCGCCGGGCCGATTCCAGTTTCACGGGCGTACCGCGCCGCATGTACGCGATTTGGGGAGTCCACGGCGAAACGCTGCCGTCACCTCCTCAACCGTTACCGCGGCGATGCACGCAGGAGGAGGCGCAAGACATTTCTGCTTGCTGTTTACCGGAGCGGATTCATGGAATCGGCGGCACGAAAGCGTGCACTGGTCGCGGTGATCCAGCGCGAAAGCCTCCTGGCCGTAAGGCGCCAGGCGCGCGGGATTGCTCCTTCCGAATATCGATACCACTCGCGTTCCCAGGGCGGCCGCAATATGCGCCGATCCGGTATCGCCGCAAAGGTGGAGAGCGCAATCGCGCAGCAGAGCCGCAAGCTGCTTCAGGGTTGTCCGGCCCACCAGGCTGGCGGGAGAGCGCGATGCCCGGCGCTGAATCTCCTCCGCTACTTCCAAATCTCCCTTGCCTCCCACGAGAACTATGGGGAGCTCGGGGTCGCCTCTCAAAGTGTCCAACAGGGTCGAAAACCGCTCCGCTCCCCATCCCTTGTTGCCGCCGCCCCCGGACGAAGGGTTGATGACGATGAAGGGATGATTCGGGTCCACTCCAGTCGCTCGAAGCATGGCATGCGCCGCTTCCGTCTCGCTCGAGGGGATATGCAGCGGAAATTTAACGCTTTCGACCGGCGCTCCCAGGAACCGTGCCACGTCCAGGAACTGTTCGACAACATGCACGCTCTCCGGCCTCCGAGGCACGCGCGTCTCCAGGAGCGGGGCTAATTCCCGCAGCCAATCATAGCCGAACCGGTATC
Source organism: Chthonomonadales bacterium (assembly GCA_038229495.1). Lineage (GTDB taxonomy): Bacteria > Armatimonadota > Chthonomonadetes > Chthonomonadales > CAJBBX01 > JBBROJ01. Next base: position 11,719 of record JBBROJ010000112.1, read on the forward strand.
GCGCGCCGGATGCCCACGCGATGAGAGCGCTCTTGCTCAGGCCCTGCAAGTCAAGCGCGATGTCGAATTCCCTGCTCCGCAGGTCGCGTCGCAACTCCCCGAAGCGGCGAACCGACTGAGCGGACAGCCGGTTCTGCCTCCAGTCGGGCGACAGCTCGATGACCTCTTTAAGATAGGGGTTGCCCTGTACCATAGGTGCGGACATCTGCTCCACCACCCAGCTAATCTCAATATGCGGAAATGCGTCGCCCAGCGCGGCGGAGACCGGCAGGGCATGAACCACGTCGCCGATGGAGCTGAGCTTCACGATTAGGATGCGCTTGATTCCGCGCATGTCGGGAGAAATAGGCATGTTAGACATGATTTGATATATAACACATGTATTCAGTGACGCGATTGCGCGGACGCTTCGCCTTGCTCCGCGCGCGCTGACGTGAGCGCGGGATCTACAACGCCCGGCGAGGAACGCCAACGATCGTGGAACCAGAGCCACTGCTCCGGATGCCGGCGAATCAACGATTCGAGAACACGGTTTACTTCGGTCATTACGCGCTCGACGTCGGCCTTCTCGTCTCCAGTCGGAACGGCGTCATAGAGTCCGCCTGAGCGGACAACATAGCCGCCGCGGCCGTCCCGGATGCAGTAGGGAAAGAGCATCGGAGCGCCCATTTTCAACGCGAGCCGCGCGGGACCGTCGACGGTGCCGGTCGGGTGCCCGAAGAAGGGCACAAATACGTCAGCCGCATTCTGGTCGCAGATGATGGCGACACAGGCGTTTCGCTTGAGCCCTACCAGAATCGGCTTGAGAGACTGGTTGAGCGTAATCACCCTGATTCCCATCCGCTCACGCAACTTTAACATTATATCTGTCGTGCCCTGATCGCGCGCGGCCCGCGCCAGCGCCAGCACCTCATAGCCCCGGGTATTCATCCAGCGTGCCAGAACTTCGAAGTTGCCCAGGTGAGCGCTAATGACGAGACATCCCTTTTTTCGCGCCATTATCGGTTCGAACTGTTCGTAGCCGACAACTTGAATCCGGCGTTCCACCTCCGCCTGCGGCATATAAGCGAACTTTATTCCCTCGATGGCAAACATTCCGGCATGCTTGAAACTTTCACGTGCTATCCGGTGGCGCTCTGCCTCTGTAAGCTCATCGCCGAAAGCGATGCGAAGATTCTTCAGCGCCACGCGATAGCGCTTTTTCGACATCCGTCTCATCGTATCGCCAAGCGTCCGCCCTACCGCAAGCGCGACCGGAAGCGGCAGCAGTCGCACGATCAGTATCAGGATACGGAGCACCCCCCGTCCAATGGCGCGTAGTATTGCCTTCTTGCGATTCAATGGGCGGCATCCTGCGAAACGGGAGATGGGGCATCGGGAGTTGCGGTACTGCTCCACTCTCTAGTCACGAGTAATAGGATAGCAAATATCGGGGCTTTGTGTCTTCTTTCAGTAGATACAACCTGCTCCGGCCACCTTTGAGCCTATATCGAGGCTTGCCCACACCGAGTCCAGCGGGCGAATCCAGCTTTCCGGGAGGATAGACAAAGAGCCGGGTGGGGAAAGCGCCAATCGCCCTCCGGTCCGCCTCAGAAACAGGTGTCGCGATTCATAATATATCAAGGAGCCGCCACGAGAGCGAACGCCCGGTTGTTATGGCTTCCGCTCGGAAGCCAGCGGCCCGCGATGGCCGCCGCCAAGTCGTGGAAGGTGTATCGGGGCAGAAACGATGAGTCCGCGGCGTGAGACAATCAATCGGCGGCATTGCAAAGTGGTATTCGTCCGTAGCGGGTTGTTGAGGTGGCTATCACACGCAGCAAGTATGCGAAGCTTCCCGTCACAAGATCGTCACAAGTCAGGAGATTCTTTCAAAAGTGCGGCGGAGGTAAAGTACAGCCGGGTCAGACTGCTCGGTCAAAGATTTGGCACGGATTATGCACTGGTATGAATACGGGCAGCCGCGAAGCCACGGGAAGTAGCAAAAGGAGTAGTGGTCGCTGCATCACGCGCGGCCTGTTAATGGACGTGTGGAGTTTTATGGCAGGGTTATGAAAGGACGATAGGATGCATCGACGCTTGAGGATTTTCGCAATGCTGGTCGTTGTAATATGTGCTCTCACAAACGTCGCCGCATGCGCGCGCGCTCAGTTCCAAAGCGGTCACCTGTATGTCACGGACCGCGTGTTTCGAGACGGAGATATTCTGGAATACGATGCGAACTTCAACTATGTGGGATCCTTCAAGCCCGGGCTGCAGTCAGGCAACAACCTGAATCTGGGCGGTGGCCTAAGATTCGGGCCTGACGGGCATCTATACAATTTTGGAGAACTAATCGACACCGGCGGCAACTCGCGGACGGGAATATTTGATTGGTCGGCCCCGGCCGTACTCGCAAACTTCTATCCAACGCCCGGCTTCTATGTGCCAGAGGTAGAAGGGTTCGACGTGCTGCCAAACGGTCACTTCATCGTCGCGGACCTCAGCACAATTCGGGACTACGCGCGCGACTTTGCCACGTTCCAGGACTACACGATCACGCAGGGCGGGGGATGGCAGGGCGTTTTCTTGCACAACGGCGCCGTGTTCGTGGTGGGAGTGGCGGAGTTGGGAGGATTCGACACCGGGACACGGACGCAGAACTTTTACTACGGTTCCATGACGGACAACGCTGACCTCTCGGTTCGCGCCGATGGAGTAATTGCGCTGAATTATCAGTTCCACGACAACGACGCCAACCTGCTGAACGGGACCACGGACTCGGTCGAGCTGCTGAACAGCAGTGGGACGTTCCTTAAGAAAGCGTTCGTTCCGGACCCCCTGTGGACCGCGGACGGAGGTCTCGCCTTCGGACTAAATGGCGGTCTGTTCGTGCCTTCCAATGAGCTCAACCCGGCGGGCAGCGCGATCGTGGCACCTCATCTCGCGCTGCTCGACTCAAGCTTCAATTATCTCGGCTCTCAAACCCTCGCGCATTGGCGGGAAGCGGGTGGCATCGCGATAGCGCAGGTTCCGGAACCTGGCGCGCTGACGCTGTTCGGTGCGTGCGCACTTACGCTGGGCGTGGTGACCCGCAGGCGAATTAGGCTTCGCCAGGCCTTTATCGGCATAATGAATTTGCTGGCCGCAAGACCGCAATAACGACTTCTTCATCCCCTGATACGAGTGAGTTTTACACAAAAGTGACTTGTATCCTATGATACTTGTCAGACAAGTATCATCTGATCTCATACACTTTTGAGTTGAATGAGAGTTGTGTCATCTGATGTCGATCAATCGATATTTGTCGGTTGTTTCCGGCTGTTATCGGGGAGCCGACACGGTATCTCCGTGAGGAGACGTCGTGTCGTTGTTGCAAGCGACTTTAGTCGCACGGGCCACAGCAGCATACTTCTACCTACTCTGCGAGAATGCACCCCCCAATTCATTGGACGGGGTGCAGCCTTGGTGAGAATCGCTTCACGCCCACTGTCCCGGAAATGAATTTTCGGCCTGTAATACAAACCCCGCCTGCGCGGGCTAAATACAAGCCACGCAGGTGGCTTTCGTTTTGCAGCCGGGACATTCATTTCCTGGTAATCGATCTCACCAAGACTTAACAGATACATTGGACGGTCTCGGTTGACTTAGCCCCCGTGTTGGGCTATACTATCTGTCAGGCACTTGGGGTGCTTCAGCCCGTTTAGAGCAGATTGACAATTGAAAGCGAAGTGCACGCCCGAATCACTCTCCGCTGTTTGTTCAGGAGCGTGAGTCGGGCGTTACTGCGAAAAGTAAGGGACTAGGGATTGCGGATTAGGGATTAGAGACTAACCGTCCGGCCCCGGCGCAACGGGGTACAAAAATACGGCGCAACGCGGAGGTTGCTCCCTACGTATTGCTCATTGCTTGAAGTTCACCTATGTTTGAAAGCCTGACCGAAAAACTGCAGGGCGTCTTCTCCCGGATGCGGGGCAAAGGCAAGCTGTCCGAACAGGACGTGGGCGAAGCCCTGCGCGAAGTGAGACTTGCCCTGCTCGAAGCAGACGTCAACTTCAAGGTGGTGAAGGATTTCGTCGGACGGGTACGCGAGCGCGCGGTCGGCGCGGAGGTTCTGGAAGGGCTGAACCCGGTACAGGCGGTCTTCAAGATCGTCAACGATGAGTTGATCGCGCTGCTTGGCGGCGCGGATTCGCGCTTGAAGTTTGCACCTCGGCCTCCGACCATCATCATGTTGTGCGGCCTGCAAGGGTCCGGCAAAACGACCACCTCCGCCAAGCTGGCACACTGGGTGCGCCGCCAGGGCCGCAACCCGCTTCTGGTTGCATGCGACATTTACCGGCCCGCGGCGATCAAGCAGCTTCAAGTTCTGGGCGAGCAGCTCAAGGTCCCGGTCTTCTCGATGGGAGATCAGGTAGCGCCGCCCAAAATCGCGCAGGAGGCCGTGCGCCACGCCGACCAGAACGGCAACGACGTCATCATTCTGGACACAGCGGGCCGGCTTCACATCGACGAAGAGTTGATGCGCGAGCTGGAGCAGATGAAGGCCGCCGTTCAGCCGACAGAGATTCTGCTGATTGTGGACGCGATGACTGGGCAGGACTCGGTCAATTTCGCGCAGAGGTTCCATGAGCAGCTTGCGGTAGACGGCTTATTGATGACGAAAATGGATGGCGACGCGCGCGGCGGCGCGGCGCTCTCAATCCGTGGCGTCACCGGAGTGCCGATCAAGTTTGTCGGCACGGGCGAGAAGCTGGACGCGCTCGAAAGCTTCCATCCGGACAGGATGGCCTCGCGCATTCTCGGAATGGGCGACGTGTTGTCTCTCATCGAGAAGGTCCAGGAGAATATCGATCAGCAAAAAGCGGAGGAGATGGAGAAGAGCCTCCGCGAGGGCCGTTTCGACCTGAACGACTACCTTGAGCAGATGCAGCAGATGAAGCGCCTGGGCCCAATCGACCAGATTATGAAGATGATTCCCGGCCTCGGAACCGCTGTCAAAGACATGGACATGCGAGTGCCGGAAGCCGCGATGAAACGCCAGGAAGCCCTGGTCCGCTCCATGACCGCCGCGGAGCGGAGCGACCCGGCCCTTCTCAACGG
>JBBROJ010000113.1:0-16674 GCA_038229495.1 Chthonomonadales bacterium
GGTTACCATGGTTACCATGGTTGCGCGGAGGATGGGTGACGGGCATCGGGTGTCGGGCGTTGGCAATCGGATTTACGACATCCGACTCCCCACTCCCCACTCCCGACCCCCTACTTCGCGAAGTCCACGGCGCGAGTCTCGCGAATCACCGTGACCTTGATCTGGCCCGGATACTCCATCTCTTCCTCGATCCGCCGCGCAGTCTCTCTCGCCAGCTTAATGGCCGCGAGGTCGTCGATCTGTTCGGGCCGCACTATCAGGCGCACTTCGCGCCCCGCCTGAACAGCGAAGGTCTTTTCGACCCCTTGGAAGCTGTCGGCGATCTCCTCCAGCTTCTTCAGCCGCTTGACATAGGTCTCCAGCGTCTCGCGGCGCGCGCCGGGCCGGGCCGCCGAGATGGAGTCGGCGCATATGACGAGCACCGCCTCGATAGTGCTGGGCTCGACGTCGTAGTGATGTCCTTCCACGGCCAAAATCACATCCGGCGATTCGCGGTAGCGGCGCAGAATGTCCGCGCCGATGACCGCATGCGGCCCCTCGACCTCATGGTCCACGGCCTTGCCGAGATCGTGGAGCAGCCCCGCGCGCTTGCAGATGTTGACGTCCGCGCCGACCTCCGCCCCCAGCATCCCGCAGAGGTGGCTCACCTCAATGGAGTGCTGGAGCACGTTCTGGCCGTAGCTGGTGCGGTACTTCATCTTACCGAGAAGCTTGACCACGTCGGGCGCGATTCCGGCCTGACCGGTCTCGATGACGGCCTGTTCGCCGGCTTCGAGTATCCGATGGTCCACCTCCGCCTGCCCCTTAGCGATCATCTCCTCAATCCGGCCGGGATGGATCCGGCCATCAATGATCAGGTTCGTAAGGGCGATGCGCGCTACCTCGCGGCGCACGGGATCGAAGCTCGACAACACCACCGCTTCCGGGGTGTCGTCGATGATCAGGTCCACGCCGGTCATCGTCTCGAAGGCGCGGATATTACGTCCTTCGCGGCCGATGATTCGGCCTTTCATCTCGTCATTCGGCAGAGGTACAACCGAAACCGTGGTCTCAGAAGTCTGATCCACGGCGCACCGTTGTATCGATTGAGTAATGATATTGCGCGCTTTTCGCTCTCCGTCCCGGCGCGCTTCGTCCTCAATGTCCTTGATCAGCTTGGCCGCGTCTCGGCGGGATTCGTCTTCTATCGTCTTTAGGAAGAGACCCCGGGCCTCTTCTACCGACATGCCGGATATGCGCTGAAGCTCCGCGCGCTGCTGCTCCTGCCGGGCGGCAATGACCCGCTCCTGCTCGGTCAGCTCGGATTCGTGGTGTTGGAGACTGCGCTCCTTTTTGTCCACGGACTCCAGTCGCCGCTCCAGCGCTTCCTCTTTCTGCGCCAGTCGCCGCTCTAACCTCTGAACATCCGCGCGTTTTTCGCGGTTTTCCCGTTCAATCTCAGCGCGCAGTTTGTACGCCTCGTCCTTGGCCTCGATGAGCGCTTCACGCTTTTGGGCCTCGGCATTTTTGCGCGCCTCTTCTTGAATCTTTTCTGCTTCGGCGATCTTCTGCTTGGCGACCTCTTCGATGCGCCGATTGTTATCTTGAACTCGTCTATTGCTTGATAAAAGCGCGAAGGCGGCAATTGCTGCGCCGACGATCACGCCAAGAACACCTATCACAGCATAAATTGCGTATATTGGCTGCACTATTCCCTTCCCTCCAGACAGTTAGCGGGAGGGGCAGGCGGGCTAAATGGTCAGTGCGTCAATGAAGTCAATTGGTCAATTTGTCATCGGACGGTCTTCGCCACTCGTTGACCCATTGACTTCATTGACTAATCTACTCATCGACTAATTTACTCACTTGCTCCGCCACCCATTCCCAATTGTCAGAGGTGGAGCGGGGGACTCGACGCTCGGGTAGGCGTCGATGACTGGCAGGAACCCATATTCCTTCACTCCTCATTCGCGAACAGTTTTGCAAATACCTGCTCGATTATTTCCCAATTGTAGCCTCGCCGCTGGAGGAACCCGGCGATCCTGCGTTTCGCCGCCGCGCGCTCGGCGGGACCGGTCAACTGCTCGATGTCGCCAGGCGGCAGCTTTTTTCTCGACAGCACCAGTGCGGCGGCCACCTCGCTCAGCGGATCGACACCCAGGATTGCGCGGTCGGTATCCTCTTTCGACACGCCCTTTTGCCTAAGCTCCGCAGCAATCCGGATCCGGCCCAACTTTTTGGCGCGCGCGCGGCTCTCCACCCAGTCCTCGCTGAATTTTGTATCGTCCAGTATCTCGGCGCGCTGCAGGTCTGCGACGACATCTTCAATGACACACTCTTCGTATCCCGCTCTCGCCAACCGCCGCCGAACCTCCGCGACAGTGCGCGCAGAGTAGTCGATGTAGTTTATCGCAAGCTGTTTCGCCGATTCGTGAACATTCATGAATTGCTCGTCGTCCGATAGATGAAGCAGATGAAGCAGACCCAAAAACCAGGAGGAGGCGAGAATATTCTCACCTCCTCCTCGCTTCGATCGACTTGCGATCGGATATTACGGGTACTTAAGAGAGAAATTAAGCGCCGATAGGCGGAGAAAGACTGGGCGATTCCGGAACGTTCGCCGCTCGTTGTCTCCCACAGCAGCACGACGCTTAACAGGGGTGCGATAAACACGCTCTCCTCAATGCTGATTATTGCAAATTTCGTGCCAATTGTTCCAAAAATAGGGAATAATCTCGCATTTTTTTCGCCATCAGGTTATAATCGGCAACAGGGCCGGTTTCCCCGTCCGCGTATTACCATTTTTCGCGATTAGTTTGTCGGCTCCGACCCCTGGGATTCTTTGCATGCGGGCACGGCCACCCTCACCCTGTGTAACGCGCAGGGGTACGGCTCATTTCGTTCGTATTTCAACATTAAATAGTGCAATAGGCGCAAGAGGCGCAAGAGGTGATAAAGATGTCTACCGTCTTAGACCCGCGTTCCGATGCCGTGACCGAGCTCATTCGCATTTTGCGAGAGCAGGCATCCGCTCACGCCCAGCGTATTTCCGAGCTTGAGCGGCAGCTCTACGCCGCCAACCAGCGGATCGCCGAGCAGCAGCGCCTCCTCGGGCGAGTTCTCGAGCGCGGCATCGGGGGCCAGCCGCCCTCTCCGCTCCCCGCGCCGCTGGTATACCCTGCCGGCACCGGTTATAGCTCCGCAATCCTGCCCAGTACTGCCGCGCCTCCGGGAATCGCTGCCCGCCAACTCGCTCCGGTCTCCATTCCTGCCGCCCCACAGCTTCAGCCCCAAAATTACGGGTCGGGGATTGACGCAACAGCGGTAGTTCATGCCGGGGGCGAGCGTGTTGAACCCACTGAGGATATTGTTCAGCCCGTGAGCAAGCCGCCGGCCGGAGGCAAGGCTCGTCGCATCAGCCTGCCCAAACCGGCCCACGGCGCGGCACACATCGAGATGATAGCTGCCGTGGTCCTGACCGCGGGCTCCTCGCCGCAAGCGGAAAACACGAAACCCAGGCCGGCAGCTCCCGGACCGTCGCTGATAGCTGTCGCGCCGACGAGGGGGGTGGTGCGAGCGCCCTCGCCCGCGACGGTTTCCGCCATGGATTTGCAACTAGGCACGGTAAGCACCGTAGGCACCGTAGGCACCGTAGGCAGCTTAGACAGCAGCAGCGTCGTTGGCCGAGAGACCACACTGCGGATGGACAAGAACTCTCTTCGCCGAGGACATCAGACGCTGAAAGCGGATAAACTGGACGCAGAAAAAGTTGATGGGCGCAGGCGATGGTTCCGCATTCGGCGGACCACTCATTGAGAGCGCGGGCGGCTACTCCGTAACGAAGCCGTAGATGATGGGGCGTGGCTGCGGCGGGCCGCCGATTCGGAAGGCGGCCCGAAGACGGTCATGAGCGACGGCTGCGGCGGGTTCTTTCTCGTCGCGAACGTAGATGTCCGCAAGGATTTCGTCGGCCTTCACTTCATCGCCGGTCTTCTTTTTTAGGATGATTCCAACCGCCGGGTCGATGGCGTCCTCTTTTCGCATTCGCCCCGCGCCCAGCTCCACGGCGAGCTTGCCGACCGCCTCGGCATCTATGGCTTCGATATAACCTTCCTTCGCAGCCCTGACGCGGAGGACAATTGTATGGCGCGGAAGGATTTCCGGCGAGGTGACGACCTTCGGATTGCCGCCCTGGGCCTCGATTATCTCCTCGAACTTCCGCGCGGCTTCGCCGGAGCCGAGCTTCCGCTCCAGAATCGCGCGCCCCGCCAGATCATTCTCTGCCTTCCCCGCCAGCACAAGTCCCCGCGAAGCCAGCACGAGGCAGAGGTCGAGGAACCGCTCGTCTACCCTCCCGCGGCCGGTCAGCGCCGCGCACGCCTCGGCGACCTCCACGGCGTTTCCGACTGCATAACCGAGGGGTTCGTCCATGGCAGTGAGCGCCGCTACCGTCTTCACGCCCGCCCCGTTCCCGATTCGCACGAGCGATTCCGCCAGCTGCCTCGCCTGCTCCAGCGTCTTCATGAACGCTCCGCGCCCCGCCTTCACGTCGAGCAACACCGCGTTTGCGCCACCCGCCAGCTTCTTGCTCATTATGGATGCCGCGATAAGAGGCACCGATTCGATGGTCGCGGTGACGTCCCGAAGCGCGTATAGCTTCTTGTCGGCGGGAACCAGCGCGGGCGACTGGCCCACGAGCGCGGCCCCGATTCGCTCCACCTGGCTGCGCGCCTCCTTGATGGAGAGGTTTGTGCGGAATCCCGGAATCGATTCGAGCTTGTCCACAGTGCCGCCCGAGAATCCCAGCCCCCGGCCCGACATTTTGAGCATGGGAACGCCGCACGAGGCCAGCAGAGGGATGACCACGAGCGTAGTCTTGTCGCCCACGCCGCCGCTGGAGTGCTTGTCCAGCCTCACACCTTCGATGCCGCCCCAATCCACTGTGTCGCCGGAATCGCGCATCGCCAGCGTAAGGGTCAGCGTCTCCTCCTCGTTCAGGCCGCGCAGGAAAGCCGCCATGAGCCACGCGGCAACCTGGTAGTCGGGCATGGTGCCGTCCGTGACCGCGCCCACCAGCGAGCGAATCTCATCCGGGGTGTGGACGCCTCCGTCCCGCTTCATCGCAATCAGATCATATGGTCGCATTACGTCTCCAGAACCTTACCGCGAAGATGCGAAGACACGAAGAAAAGCACTCTATTGTTGGACAGGATTAGTCGGATTGACTGGATATGGACCTTGTCCGAATCAATTCAGCCCTCCGGCTCAGGCCTACAGGTTCTTGTATACCGCCTCGTCGTTGCGCTTGCCTACAATGTCGAAATAGACGTTGTCGTCGTTGTAGCAGTACACGATCCGCAACTCGCCTACATCTGTCCGCAACCGTCCCGGATGTCCTTCCGGATCACGACTATCGTCCGGTCGCGGATCCGAAACCAGGCCGAGAATCTTGCAGACAACGTGCCGACACTTCTTGGAGTCGGTTTGCAGTTCCTCCATGAACTTCAAGGCGTCTCGGTGCGGCTCTAATGTCCACATGATGACACCTCCCATCTACTCTTGAAGGATCGCCATCGCCTCCTCGTGACTGGCGTAATTTTCGGAACTCTGCGCATTGAGGGCGCGTTGGCCCCAATACTGATCTTCGAGAGCTTGTAAACGCTCATATTCTTCCTTGCCGAGGATAATCGCATAGAGGCGCCCATTCTTGCTGGTCATAGCGGGTTCCCGCTGCGCCCGCTCTAAGTGTTCGCCCAAATGCTGCTTCAATTCGGCAGAGGTAAGAGTCCGCATGGTCGCCCTCCATGGACTCCAGGCCGAAGGTTTTGTGACTACGCGTGCCGAATTTTGTACGGTTGTTACGAACTGTGCGGTTTGTATCCTAGGTTCATTCCCAGATTAAAGCAAGTGGAGAAATTTACCGAGCTGGACATTACGCGAGAAGTGCGTCGTTGCGACAGGCTGCCGCACCGTGTTTTGAAGCAGGTTGCGCACGCGCTATTCGCAAAGGGATGACCCATATCATCCTACCGCCGCTTTGCTTCGTCCCACAGCGCGTCCATCTCGGCGAGGGTCATCTCCTCCAGCTTGCGATTCTGCTCGCGGGCGCTGCGTTCGATGTATTGAAACCGGCTCGTGAATCGGCCCAGCATCTGGCGAAGCGATTCTTCGGGGTCGACTTTTTGCCACCGAGCGATGTTGACTAGCGTGAACAGCAGGTCACCCAGTTCCGAGGCGATCTCCTCTTTATCGCCGCCCGCGATAGCCGTTTCCAGCTCGCGCGTCTCCTCTTCCATCTTGGCGACCACGTCCTCGAAGCGCTTCCACTCGAAGCCAACCTTGACGGCGCGCTTGCTGATCTCCATGGCGCGCATCAGCGCGGGCAGGCCGGCCGGTACGCCGTCCAAAACGGATTCGCGCCAGCCCTCACCCTTTTCCGTCCTCTTTATCTGCTCCCAGTTACGGAGAACTTCGTCCGAATCCGCGACATTCGTGTCCCCGAAAACGTGCGGATGCCTGCGAATCAGCTTGTCTACTATAACCTGGGTCACGTCGTCGATGTCGAATGTTCCGGTTTCGGCCTCCAGCTGCGCGTGGAAGACCACCTGGAGCAGAACGTCGCCCAGCTCCTCGCAGAGAGCATCCATCTCCTCGCTGTCGATAGCCTCGATAGCCTCGTAGCACTCCTCAATCATGTACCGCTTGAGAGTGAAGTGGTCCTGTTCCCGATCCCACGGGCAGCCGCCTTCGCCACGGAGGCGGGACATTATCCATACGAGGTCCGCGAAGGTCTTCTTTCGTTTTTCGGGGGGTAGTGGAGGAACGTATACCGACGTGAGGTGGTCCTCCGCCGCGCGGTCCAGGCGGTGCAAAGGAACGGTTTCCGCCCTCTCTTCACCGGACACTCCGGCGTGTCGCACCACCCGCACTTCCCAGTCATCCGGGTAGTCCCGCATAAGGGCGAGCTTGGCGGAGGAGGCCACGTCCCGATCGTAGATTTGATAAAGAAGAAGCCCAATCTCTACATGGGGGCGGTAGGAGTCGAGAGTCAGCGCGTCGAGCAGAACCAGCCCGTCGCCGAGAGAAAGCTTGAGGGCCTCGAGTGTAGCTTCAACGAAACTTGCCGAGCCGACTATACGCGTGGCCACGCCGGACTCGCGAGCGCGGGAGAGAAGCCTGCGTACCGATTCCTCGGCCATGAGCGGGTGGCCGGGGACGGCGAACGCGACGTCTCCAAGCCGGGCGGCCGCGATCACGCGATCCGCAATGGCATCGTAAACGGAATCGAAGCTGTCCCCGGTTTCATACAGATCGTCCAGGCTTTCGAATGAAATACCTGCCGCCGCGAGATCGCCGACCGCCGGATGGCGCGCCGTTCGGACAAACAGAAGAGGGGCCGCGCGCAGTGCTTCGCGCGCGGCCACCGAAAGTCCGCCGGCGCCTGCCGGCCCGAGTCCTATTATGGTAATCATGAGATCATCGCCTATGATTGTCGCAGGGCAAATCCTCTGTTATCTGCCTGGTCCGCCTGGTCCGACAGGCGCGCTAGGCGCGGGCATGGCAGGCGACGGCGGCGCGGCGGCGGTCTTGATCTGCTCGGCGAGCTTCTTGTACTGTTCGAGATTCACCTGAATGTCCGCCGTCTTGCGTACGTTCATTAGGTCGCCCTGAATTCGCTGCGCGAAGTTGGGGTCCTTTTCGTTCAGAAGGTACCGCTCGATGATGTAAGTCGCTTCCTCGACGGACGGAGGCATGCCCGGCAGCTTCTCGACAACCTGCACAATTAAGAATTGAGATGAAGGAGCGGGTTGGCCGGCTGCGGGCTGTGCTCCCATCCGAACTGCGCTCTTGGTGTACTCGTTGGGCTTCAGGTCCTTGATAGCGGCCAAAAACTGCGGCGGCAGGCCGCCCTGCGGCACGATGCCGATGTCTCCGCTCTTCGCCTTGGAGTTCGGCTCTTCAGACTGCGTCAGGGCGACGGTCTCAAATGCCACGCCCTTCTTCAGGGCGTCGAGAGCCTTTTGAGCCTTCTCCGCGGAGTTCACCTGAATTACCCGCAGGTGGTACTGGTCCTCCGGCGTGAGCCGAGACTTGTACTCCTCGTACTTCTTTTTAATCTCGTCCTGGGTCATTTTGAGCGGCGCAATAGCGAGGCCCCGCTGAATCAAGGCCAGCTTCGCTTCACGCTTATAGTCATCTTCGGTGCGGAACGGATTTGGCGTCAGAAGGCTCAGCGTGGAGTTCTGCTGATACTTCTTCGCGACCGCGACGTACCTGTCAATCTCAGCCGCTGTCGGCTTAACACCCTTCTGGTCGCCGAGCTGCTGCAACAGAGACTCGATAACTATGTGCTCCATTGCGTACTCACCGGCCTTCGCGGGGCCGCGGCCCTGCGCCGCGGGTGCCAGGTCCGCGAGGCTGACATCCTGTACTCGCTTGTAAAACTCGTCTTCGGTAATGGTGTCTTTGTTAATGCGTACGGCCACCTTTTTTGTGCTTCCCCCACATCCGGCAAGCACGGTGAGCGCCATCATGCAGGCCGTTCCGCTCGCTGCGACACGTTTCAAAATGGATTCTCCTCTATCTGGAAATATATCTGGCAATGTGTAAATTTCGTGTTCCACCGTTCGCTATGCCAACCCGGCTTTATGAGACTGTCGTGCGCAGGCCGAGGATAAGCTCTATCTCGCCTTCGGAATAGCCGGTACGCTGCACGATTGCCGAAGCCGCCAAACCCTCGTCCGCCATCGCATACACCGCTTGATATCGCGCGCTGTTATCGGGCACGGCCAATTCCGCGGCAGCTTCGGCCGGGCGGGGCGCGGCTCGCTCGGCAGCGGGGGATTCACGGCGGCGAGCGCTCCTGCCGGCCTGCTTGCCCTCTTTCGCATCGTCAAAGCGGCGATCCAGCGCGGCGAGGAGATCGCGTGCTTCCCGGCATCTCGCTTCCAACTGCGCGGAGGATTGAGCGGACTCCAGCTTCAACTGCTCCAGCAGCCCCGCGATAGACCTTTGAAGCGCCTTGACCTCGCTCAGGACCGGGATCTGCGCGGCCCGCGCCGTCAGATCCGACTTTGCCTGTTGGAAAAGCAGCCATCCCGCGATAAGGAGCAGGATGTTCACGACCATTATTATACTGGACCAGGCATCCATGTGGTGACCTTACGAGCCAAAGCCTCGCGGCGGGAGGACGGGCGGACAGCCGAAGACGGAGGAGCGAAGCCGAATAGGATTATGGGGCGAAGGCACGATATCTCTGTGCTTGAACTCACTGCATCACCGAGCTAACTACGGACTCTCAATTTAGCCATCCGGCAGGATAGCTGCCTAGCTATCTGGGCATGTCACGCCTGGATGTCTATACGCCTGTCCGGCCCGGCAGAATCGGCATCGAGAAACTTGTGAACGTCAAGCGCTAATAATAGCGTCGCCTCGCTCTGCGGCGCTCTTTTCGCTTTGACGTGACCGGCGAGACTCTCAGCGCTGATGTCGACGACATCCTCTTCCGCTTCCTCTTCCAATTCCGAGTCCGCGGTGTCGGGTGATGCCTGTCCCTGCGCGTCCCCGGACAGATAACCGGCCGTCTGACTGTCTTCCGAATCGCCCGCCGCCGCGCTGCCCTGCACGCGGCGCAGCGCGTCAAGGGCGCTGGTGTGCGGAATGCCGGAACCTATTGGCCGGATGTCCATGCGGGATGTCCACCTTTCACCGGATTAACTGTCCGGTCGCGCGGGTGGTAAATCTGTCAACATAACAGCAATATTAACAACATTAACATCGCGAGTATAGCACAGCCGCAGAAAAAGTGTCAACGAGCGCAAGAACCGCGCGGCTGCCGGAACTACCACAGGATTGGGGGGTTGGGGGGACGGAATTACCTTAGGACGAGTTAGCCTTACACGACCTTACGTGAAATGGAAGCCGCCACGGAATCTCTCATTCCGGGGCGGCTTCCATTGTTCTAAGCGCAGATTACCCACAATACCGGCGGTTATGTATTGTTCACCAGCTTTAGAAGGTCCTTGGCGGCATGGTACTGTCCTTCCCATTCTGTGCGTACATCCGCAATGTCCCGCTCGTTGAACATGAGCCAGTCTTCGATCTCGGCGGGAAGCTCCGGAGCGCAAATGCCATCCGTTGATGGGACGCCTGCCTGCCAGACCATCCAATCCGCGACCATAACTGCCGCTGCCATGTCGAAATGCTCGGTATTGGGATCGGGGGCATGGTGCGCTCCTATGGCGTTCGTGAGCAGAGGAGGGAAGTTCCAGTGCTCCGCGATCTTGCGCCCCACAATCGTATGATCGATGTCCAATACACGTCGCTCCGCCTCGACCTGTGATATCTGCTCCCGCCCCGCAAATGCTACGCAGACTGCAAACTGCACCGGGAAGTAGCAGTCCAGGAAGAGTTTGCCGAGGTCGTGCAGCAGGCCGACAATGAACGCTTCTTCCATCACGCTTCGAGTCTGCGGATTACGCTTTTTCGTGATAATGCTGGACATAATCGCCACAGCCACGGAGTGCTCCCAGAACTGCGTGCGATTGAGGCCGGAAGCCGTTCCCTTCTGAGGCAGCATACCGAACGCGGAGACTCCCAGCACGAGGTTTCGCACGGTGTTGAAGCCGAGTATGACCACTGCATGAGTAATAGTGCTGATTCTCTTCGGGAAGCCGTAGTAGGCCGAGTTGACTATCCGCAGGATCTTGGACGCGAGCCCCTGATCCAGCGAAATCATTCTGCTCAGCTCTTCCGCGCCCGTTGTCGGGTTGTTAATCGTCTGCATTATGCGAGTCACGACCGCAGGCAGCGGCGGCAGGTCCGCCAGCTTCTTTTCAAGGGTCTGCTGGAAGACAATGCGGTCAATACGAATGGTTTTTACTTCAGGCGGCATAAGCTCCTACCTTCTCTTCAGTAGCGATCGCGAGCAGACCATTTACGTCCACAATGAGCGCAATACTGCCGTCACCCAGAATGGTGGCCCCGGAGATTCCCCGGACGTCGCCCACAAATTTACCGAGCGATTTTATGACGACCTCTTGCTCGCCAAGCAGGGACTCTACAATGAGGCCCACCTGGCGCTCTCCCACGCCCACCACGACTATATAGTGCGTTTGGCTATGTTGAGATTCTTCCACGTCCTGAACTGTCTTTAATGCGGGCTTATTATTTTTCCATGGCAGCCGCGATTCGGGAATCTGCACCACTGCCGCTGTCTCATAGGTCCCAAAGAAAAGCTCCTGGAGCCGTATGAGCGGAAGGGTGATTCCCCGCTGAATGATTACCTCGCGGTGGTTCACCACATGGATTTGCGACGCGGGAATCCGCAGCGTTTCCAGAACCGATGCAAGCGGGACCGCGTAAACCGCGGACGCTACTTTGACCAGCAGCCCACGGATAATAGCCAGCGTCAGCGGCAGCTTGATGGTGATTCGCGTACCGCGCCCGACCTTCGAATCGACGTCCAGAAGCGCGCCAAACCGGGTGAGGTTACTCTTGACGATGTCCATCCCCACGCCTCGGCCCGACACGTCCGTTACAACTTCCGCGGTCGAGAAACCGGAGCCGAAGATGAGGTTGACCGCTTCTCGATCGGTAAGGCGGGCGGCGGCCTCGGCGGTCATCGATCCGCTCTCCACAGCTTTTTTTCGCAGCTTTTCGGGGTCCAATCCTTTGCCGTCGTCCTCTATCTCGATTACGATGTGGTTCTCCTGGTGGCGGGCGCGCAGCCAGACCGTGCCCTCATTCCGCTTGCCGGCGGCGCGCCGCTCCTCCGGTTTCTCGATGCCGTGGTCCACGCAGTTGCGCAGGAGGTGGATGAGAGGGTCGCCTATGACCTCGATGACGGAGCGGTCGAGCTCGGTTTCGCGTCCGGTGACCACGAGGTCTACGTCTTTGCCGAGCTTCTGCGCCAGATCGCGAATCATGCGCGGGAATCGATTGAAGACGTTATCGATGGGCAGCATGCGCGCCTTCATGATCTCTTCCTGCATCTCCAAAGTGATACGGCCAAAGTGCGCCGCCGCCTCCTGCAGTTGGTCGATGATCGTGTCGCTTGTGAATCGCTCTTCCATTCGCGACGACAACTGCCCGATTCGCGTCTGGTCGATAACCAACTCACCAACCAGATTCAGCAGGTTGTCCAGCCGGCTGACATCCACGCGAACAGTCTGACTCTGACTCGCGGCGGTCTGCTTCCTGGCGTCGTCCGCGCTCTTGCCGCGCGCGTCGAGTCCACGATCGGCCACGCGATCATCCGTGACACGGGTAATGGCGAGTGAATCGGTGGCTGCGGCGGGCGTGGCGCCTGGAATCGGCGGGGCCTCGCTCCGGGAAGTGACCTTTGTAACGGAGGCTCCGGGTTCCACTGAGTCTTTAGCGCCAGGAAGCGGTTCGACCGTCACATCGGTAATCTCCGCGATCCCCATCCCCAGCGCGCGCAGCTCTTCGGCGGTCTTCGATTCGGCTGCAACAGCGATGGCGAGGCCGAACTGGAATGCAAACTCTTCGTTCTCTATGGCCTCTTCGTCCGGGGTGGTTGCCAATATGGACCCCGCCGTTTCGAACAGTTGGAGCAGCATCAGCGCGCGAACAGATTTCATGGCGCAGTCTGTGGCAACAGACACGGTAATTCGGTAGATGCTGCATCCCGCTTCTTGCGCATCCTGGATCGCCAAATTCGCTGTTTCGCTCAGCCCGTCATGCGTGAAAGCGGCTACCCGCTCCGATTCCGCGATCGAATCGGGGAAGGCCTTGTTGTCGCCGCTCTCCGGGACCGCCCCGGCAGCCTGATCGACGTGTTCCATTACAGCCCGAAGACGCGCAGTCAGTTCGCTGGTGTCCGTGACCGATTCTACTCCCGCAGCTATCTCTTCCTTCAGATTCTTGAGGAGGTCGAGGCCATGGAAGAGCGCGTCCACGATGGGGAGGGAGACCGCGATCTCCTCGTGGCGAAGCTTATCGAACACATCCTCCATGGCATGCGTGAGCTCTCCCATGCTGGTGAATCCCATCGCGCGGGAAGAGCCCTTCAGCGTGTGGGCGGCGCGGAATATCTCATGCAGAAGCTCCGGCGTTGCGTTGTGCTCGAGGTCGAGAATGGCGCGTTCCAGAAGTTCAAGCTGTTCGGTGGCCTCATCCAAAAACACGCCGAGATACTGCGACATCTCCTCATTAGCCATTTCAGCCATGCAGCCAGTCTCCCTCTCTCTTTAGCCGTCAGGCCGCCTGCGCCAGAGGCGTGCGATCCAGAGGACTGCAATCCACAGGGCTGCAATTGTGAATATTCAGCGTCTTCGGAATGTCCAGAAGAATCACGAGGTTGTCGTCCAGCTTTCCGACGCCGAGAACAAGGTCCGTATCCACGTCGGCCACCAGATCGGAGGGCGGCTCGATATGCGCGGCCGGCAGCCGGATGACCTGGGAAACGCCGTCCACGATCATTCCGACAATGCCCTGCTCGATTTCGACGATGACGATTCGGGTGCTGCCGGTCTCGTCGGCGGGTGGGAGGGCCAGCCTGCGCCTCAAATCGATTACAGGGACTATCTTGCCGCGAAGATTGACGACGCCGCGCACATATTCAGGGCTTCGGGGAATCTGTGTAATCTGGCACGGGCGGATGATTTCGTGAACAAGCATGATGGGGATGCCGTATGTCTCGCCTGCGAGCCGGAAGGCTACCATCTGCTCTTCCTGCTCCAAAGTTGCGATAGCTGCCATTGTAATGCCTGACTCCTGACTGTTGATATTGCGGGCTTTGGCTATGGGAATTATCGGTGATTCCCGCTCGTTCTTTAGCGCGGGAAAGGCGGCGGTTTCGCGAAGCAAGGGGCGGGATTGCGGCGACGGGGAAGGAGGCTGCCTTACGCCTGGCGGGCAATATCGCGCGGGGCGAATCGAACTGCGGAAGTGAACAGCAGGCAGGCGACAATAATATAGATGATTGCGGTGGAAGAGATGGCGGCGCTCATGGTCATGCCGCGATCCACGGCGACGCCGATCAGGATCGACCCAAGTCCGCCGCCGGACCATCCTACCATGTTCATCATTCCCACCGCGGTCGCGCGCCTGGCGGCCGGTACTACATCATAGAGTGAAGCCCATATATTGGCGTCATAGAGCCCCTTGCAGAAACCGAATGCGGTCATCGCGCCTATGAGCGTCCAAATCTCCCGCGTGTAGCCGCAGGCAAAGATGAATGGCGCGCCCAGCAACGCCCCGAACCCCTGCACAAAGATTCTTCCGCCCTCGTGACGCATGCGCCACTTATCCGCCAGCATCCCGCCCGCCGCCGCGCCTACGAGACTCGCCATCTGGATGAAGAAGGTCGCGCCGAGGCCCGCTTTCGCAACGTTCAGGCCGAACTTTTCATTCAGGAATGTGGGCATCCAGGTAAGGAAGACGAGGGCCACGAAGTTGGCCCCGAAGAAGGCGATAACAAGCGCAATGGCCGTTGGCGTGCGCACCCACTCGTATAGAAATACGGACATAGGCATGCGCGACGGCTCGTCCGATTCTGCCCTATTTTTTGCGGAGTGCTGACCCTCCTCCGCTTCGAGTCGGCCTTCTGCCGCGGCACCCGACACGCGACACGCGACACCCTGCTCGCGTTCCGCCTGATTACGGCGGGGCTCGCGAATGAACGCGGCCAACGCTACTCCCAGCGCCATTCCCCCGACAGCAAGGAATAGAAACGGTGTTCGCCATCCGTAGGTCTGTCCAAGCCAGCCTGCCAAAGCGCTTCCGCCAATCGTGCCGGCATAGACGCTGGTTTGGTGCAGGCTCATTGCGCGCGAGCGAGTCGCCCTGGAGTGATAGTCGCTGATGAGGGACATGGAAGCGGGGAAATAGAAGGTCTCGCCGAGTCCCTCGGCTCCGCGTACCAGCACAAAGTGCCACACTTTTGAGCAGATTGCGGTAAACCCGGTAACGGCGCTCCACACATAGAGGCCGCCGAGTATGACCGCCTTGCGCGGAAATCCGTCCCCTACCTGGCCGGCGAAAGGCGCGGAGAGCGCGTAGACCAGCGTGAAGGCCGCGCCAATGGCTCCAAGCTGGGTCTTGTCGAAGTGGAATTCGGCCTTGAGGAGTGGGAAAATCGCGAACACGGCCTGGCGGTCCGCGTAGTTGAAAAAGCAGATGAACCAGAGCATACCGACTACCGCCCACTTATAATGGCGGGTCGTTTGGTCGTTTGGTCGTTTGGTCGTTGGGTTTGGAGGCACGGTCTTCATTTGGCGGGCAGGCTTTCCAGCAGTTGATTCTCGGTGAAGCTTACATGCTTGATGGTCTCGCCTTTGCCCTCTTTCAGAGCATTCGAGCTGTTTGGCCTGTAACTATAGGTCACGTGGATTGTGCCGTCTCGCGCCTGAATAATGGAGGGGTAGGAGTAGGAGCCCGCGCCGACTCCCGGCGAATCGTTCTCCAGGTAGCGAATCTGCTTCCACGTCCGGCCTTCGTCGTCGGAGATATGGATCGCGAGCGCGTGACGTCCGTTTTCCGTGGGGTTGTTCGCAAGGAGCCAGCGGCCGCTCTTCAATGCAACGACCTCGATTCCCGCGCCGGGAGTAGGCACGTCGATGTCGATCGGCAAGGTCCACGTTTGGCCTCCGTCCCTCGATTCGCTGGACATGACGCGCTTTGGCGGCGGACCGTTGTCGCGGAAGTAGGCGACGAGCGTGCCGTCCCTGCGTTTTGCGAGAGTGGGCTGAACGCTTCCCGGACCCACGAGCGGCTCGCTCGTGCTCCAGGTCTCGCCGCCATTGTCCGTGTAGGCCATCAGGGAGAAGTCGAAGCCGTCGGAGTAGAGGGGCAAAATCAACCGCTTGCCGTCGAGGAAGGGATGGACGCGCGGCATCCATCCCAGACGAACGCTCAGCTTATTGTCCGCCTTTTTGAGCCTGTCGCTCAGATAGGCTTGCAGTTTCTGCTTCCCGGCCAAGTCCGCGCCATCCATTACCGGCTGCCACTGCTTCCCGAGATCGCGCTTAACCGTTGCGAGGAACTCCGGACCCGGTTTCAGGAGCAATACTTTCTCCGATTCCCACTGTGGCGCGCCGTCTTTTTGTAAATTACGTTGAAAGTCGCGGCTTGTCTTGTATTTCAGCAGCGCGCTCTCCCAGTGATTATCGAGAATCACCGGCCAAAACAACCACAGCCGCTTAGTGGAATCGATTGCCATGCAGGGGTTGCAGTCCGGGAATCCCGGCGTATCGGCCATTATGAAGGGTGCGGACCACCGATTCTCGCCGCGCTTAAGCCTCGCTCCGAGAATCAGGACGTCGTCCGCGCCCCGCTCGCCGGAGCCGCGATACCAGCAGGCCAGCATGTCCCCGTTTGGGCACTCGACGATACAGCTCCCATGATTATGAGTCGGCTGCAAGGGCGCGATCAGAACACGTGAGGTACCCGGCATCATGGTTATAGCTGCGGCCAGCAGCGATGTAAGCAATGTGATTCTCCAGAATGGAAGTCGGAAGTCGGAGGTCGGAAGTCGGAAGTCGGAAGTCGGAAGCCGGAAGTTCGGAAGTCGGAAGTTCGGAAGTCGGAAGAAGACCGCCAATGACCAAACGGCCCAACGACCCAGCGACCCAGCGACCCAGCGACCCAGCGACCCAGCGACCCAGCGACCCAGCGACCCAGCGACCCAGCGACCCAGCGACCCAGCGACCCAGCGACCCAGCGACCCAGCGA
>JBBROJ010000114.1:0-16647 GCA_038229495.1 Chthonomonadales bacterium
GCGCCTTACTGTACTTTAATGTTCATGCTCTGCCCGGTTTTCAAAGATCGCTTCAGGCCGACTCTATTGCCGATTTGACACCGGCTTTGCGTCGTCCGCGCCAGGGACTTTCCCCGGACGCAGGGTATATAATACTCCTACCCCGATACACAAGTCAAGACAAAAGGGAAATTTTGTTTGAAGTATTTGTTCGCGCTCACCGGAATTCAGATCAGAGCGGTTTTTTCGCGATGACGCTAGAATGTAGTTGACAGGCTTGCAACCGAGTGATATGCTAAGGAATAGATTGTAGAATAGATTGTAGAATAGATTGTAGAATCGATTGTAGAATCGATTGTAGAATCGATTGTAGAATCGATTGTCCGACACGGATCGCGATAGGCAGCGCGTCGTCCAACGGCGGCTGCATCCCGGCATCATTCGTCATGCATCTGCGCGGCCCGCTATTCGTGGCGCGAGCGCTGAATTTCCCCCGCCCTCGGCTCTCCCCGGCAAGCGCCGCGTCGAGCCTTAGCCGCGCAATGACGCGGACTGCACTTCATCAGGAGAGATCCATGCTACAGTCGTCTATTAAGCCAGCGCCCCGTCTTAGTCTTTTCCTACTCCTCATTTTGGGGTTTGCCCTGCCAGCCGCGAGCGGACATGCGGATACAAAGGAGAACTCTCCTGCGCCCATTCCCAAATCCGCTGCCGCAATCCGGAGGCCTCCGCTCGATTCCGTGTCCGAGCTGACAAAGTATATCGAAACCCTCAAAGCCGCTCATATAGCGAAAAAAGGCGAGCGCGATGAGGATGAACACAGCCGAGTAAAGCCCGGATCGCGTCCGGTCCACTTTAATGCTAAACCCGTTAAGAGGACTGCCAATCCTTCGAAAGCCTCAGGCGGAGAGGACCCCAAAGAAGAGGATGGCACCGATTGGCTCCAAGCCTATCGATTTTATATCAAGCAGCGCGCATATCCGAATGACAAAGTCGATTGGGGGGCCATCCGCAGAGCCGCCAAGAAGCGAAATGCCCTGCCTCCCGCACATCTTAGACCGGTGTCTTCAACGCCCACGAATACAGGGAAACCCGGCGGGTCCGGCCCGGTATCTCCCGGGGAATCATCCCCATCGTCCAGATCATCCCTCAGCGCTCCGCTTTCGCCAGGCGGCTCGAAATGGGAGTTCATCGGGCCGAAGAATCTGGCCGTACCCTATCAAATATACTATGGGCAGGGAGCTACGAGCGGCCGCGTGAACGCGGTCGCGTTCACCACGCCCGTAAAAGGCCAGCCGGATACTACCGCGAACACCATTTATGCGGGTTCGGCCGGCGGAGGTGTCTGGAAGTCGGCCAACGGTGGCGCAACATGGACGCCCCTGAGCGATGGTTGGCCAAGTCTCGCAGTGAGCAGCATCGCGGTCGATCCGACGAACCCCAACAAAGTTTATGTGGGAACGGGCGATTTTCAGGGATATGGAGTCTATCCATTCGGCATGATGCGCTCGACGAACGGCGGCGCAACCTGGACAAACAGCGGTCAGGATCAGTTCGGCACTACTTCCGTCAGCCATGTCGTTGTAGACCCTGAATCTCCGAACATCGTCACAGTCTCAACGGGCCATGGGATCGATTTCCTTGGCTATGTCTGGCGGTCTACCGACAGCGGCGCGACATGGACAATGGCTTTTAACTCGCCCAATGCGTGGAGCGGGCTGACCATATCCGCGCCGGACAGCCTCGGAAATAGAATCTATTACGCCGCGGCCCCAGGCGAAATCAAGAGCTCCGGGGACCGTGGCGTTAACTGGACAACGGTCAATCTGCCGAGCGGCGCATCTCTTCCCACATACCCAGACATTGCCACCTCGAAGACAGACCCAAATACAGTATATCTATTGTCGCCGGGCGATCAGAATATCTTAAAGAGCACGGACGCAGGCACAACGTGGACCGACATTACCGGCGCATTCCCCGGCGGCTATAACTACAGCCAGGGCTATTACGATTTCCATATCACCACCTCGTCGCTGGTAGATCGGTTTAAGAAGGTGCAGGACGCCGTATATGTGGGACTGATCGACGTCGACCAATCTCCAAACGGCGGCGGATTGTGGCGGTCGATGGGATTGTCCTATACAGACCAGGCTATTACCCACAACGACCAGCACGCGATGGCGGTGAATCCTCGCAATCCCAACGACATGCTCGTCGGGAACGATGGAGGACTATACCGCCTGACATACAACCCCACTCGGGACACCTGGAGTTTCGATACCAGCCCCAATAAAACCCTGGGCATAACCCAGTTTTACCATGCCGCGTTTCACCCGTACGACGCATCGAAAATGCTCGGCGGCACCCAGGACAATGCGACACCGATCTCGTTCGGTGACCTGGGCAATTGGAAGAACGTGGCGGGCGGAGACGGAGGTTTCGCCGAGATTCATCCGCTTGCGCCAAACGTTCAATACGCCACCGTCTATTTTGGGACAACGATTCGAACGACTAACGGCTGGAACTCCAGCTTCCAGCTCAACACCGGTTCCGGCTTTACCGGCTTCTTCGCGCCGATTGCCGTCGACACGCAGGATTCTTCGGTCCTCTATTGGGGTTCGGACACGGTCTGGAAGTATAAGTTCGCGAACAATGGGGGTTACACGTTATCTCAGTTGACTCCCACCCTCAGCAATCTCGGCGTTATGTCGTACATCGCCGTCTCGCCCAGCGACAGTAATCGCATCTACGCCGCTTCCGACGTCGGAGAGCTGTTCATGACGACCGACGGCGGCAAAAAGTGGACCGAGATCGATCAGGGAACGCCCTCGCTGCCGAACCGCTACATAACCAGCGTAACGGTGGACCCGGATAACCCAAGCCGCGTCATCGTGACGGTGTCCGGCACGGGCAGCAGTCACGTATGGCGATGCGATGACGCGGCGGCTAAGAATCGATCGTGGACCGACGTCAGCAGCGGTCTGCCGGACGTGCCTGCCAACACGGTGGCGCTGGACATGACGGATTCGGCCAATACCTACTATGTGGGCACCGATGTCGGCGCGTTCGTAACCCAAAACGGCGGCTCCTCCTGGAGCGATTTGTCCCAGCCGTTGGGACTGCCAAATGTCCAGGTCAACGAGCTGCGCACGGTTTATGGAACCGGCTATCTCAACGCCGCGACCTATGGGCGGGGCATGTGGCGAATCCGCATCGCTAATCCTATTGCACCGGTCACCAGCATTACGACCATCCCGACCACGGCCCACGGCGGCGCAACGGTAACAATCTCGATTACGCTGCTGTCGCCCGCGCCGCTCGGCGGGCAGGTGGTAAATCTGCAAAGCAGCAATCTCGCCGTCTTCCCCGTGCCCGCGTCCGTTCCGGTCGTGGCCGGCTTCAACATAAAGCAGCTTCCAGTCGCGACCGCCAAGGTGACCAAAAATACCACCGTAACAATTACCGCGACGGCGGGAGGCAAATCACGCAGCACGAAGCTCCTAATTACTCCGTAGCGAAGAACCTGCCTTGCCGGCTGCCCGCTTGGTCCAGAAAGCCGCATGGGATTGTGCGGGCAAGTTAGGCGGTTCGGGCGCGGGCATGAAAGCGGGACCGAGGATTCTCGGTCCCGCTTTCCTATTCGGCGGCAGAACAGTATGGTAGGACAATATGCTAGAGATTCGTGCCGGCAGATAAACATGGAACCAACATGGCGCTACGAGGGAACCTGATTTCCTGGATTGGACCTCTTGTATAAGTGTTTTTCGTCCGGCAGGACGATCGGCCGCAGGCCCCCCAGCGAGGTCACTTCAGTGCCTCGCTCGCGTTATGCAAAAGGTCGAAGAACGGTCTTACCCCTCTTTCGCAAATCGTCGGGAGACCCAAACCAGAGCGAGGATGAGCGCGCCAACTGCGATCGTCGGAGGGCTTGTGGGCAGATCCTCGGATTGAAGGGACCAGCAGAATCCTACAAACGTCGAGATGAGGGCGCTCGCTATGGCGACTATGAACGCGGTAGACATTCTACGCGCTACGAGCAGGCCGGTTACCGCTGGGATGACCATATACGCGAAGACAGAGAGCAGCCCCGCATACTGGATTGAAAGCGCGATTGTCAGCCCCATCACGAGATAGAAGAGCAACTCCCACAGGCGCGTCTTATAACCCTGGGTCGCGGCGACCTCCCGATCGAATGAGACAAAGAGGAACTGTTTGTAGAAAAGATAGTGGACCAGAGCCACGCCGAGGAAAACGACCGCCATCACCTTCAGATCGCTCAATTGAAGGGTGATAATGCTGCCGTCCAACAGCTCCTTTACCTCTTCCAGCCCCTTCGGACTCCGCACGATAAACATCAGACTGAGCGCGGACGCGACCAGATAGCCGATTCCGATGATGCTCTCCTGCGGCACCTTTCGGCTGAGGCTCTGTTGCGAGTAGAGCAGCGTGCCCAACAGGGTCACGATGAGCGATACGAGCAGTGGGTGCTGGGCGGCGGCGGGAATCGACCGTCCCAGAAGAAAGGCCAGCGCGATTCCCGCCGAGGATATCTGGGCAAGCGAGGCGCCGACGAACACGATGCGTTTAAGGACAACGTACACCCCAATGTACGCGCAAATGGCCGAGATGAGCAGTCCGGCGACGAGTCCGGGCCACGTTAGCTTCAGTCCCAGCAGAATGTCGCTCATGCCTGATGCCCTTCCGCAATTTGCGATGCCACGGTCTCGCTGACCTCGCCGGGCAGAACGACCCGCCTGCCGTCCACCTCGATAACCAGCACCTCCATCCGATAAAGGTCGGTCAGGGTGCGATTCGTTACCATCTCGGCAACCGTCCCTTCCCTAAGCGAGCCGTCTCCCACAATGGCAATACGCTTGGCGTAGTTGACAACGGTGTTCAGCAGATGGCTTACCATGAGAACGGTAATGTTGTCCTGATCGTGCAGCCGTCGTACAAGCTCCATGATGGCCCGCTCGCTCACGAGGTCCATGCCGTTGGTCGGCTCGTCCAGAATCAGGAGATTCGGGTCGCCGACGAGAGCCCGCGCGATGAGCGTCCGCTGCTTCTGACCACCGGAGAGATTCGGATAGGCGCGGTTCGCCATATCTGACATGCCCACGTGCTCCAGCGCCTTCATTGCCATAACGCGGTCGGCCGCGCCGGGACGCGCGATGGGGCCTAAGCGGGTGTAGCGCCCCATCAGTACGATGTCCAGCACGGTGAGAGGAAACAGGGTATCAACGCTGTCCCGCTGCGGAACGTAGCCGATTCGCAGCCCCTCGACCGACCTTGTCACGACGCCGGCCGTCGGCTGGAGCAGTCCGAGGATAGCCTTCAACAAGGTGGTCTTCCCCGCGCCGTTCGGCCCGACGATTCCCAGAAAGTCTCCCTGTTCTACATCGAAGTCTATGGACGTGAGCACCCGCCTCCGCCCATATCCCAAATCAACCTTCTCGAACGCGATCAGTGTTTGCATGACAACTCCGTGGTCAGTAACCAGTGATCAGTGGACAGTGGGAATTTACATATTTGACCACTGATCACTGGCTACCGACCACTCTGCTTGTGACCACTCTACTTGAGTGCGGAGGCAAGGCGGCCCACGATGACGTCGAACAGCTTGAAGTAGTCACTCGCCTCGGGCTCAGCGCCCACCGCGAACGGAACGTACACCGCCTTCGCGCCAGTCTGCTGCGAGATGAGGTCTGGGAAGCGATGCGAGCGGAAGCTCTCCACGAGCATGGCACGGACCTTGTCGGCCTTCATCTCGCGGGTGAGATCGTTGACGTGGCCGGCGGATGGCTGGATGCCGGGCTTGGGCTCGATCGTGCCAAACTCCTTCAGGCCGAATCGAGTCATGAAGTAGACCCACGACCGGTGGTACGTCGTAACGAGCGAACCGCGGTACGGTGCAAGCTGCGCGCTCCAACCGGCAAGCCGCCTCTTTACCTCTTCGCCAAACGCCACGAAGTTGTTGTGGTACGTCTGGTAACCGGCGGGGTCCACCTTGATAAGCGCGGCGGCGATATTGCCCGCCGCCAGGATTCCGTTCGCCGGATCGACCAGGTAGTGCGGATTGCCGTAGACGTGAATGTCTCCCATAGAAGGGTCGAGCTTGGCCGGCGGAATCTCCTGCACCTTCAGATTGGTCGAGCAATCGGCATAGCCCTTGCCGCCCTTGGCGACCTGGCTGTTGCCGGCCCTCTCCAATAGACTGTCTGCCCACATATCGAGGTCCATGCCTATGCGGGCAAATACCTGCGCCTTCGCCAGCTTGACCACCATCGAGGGGCGCGGCTCGACGGCGTGCGGATCGTCGGTCGCTTTGGACAGCGATTCTACCGAGACCCGATTACCGCCCACCCGCTTCGCGATGTCGGCGAGAATGGTGTCGGTTGTAACGACTCTGATTTCGGCGTTGGCTGCCTGCCCAACAACAACGGCCGCCAGCAAAAGCGTGAATATGGTTAATCTTTTCATCATAATTCTCCATTGTAAATAAGCAACGATCTTCCACTAAGCACTGACCACTGACCACTGACCACTGACCACTGACCACTGACCACTGATCACTGATCACTGCAAAGCGTGTGTGTGCGAGCCGGCTCCCCAGATGAACTGAAGATAGAGCTCATTGAAGCCGCGCCGCGCAGGAAGGAAGACGCCGTTGGTTCGGTCTCCGAACTTATATTGGAAACGAAGCAGGGACACCTCCGTGAGGCGGTCGGTCAGAATAAACGACGCGCTCTGCTCCCGGCCATCGAGGGGCCACGCGAAACGCGAGTTGTCGTAGCGGAATCCGTACTCCCAGAACTGATCGGGCTTGTAACTGGCGAGGACGTAGTGGCCCGACCGCGTGTGAGAGCCTGTGCCGCCCATTTTGTCCTCCCGGTTGTGCCAGAACACCTCCCCTTGAAGCAGCAGACGGGAGAACGTGCTCGGGTAGATCCGGTAGGTCAGATCGACTCCGTGCAGCGAAATGTTGTCGCCCACGTCGGCCTTCCCGAATCCGTGGCTCGTACCGACTTCCACCTCGCCGCCGCCCTTTAACTCCTTCGACGTCCAGAGACGCGCCATCGGGAAATTGCCCGTGATGGCGGCCCCGGTAGAATAGAAGGTGGTATTCGGCGCTGTGCCGATGGTCTGTCCCGATTCGCTTGGGTTCAACTTCCAAAGGCCGACCTCCAGGTTCGCGAAAAGATTCTTGAACGGAAACAGGTAGTTGAAAGCGGCTCCGTTGCCGTTCAGCGAATCGGTGTCCAGCAGATTCGCAATAACCGCCGGTTGATCGACATACAAGCGCGAGTGCGGGTGTACAGGGTTCGCCTTACCGAAGTTGAGCCGCACCTTCCCAAACAGTCCACCAAACGGCAATCCGCCCACGCGGCTTGCAGTGACATAGAGTTCCTCGAACGTGGCGACGAACTTCGCCTCCGCATCCGCGATTAGAAAGCCGTCGAATCGAACGCCGGGGTAGATTGGCTGCTGAAATCCGACCTCAACTTCGCCGAGTTGGAATCGGTTGCGGTCCCGATCTCCCTTTACGCTGATGAATCGCCCCCTGTGGTTGCCGATGACGCTGATATCGGGCGTCAGATTGCCCTTTATCGACCCCGCGGTAACGCCACCCTGCAACGGCTGGGCGGGAGTGGCGGGAGTCGCATTCCTGCCGGGCTTGTCGCCGGGAATCTCGATGGCGGGAATGTCCGGCGCTTCACCTGGAGTAAGCGATTTGAGCGGCTTGTCGGCGGGCTTGATTCCCTTCTCCTTTTGGGCCTGATCCAGGAGCGCCTTCAGTTGATCTATCAGCTCAGGGTGCTCGGTGAGCAGCTTCTTGAGCGCGGCCATCGCGTCCTGTCCGGCGCTGTCTGTCTTAGCGGTGTCGGGTTTGGAGTTGGCTGTCTGCGCGGTCGCTGCCGGACGCAAGCCCAGCAGAAACGCCGCGCAGAGCAGCCCGATAATGACGTGTCCTCGCATGAATGATTGCCTCCGCGGTAAGCACAAGCCGAATCGCGCCAAGGCTGCTGCGACGAGCGTTGATTTGCTCCAGCCAGGGAGTTAGAAGACCTAGATGCCTTAGCCGCACGGGTCTATATCCAGCCTGCAAAATGATTCGCAGGCTGGCCCGTTATGCCGCGATTCGGAAATGAATGAGAGAGCGTGCTTGCTTGCGGCAGACGCGAAGAGACGGTCTCGTTCAAGACCGTTGCACTGCCGCTGTTGCCTGCTCAGCCGAGTGCGGGAGGAGCGCGGGAAGGGAGGAGGAGGAGCGCGGATTGAACTGCGCGCGTGACCGGAGTCTGCCACTCCTGCGACACGACATGCGGAGTCTCGACCGCTGGGGTTTTTACGGAATCGAGTATCTTATCCGATGCCGCCCAGTCGCAGGCCACGCAGAACGTGACGCCCGACGAATAGGCAGGCAGGTGCTTCTCGCCGATGTTGGAGCACTGATGGGCAAACGGCGCTGCTGCGCTGAACCAGAGCCAGCACAACAGTACCGTGAGTGCGCCTATGCGTTTTTGGGGTGAGAGCGACATATAATCCCGGCAGGCCTTTTCCCGAATCATACGCGGGAGAAAGGTGGAAGGGTCTCAACTGTTTCCTAGAAGGTAGATTTTACCACATCCAGCGTATCACGGTGATTTCGGAGCCGGAGCTCGGGATGGAGGGCGGCGGAAGAGTCGCTATTGTGGCGGCGAAGCTGGCGGCGAAGATCGGCAAGGGTCACCATGGAGTTGGGCGAGATTGACTCGCTTGTATTCACCACAAGCGTTACGTGCGACTTTTCCACGGTTGCCGCAGCGCCGCCGGCGGCCATGTCCGCATGAGACATGTCGCGTGCTGCGGCAGCGGCTGCGACTGCCATGTCCATAGGCATCATGGGCGTCTTCATGTCTGCGGTATTAATGGAAGGCTGCGACAGCATGTCATTCGGCTGGGCCGACCGCTCCGGC
Organism: Chthonomonadales bacterium; assembly: GCA_038229495.1. Taxonomy (GTDB): domain Bacteria; phylum Armatimonadota; class Chthonomonadetes; order Chthonomonadales; family CAJBBX01; genus JBBROJ01. The sequence goes on from JBBROJ010000114.1 coordinate 8,937, forward strand.
TGGAGCAGGGGCAACGTGGCGCTGCCTGGTTCGGCGGCGGCAAGAGCGATACGCGGCGACGTGCGAGGACTCAGAAACCGATGCGTCATATCCGTGCGCGCCTGCAGCGCGCTCTCCGCTCGCAGCCGGACCGACTGATCCAATCTGGTCTGGCGGGTTGCCACTATTGCTCGCGTAGACGGAGCGGGTTCGAGCAGATTGAAATCATCGGGATCGTCCATTGCAGGATCGTCTGCGGCCCTATTGGGATTCGGCTGCGGCTTGACTACTTTCGGCAAATCGTTCTTTGCCAGGAGATTGGCCCCATCGGTAGTTCCTAAAAAGGAATGATTGCCGGCCCGCGCGCCACTCTCATCGCGGGCACCGGTAATCTGCGGGGCACGGGTCGTGGAAACATAGGCCACCAGCAGGATGGCCGCCGCCGAGCCCGCGAAGGCCAGGGCGCGAAGCGGCAGGCTGGGAACGAGCCGGCGTCCTGCCTCCCGGAGCCGTTGCTGAAGCGAAGGCCGGATCGGCTTGTAAATAGTAGCGGCGAATATCGACTCCCGCAATCCGGACGGAGGAATAATCTCCGGTAGTTCGGCGAGAACATGCGCGGTTTCACGCATGAATCGGAAGTCGCGCGCGCAATCCGTGCAGATCGCGACGTGACCTTCTATTCTGGACGCCTCATTTGGGGTAGCGGCGTTGTCGGCATAGGCCGACAACAGGTCCCACAACTCATCACACGATTGTATACGCGCCATTTATTGCCATCCTATCCTTCGCGAAACTCACCCTTATCGCCAACGAGTATATCATAGCGGGCGATCACCTGGCAGGCAGCAGCTTTTTGCAGCCGGCCCATGGCAAATCCGCCCTGCCATTGAAATCAACCGCATCAACTCTTTGCAATAGTATGCCGGCTGCCAACGCTCCCAGCTAATGATGGAAGCGCCGCGCATTCACCACTTTAATCGTGCATTCACTACTATATAGGATGCGATTACGCGAGAATAGTTGCACCAAGTTGCGGGAAGCTACCGGCTATTTATTTGGCTCACAAAACCAGGCTCAGACATCCACCCACGCGCCTCCGGCCGCGTGAGATTTCGCCGCCGATTCCAGGACCGCGACGGTCGCGGGCGCCTCGGAGACCGGCATGTCGGGTTTGCCGCTCTTAAAGAATGCGCACGTCCGGCGCATCAGGTTCATGTAGAAGCCTTCGTGGTCGACCACATGGGCTCCTCTATATTTGTCGCCGGTTTTTGCCGTGAATGTCCACCCCAGCGCTTCGTAGCCGTTCGCCGCCTCGCGCACGTCCACAACCGCGCGCCGGTTATTGCCATAATCCAGCGTAACGGTATGCGCGGTCGGCGTGCCGGTATCGATCACGCGCTTCACGCCCGGCCCGAATACCCGCAGCGCCATCGCAACGGTGTGCACGCCATAAACGGTCCATGTCCCCATGCCCGTGAAGCGGCCTTCGGTCGGCGGCATCGATTCGAAATCCGGCATGGCTGCTTCCAGCTCGACCGCGTAGCGGAGGGCGGATGCCGAGAAGATAGGCGTGTTGTGAGTTTCAGCAAGAGCCACAATCTTCTGCGCGTCTGAAAGGTTGGGCGCGAGAAATTTGTCGATGAGCGTCGGCTTGCCGGCAGGGAGGACAACCTCCGCAAATTGTAGATGAACGTCGATGTTGTCCGGGGCGAGGAGAAACACTGCATCCGCATCTCGGATCGCGTCTTCGATGGAATCCGCACGGCGCGCTCCGTTTTTAGCGCACCAGTCATCGCCCGCCGGATTCGATTCCCATGCCGCCAACACCTCCACGCCCTCGTCCGCGAGCGGTCCGCGCAGGAGCTTGAGGAAGGTGTCCGCGTGCCAGTTGTTCAGATGGTGATCCACCATCGCCGCCTTCAGCATATATAATCTCCAAAATGCAGGACAGATTGGACTTCTTGCAAGCGTCAAATTCCGCAGGGAGCGAGTGAATTCATTCACTCGCTGTCTCAGGCGCTCGGACCAATGGCGCGCCCGAGAACTCTGGTCCTGCGACCGATCGTCCTGCCGGACGAAAAACACCAACGCAAGAGGTCTATTAATCTATCTCGCCAGCTCCACAATCTTTGCGGCAGCCTCCTGCATGGTGGTTGCCGGGACGAGGTTGGTTGTCTTCAGCAGCTCGGCGCCCTCTTTCGCGCGCGTGCCGGCAAGGCGCACCACCATCGGAACCCGAATATCCATGGTCTTCGTCGCTTCGATGATGCCCTTCGCCACCTCGTCGCCGCGTGTAATTCCACCGAAGATGTTGAATAGCACTCCCTTGACGTTTGGGTCCATCAGCACCACTTCAAGGCTGCTGCGAACCGCTTCCGCCTTCGCGCCGCCGCCGATATCGAGGAAGTTTGCCGCCTTGCCGCCCGCCCGGCTCACCTCGTCCAGCGTGCCCATGACCAGGCCCGCGCCGTTGCCGATGACGCCTATGTGGCCGCCCAACCGGACATATTGGATTCCGCGCCGGTGCGCCTCCGCCTCGATGTCGTCTTCTTCACTGCCCTCTTTGTACGATTCGAACTCCGGGTGGCGGAAAAGGGCGTTGTCGTCAATCTGAAACTTGGCATCGGCGGCAAGGAGGCGGCCATCGGCGGTCAGAGCCAGTGGGTTGATCTCGGCCAGCGAGGCGTCCGATTCGAGGTAGGCGTTGTAAAGCTGCCGGATAAACTTCGTCGCGGAGCCGATCACCTCGGGCGGCAGCTTCGCCTCATAGCAGACCTGCCGAATCTGGTAATCCCTCAGCCCCAACGCCGGATCGATGGGCAGCTTGGCCAGGGCATCCGGATGCTCCTCGGCAACCGCCTCGATGTCCATGCCGCCCATCGCGCTCACGATGAGGATATTGCGCTGGCTGGCCCGGTCCGGAACGATGCCTATATAGAACTCTTTCTCAATCTTAATCGGCTCTTCGATGAGAAGCTGCTCGACCACAACGCCCTCGGGAGCTTGATGCGTCTTGAGCAGCATGCCGAGCATCTGGGACGCGAGCGTCTCCGCCTCGGCGGGACTGTTGGCGATCTTGATGCCACCCGCCTTGCCGCGACCGCCCACGTGGACCTGAGCCTTCAATACGCCGCGCCCGCCCAGCTTCTCAGTCGCCGCTCGCGCTTCAGCCGGGGTGGAAGCCACTCCGCCGTTGGCCGGTACGACGACGCCATAGCGGGCCAGAAGCTCCTTGGCCTGATACTCATGTATTTTCAAAGCCGTCTCTCCTTCGCAGAAAACGTACAATTCATGAACTACATCGGGGCTGTCGATTCCGGATCAATATAGCCGTTTCGACCCCTCAGGGTCAAGGGAAGCGCCACCCAGACGCCAGCCCTTACGAATCGCGCGATTCGTAAGGGCTGGCGGGATCTATCTGGTAGGTGTAGTGCCGTTGTTACCGGCACAGTATCAGGTTTCTATATCGGGGTCCATTCCAAAGAATAGAGCAATTTGCCACTGTAACGCCTCTCTAGCTTCGTCATTCAACGAAGAGAGCCGCCGTTCCGTAGCATCGAATATGAGGATAAGTTCCTTTGCCAGTCGGTCAATACGGCGAAAGTCCACAAATGATTCAGGCATCGATCCGTTGGCAGGAAGATAGAATGTATTGCGTGTTTTGAGGCCACGTATATTGCCCTGACTATTTGCTTCAATTTCATCAAGAGGTCGAACCTCTGCGACGATCACCCATTCAGATTTATCGAAGTCGCAATCGCGATTCAGCGCCATTGAGCGAGTTAGCCTAATGTCAGGCGGCTCAGGAGTTCCATCAGGACGACATGTTGGCATTCCGTCGGCTCCGAATCGCGTGTAACTAATGGGGACATCCTGTAGGATGTCCCCTTGACTTCATTCCGGCCGCAACTCCGATTCATACATGTCTTAAATGATCTGTCGTGTGCTTATCGGTCGGACGGAAGATCGACATGAACGATTGGACCTCTCTCGCGTGCTCTATCTTTGAACTTCCGATAACGAGACGCCAGAGAAGCAACCGATCTCTCCTCGTCGAAGTCAGCACGAACAACTTCTCGCGTATCAAAACAGATCCGGAGCCACTCCGTGGTAACGCTCCCCCCAATAGGCCTTGACTTGTTAGTTTCCTGTGTTCGGGAACTCATCGGTTCGTCTAGTACAGGAGTAGGTTGGGGAATGGTCGACAGCACTGCCCGATCCTGCGGATCAATAGTAGCATTCATAGCGGTTGATTCCCAGCTAATTGGACATTGAAACGGCGCTCCGCATCAGGATGTCCATCGATGATTACCTCCAAGAAATATACACCTTCTTTTTGCAATGGAAGCATTTGCACGTCGAACACAATATCCAAAACTCCTAGTGGGTCTGTGATCTTTGCCTGTCCCTCTACCCCAAATATCTGTTGCAAATCGGGGTCTAGCACTCTGAAAACTACAGGCCATGTGCCTACACTGCCCACGAATTGCCCAAGAATGAACATCCTAGGGTGATGAGCGGGTAATGAAGGCATAACAATCGTGTTGAAAAGGCTAACCAAAGTTTTCGAACGCGAGCGAATGTCCTCAATGATCTCATTGCATATTAGCAAAGCGACACATTTGGGGCGATCCCGCCGAATTGGCTTGTCATCTTCAGTCATGGGCCTGCCTTTAGCGTGTAGGAATATCTACTACGACGCATCATCGGGAAATCGTTACACAAATATTACTGTCGAGATTGCCAAATACGTTGAATGGTATAGAAACGAATGATGAATAGGCAAACGGCCAACAAGCGGAACATGCCAAAGCAGGTTTACGCTAAGGGTGGCGGATTACATTGAGCGTCCGTTGGAATTGTATATGCTAGCAATTGAAAAAGTCAAGGGAAGCGCCGGCCGCCTGCTGCGCGGGCCGGTAAGGTATCTTTATGGCATGAGCTTAGCGGGACCTATTCGATTTGTGAAGATGCAGGGAGTCGGTAACGACTTCGTGCTGGTCGATGACCGGGCCGGCGCGGATCGGAACTGGCCCCGGCTTGCCCTCCAGCTATGCGACCGCCGGTTCGGCGTGGGCGCGGACGGCTTGCTGGTCGTGGGTGAATCGGACTCGGCGGATGCACGGATGCGGATGTTCAACCCGGACGGCACCGAGGACTTCTGCGGCAACGGGCTGCGCTGCGTCGCCCGATACGTGGCGGGCGAACGCGAAAAGCGATTGATTCTGGAGACGATTGCCGGGCTTCGTGGTGCGGAGGTCCGATCCGATGCCGCGGGGTCGTTCTCCGTTACAGTCGACATGGGTGTTCCGCATTTCAACCCGCGCGACGTGCCCTTAAACATCGATGGCGAGGAGGCGTTCGATTACCCTCTGCCGGTGGAAAATGAGACGCTGACCGCAACATCGCTTTCAACCGGTACGGCGCACACGATTCTGTTCGTGGAAGAGCTGCCGGAAGAGAATCGTTTTCAGCGGCTAAGCTCACTGATTTCTGAACATCCGCTATTTCCTGAGCGAACCAGCATTATGTGGACGAAGGTCGAATCGCCGGAGCGGCTGAGAATGCGCATCTGGGAACGCGGTGCGGGAGAGACCTGGGGATGCGGAACGGGAGCGTGCGCGGCGGCGGTCGCGGCAATCCGCAAGAAGCTGGCTCAATCTCCGGTCACTGTTTCAAGCCGGGGGGGAGACCTCCGGATAGCATGGCGTGAAGGCGAGGACATCCGCATGACCGGCCCCGCGGAGTATGTATTCAAAGGCGTCTACACGTCGCCGTGACGTTGGTAAGAAAAGCCAAAAACATTTGGGAACCTTCGGCGCGTATAACCCGTCGTACAACCGAACTGTCAATCACGTGACACAGTGAAAGACAGCGTGGGGGCAATTCGCAATACGAATAAGCTGCCATAAGCCAAACGGAGCGGGACATGAAGCGAACCGACAAGAAACAAGGCAACACAAGTTGGCTCATGCCCGCGTATAGGCCACGTCGGCCTTTGATCGGCCAGTCGGCCATGTTTCTCCTCCTGATCGCTCTGCCGAGTATGCTCGCGCATTTAGCGAGCGCGCAGGCCACGATTTATGACGCCGGCACCCCTATGGAGGCCAGCTTCGTCGCTCCGTCCTCAAATGACCAGTTCGCCGACTCCTCCTTTGATCCTGGCCTGATCTATGTAACCGTGCGCTTCTCGGATTACGATAGCGTGACCTACACGTCGGCGGATGGCACGACGCCCTTTACGAACAAAGAACGCGGCCTGGATTTGAACGCGGACGGGACCGCCAGATACACCGTCAAGATCGAGAAAGTCTTGCCGGACGGCACGAAAATACTGCTCGCTCCGATCGGCCCGCCGCCCTCGCGGACTGCGTCTTATTCGCCCACTCTTCCTGAAGGCGTGAATGAAGAGGTCGTCACGGTTCGATGCACGATCATCGACAACGATACGAATCCCGCGCGGCGCGATCTCGATAAGGTCGTTACGCCGGACCTGTCCTTTACGATCGTACGCAGGCCATCCATCAACATCAGCGTCACGCCGGTAAAGGAAGATGATGGAGATGTTCCACCGGTGGGAACCCCGACCTCTTCGGGCTACGCCGCCGATGCCGGAGTAAAGCTCCAATTCGGCGTCAGCCAGCGCGCGGGCAGCTGGACCCTGGCGGGTACGGACGTTTCCTGGACCACGCCCTGGGGAGAGGGAACCGGCCTCACCTTCACCACACCGTTGCGGATACCGGCGTCCGAGGAGCACCGCCGGTTCAGCTGCACGGCAACTGCCACGTTCAGGTTAGTGTTCGTCGTGCCCTTCCCGCCTTACGTCTATAATCTCGCGTACACCGATACCAAGACACGCAGCGCAACCCTGGCGTTTGATAAGACGGGTCACGACGAGCTGAATGACACATCTCGCGGGATAGTGGAGGCGCAGCAACGGAACCCGCCAAACTGGTTCGACGACCGGCCAAGCCACTGGGGAAACTTCATTTCGCGCTTCAACGAGCAAGCCGACTACCTTCAGCCCAACCCTTTCATCGTATACTATGCTCCCTATCTGACCAACCAGGCTCACCTGTTCGGCTACACGGACTATTTCGCCGAGCACGCGCCCAACGGGACGCCGAATCACAGGTATGATCCTGCCTATCGCGGCCGAATCTACCTGCTCGACAAGAACCTGGACTTCGGCGACCAGAATTCCTCCAATATCCCTTACACCCCTCGGGCCGGCGGCATCGACTTCATGGCGCAGGTCGTCGCCCATGAGTTCTCGCATCGGGACATGTTCATCAATCAGGACAACTGGGGCGGATTCAGTAACTTGCAGATCGGCGGACCCGTCCAATGGGGTGGGCCTGGATTCTTCTATCCCAGGAGTGGGATGATGGACTTTGACCGGGATGGCGATGCATTGCGGGACAGCTTTGAAAATGCCCATGCGATGGACTTTCATTTTGATCGCTTGAACCCATACAGCACGCTCCAGTGGTGGACAGGCAATAATATGCTCACAGGGTTGGACGATGACGAGATGCACGCGATGTTGTGGGGTAGCTGGTCCTTTCTCAACGGCATACTCGACGCATTCTGGAGTGCACCCCTAAAATGAGACACTGAGTTAACGAATGGTATCCTGTGCGAAAGGAGCCATTCATGGCACTCAAGCGTCGTCAGTTTACCAAGGAGTTCAAGCTCCAGGTCGTTCACGAGGTTCAGGCCGGAAAGACGC
>JBBROJ010000115.1:0-16468 GCA_038229495.1 Chthonomonadales bacterium
GCAGACTATCGAGGCCATTCGCGTCAAGTACAAGCTGCCGGCGCTCGGCGCCGCGGTCATACGGGACGGCAAGCCGGACGAAGTAGTGGTGACAGGTTTTCGCAAGGAGGGCGATCCCGCGCGAGCGAATCCTGAAGATAAGTTTCACCACGGCTCCTGCACCAAATCGATGACGGCCACGCTTATGGGCATGCTGGTCGACGAGGGCTGGCTCAAATGGGGAACGACCATCGCGGACGTCTTCCCCGAGCTGACGTCCACGATGCAGCCTGTCTATCGCAAGGTCACGCTGAAACAGCTCCTCTCCCACTGGGCGGGAATGCCCGCCGATACGATTCCCGCCGGCTCCCCCGATTTCCGTCATTCCAGTAAGCCGATTCGGGAGCAGCGCGCGGAGTATGTAAAGCTCGCTCTCATGGAGCCGCCCATCGCGCCGCCCGGAACGAAACACCTCTACGCGAACAGAGGATACGTTATAGCCGGGGCCATGGCCGAGCGAGTGATGAACGACTCGTGGGAGAATCTGATTCGGAAACGCCTGTTCGAGCCGCTCGGCATGAAGAGCGCCGGATTCGGCTGGATGGCTGCTCCCGGCAAGGTGAATCAACCCTGGCCGCACCATGTAATCCTAGGTCGAAACGTCCCCGTGCCGCCGGGAGTCGACGCCGACAACCCGCTCGTAATCGGGCCGGCCGGCACCGTACACTGTTCGCTGGGGGATCTGGCGAAATACGTATGCTTTCACATCGACGGCAGGGCGAACGGAAAACTACTCTTGAAACCGGTGACGCTGAAGACTCTCCACGAGCCAACGTACGGCGGGGAATATGCCCTGGGATGGTTCGCGGTCCCTCGGTCCTGGGCAGGAGGGATCGCGCTGAATCACGCGGGCAGCAACACCATGAACTACACCCTTATCTGGATGGGCCTGGGCAGTGGAATCGGCGTAATTGTCTCCACGAATCAGGGCGGAGACCAGGCACATCCGGCGTGTGATGAAGCTGCCACGCTGATAATTACCCGGCTGGCCGCGCAATACAAGGCTCAGAGCCGATAGTTCGCGCCCTACGCCTCCCTGCTCATCCACACAGCCGAACCGACGATCAACAACGCCCCCGCCAGAGTCCAGGTTGTGAGCGCCTCTTGAAAGATGATTGCGCCTGCGAAGGCATTGTAAACAAGCTGCGACATTGTGATAAGGCTGCCTTCGCCGGCTCGAATGTACTTGTATCCATAGGTCATGAGAATCTGAGCGGCAACGGAGGAGGCGGCCATGCAGAGCAGCACGAGCCAGCCGGCAGTGGTCGGCAGGACGAAAGGCTCGCGCATAATGATTGCCGCGACAGCCGCAATGGGCGCTCCCACGAGCGAGAGATAGAAGAAGACAGACCATGCGCTCTCGCTCTGCCGAAGCCTGCGAATCTCGGTGATGGCCGCTCCCGCGAGAACTCCCGAAAGCAGCCCGTATGCGTCACCCACGTTCAGCGCGGACGCGTGGGACGCCTGAAGCGTAATGAGGCAGATTCCGGAGACAGCGATCAGAATCGCAGCGCCTGTGCGGGTGGTCAATCGCTCGCGAAGAAAGACGTAGGCGAAGAGCGGCGCGAAGACGACGGAAGCATAGTTGAGAAGCTGCGCGTGCGTGAGAGAGGTGGTCTGGAGGCTGAGGAAGTAGAAGAAGACGGCGAGCGCGCCCCAGACGCCCCGCTTCAAGAGACCCCGGCGATCGGTTCCGAGCAGTTGAATCCCGCGCCTGCCCTGAAGAGGAAGCATCGCGAGTATGCCGAACGCAAACCTGCAAAAGGTGACCTCGGACGCGGGGAGCGCGCGGCCTACCAGCGAAGGCACGTGCATCATTTTTGTGGCGAGGCCCATGACCGCGAAAAGAAAGCCCGCAAGAAACATGGCGGCAATCGCCGGACCCCTTCTCGCCGTCTCCGGCTCGAAAACAGGGTCTGCTGTCCCGGACTGAATTGTCGATTCAAAATCTTCGAGGGTTGGCATCCGCGCCTGGTTGCTCCATACGATTATGCGAGGGCCAACTTGCCGACCGCCATGTCATTATATCTTACGCCGGTATTTATAAGCGTCAGAAGGCTGCCGACCAAACAGCCCTCGTCAAGCGGACGAGGGCTGTTACGATTCTGAATCGGGAACGCTTACGCGAACTTCTTGAACAGATTCTCCACCGAGTTTGCTTCCGGGAAACGGTCCCGCAGGGAAGCCTGCTCCTCCAGAAAACTGTGCTTGTTCTCCCGCTTATAGATGACTCCGATGGGATACCCGTCCGGGCGCAGCGACAACTCGAACGCTTTCACCTTGTCTGACGGGTCGTGATCCTCCGGCACGTCATAAGTGCGATCTTTGTAGAAGTCGTCAGTTTGGTCTTGATTAAACGTAGGACAGGGTGAAAAAGAGTCAATAAGTGAGAACCCTTTGTGACGAATACCAGCAGCTATCAACTCCGCTAGCTGGTTGGGCTTGTAGGAGAACCCGCGCGCTACGAACGAGACATCCCACGCGATTGCCTGCGCAATAGGATTAATGGCTTCTTCCATCATGCCGTAGGGAGTGGTCTTCCAGCGCTTGGAGTCGATCTTCGCGCCGAGCGAGGCCAGCGGAACCATGGAGGTCGGGGAGACCTGGCCCTTGGTCAGCCCGTACGTGTTGTTATTCATGATCAGGTAGGTGATGTCCGGGTTGCGGCGGGCGCAGTGCGGGAAGTGGCCGGCTCCGATGGAGTAGCCGTCTCCGTCGCCGCCGACCACGATCACGTTCAGCCCGGGGCGGGCGGACTTGATGCCGGTGGCAATCGGAAGCGCGCGGCCATGCACGCTGTGGAAGCCGTAGGAATTGACGAATCCCGGGAGACGCGATGAGCAGCCGATTCCTGAAACGACCACGGTGTTGACCGGATCGAGACTGCACATGCTCATCGCTTTGTAGAGCGCGTTGAGCACGCCGAAGTCGCCGCAGCCTGCGCACCAAATGGGCTTGAGGTCGCTTTTATAGTCTTTGGGTAGGTATTGAACGGGCGTGGCTGCCACCGCCATGATGTGCTCCTGTGTGTTTAATATTACGATTCGAGAGGTCAGGGACGGTGAGCGATCCCGAACGTCTCCGTGAGATTGACTTGCGTCTATTCGGTTAACGTGATTTTGCGGCCAGGGATCCGCTATTCAGGCCGGCGAGCATTAGGGCGGCAAAGGCGCAACGCAGAACGCGGGCAGAGCCGCACGGCTACGCGCCTGTCGCGCCTGTTGCGCCTGTTGCGCTAGCCGAGCTAACCAGGCTCGCCAGGCTAACGATCTGATTATATATCTCGTTGGTTACGAACGGGACACCCTCGTCCTTGTGGTAGGGCGTGAACCGGACCTCGGTATTGACGCGGAGCCACCCGGCAAACTGGCCGGTAAAGTTGAGCTCCGGGACCAGAATGCGGCGGCAGCTCGACGCGAACTTCTCGATGATAGCGGACGGAAGCGGGTTGATGAGGCGCAGGTGCAGGTGCGCGACTTTGTAGCCCTCGGCGCGAGCGCGTTCCGTCGCCTCGCGGATGACGCCCTCGGTGGAGCCGAACGCGATGATTCCGACCTCTACTTCCCCCAGGTCCACGTCGTCGCCGAAGGTCTGGACGAAGTCCCCCGCCCGCTCGCGATTCAGGGTGTCGAGCTTGCGGTAGCGCTTCCGCTTCATCTTCATGGCGAGCGCGGGGGTATAGCCGGGGTCGCCGGATTCGTCGTGCTCTATGCCGGTGTTGGTGTAGATTCCGCCCTCCATGCCGGGAATGGCCATGGGCGATACGCCGGTCTCTGTGTCCTTATAGCGCTCGTATGCTACGTCTTCTAGTCCTTCTTCACCTGTGAGACCCCGCTCGGCGGGCGTGGGAGTGGTACGGTTGACCACCTTCACGCGCGAAAGGTCGGGCGCGACCACGTTCATCTTGCGGGTGGCGAGCGCCTGATCGGAGAGGAGCAGGACCGGAAGCTGGTAGGCTTCGGCGATGTTGAAGGCCTCGATGGCGGTCCAGAAGCAGTCCTGAACGCTGGTGGGCATGAGGACGACGCGCGGCGATTCGTTATGGACGCCGTAGAGCGCAAGGTTGAGGTCGCCCTGGCTGGTCTTTGTGGGCATGCCGGTACTCGCGCCGCCCCGCTGGACATCCACGATGACGACGGGAAGCTCGGCCTGGCCGGCGAGGTTAATCTGCTCGACCATGAGGCTGATTCCGGGGCCCGAGGAGGCGGTCATCACCTTTTTGCCCGCGAAGCTCGCGCCGAGGCACATGCCGAGCGCGGCGATCTCGTCTTCGGCCTGAATCACGTCGCCGCCGAACGCGGGAAGCTCCTTGGCGAGGAATTCCATAATCTCGGAGGCGGGGGTGATGGGGTAGCCCGCGTAGAAGCGCAGGCCGGCGGCGACGGCCCCCATGGAGAGCATCTGGTTGCCATTGACCGTGATGCGGGTCTGGCGCTCGTATTCTTCGACAGGATGGACGCGGGGCGTGCGCTTGCTGCCTATCTGCTCGGCCACATGATCCGCGCCGGAGTGCAGGGCGGAGATGTTCATACGGACGATTGCTTCGCCCTTGCGCCCGAAGAGCTCGCGGATGTAGTTTTCTGCGGGTTCGAGGGGCGCGCTGACGAGGCGCAGGAGCGCTCCGAGGCCGACGATGTTGACGGGCGCGGGGAGCCGCTTGAGCTGCTCGCCTGCGATCTCGTGGCGGACAATCTCTTTTTCGGCGCGCGCCAGGGTGGTGATGGGCAGCGCGTAGTCGGTGCGACCGGGCTCCGGCTCGGGGTGGAAGACGTCCGAGTTGTAGAGCAGGATTCCGTCTTCACGCAGCACGTCGCCGAAGAGGCCGAAGCCGTCATGGTTGAGAGCGACCACAACGTCGGCAAAGTCTCCCTGCGAGAGAATGGGGCCGTTCTTGGCGCGAATCTGGTACATGACCGTTCCGCCCTTAATTTCGGCGGGGAAGGTCTGGAAGGTGAAGATGTCGAGGCCCATGGCGGTGAGCATCTGGACCATGAGGTCGCCGAGGCTGACGGTGCCTTCGCCGGATTCGCCGACGAGCCGGAGCACGACATCGGTAGTTTGGGTGGCAATCTGTGTCATGAGGTTTCCTGAAAGCGGTTAGATTGCCCTGATTATACCACAGGGAACAGATTTGGGGTCAATAAAGTTGAGTAATTTGATTGGAATAGTTGGGAGGCCCCCCGGCACGCCCCCCGGCCCCCAATTCTGGGGGAGATGGCCCCCTCGGCCCCCAATTCTGGGGGAGCAAGGGCGATTGTGCGTGGGTCGGTGGGAGGCGCACGGCGGTTGGGGCGCGGGGCGGTGGGAGGCGGACGGCGGTTGGAGGCGCACGGAATGGAATTCCTGCGCTGGGTGGCGTTCCGCCGGGTTTCCACCTACGTGGAAACGGGATGTGGCGCTCTTTCCTTCATGCAGAGGGGATCGGGGGATGAGGGGTATTCCAGCTATTCGTCCAACTCCAGTGACTCCTGTTTTGCCTGAATGAGCGTTCCGACGCCGGAGGATTTCTGGACGCAGTAGCTCTCTGGAATCTCGAAGGGGCTGCGGGGCTGCTCAAGGAGTTGCTTAACCGTGCGAAGCTTCATGCGGGGATATTTTTTGTCGGTATGCCAATCGGCGAATCCCTGCTGCTCTGCAACGAGGCGCATTTCGGAGGTAGGCTCGCGCATGGAGATCATGAGGCCCATGACGGCGTCGTTGTCACGGATTACGCTGGCGAAGTCCCGGACGGCGCTGAGGTTGAGCGCGTTTCCGCCCTTGACCTGAATCACGATCTTCCGCAGCTTGCCGTGGATGTCCCAGAGGTTGATGAGACCGTCGATTCCCTAAAAAATTAAGATCACCTCATCGGCAACCAGACATATCTGTGCTATAATTGAATAACAAATGGACCATATGTTACGACGACGGAGGCGGCGATTATGTTGGTCAACACGTGCGCAAAATGTAACACAAGCGTTGAGGTCACCGATTTATTCTGCAAGTCTTGCGGTCATCAGTTGCGATGCAAAGCAGATGGTTGCGGTAGTCAATTGCCCCTTGATGCCGAGTTCTGCCCACATTGTGGTACGCCTGCTACGGGTAACGGCACAACAAGGAACGGCACAGTTCACGCCGTGATTCCGGCAGCAAATCGGATTGTCTTCGAGAGAAAGTCTAAATTAGAATCTACGATGTTAGATGCCGCATTTACAGACGTTGCGTCAGAGCATTTGACCATTGCTTTGGCCAGTTACATTGGCGCACAACAGGGCAACGGAAAATCTCCTCGCTCCATTGGTTTACGTGATGTCCCATCGAACCAGCAACTGTTACTTCCCGGCATTCAATTACCCGACGTAAGCCAGGACAGCGGCGACATTGTGGACGGAGAGCTTGGGCTTAACGTTACACCGGAAAACGTGACAACTACTGATACACACAGGCTACGCGAAGTTTTCAGCTTTGAAGGCGACGCGGGTGAGAAGCTGGAGTTGATCGAATCCCGACTAAAAGCTTCGGGCCAGCTTGATTATGCGAAGCGGCTTACGTATCTGTTCCTTTATGCGCACCAACTCGCAGGCAGGCGACTTGTCTCTCGCAGTTCGCTTACCGCCCTCGTCTCCAAATACGCCGTCAACGACTCGAATTTCATTCATTGGATGGCAAATACATCCGAAATTCGGCGCGAGGATGATCTCGTCGGATTGATGAGAGTCGGCGAGGAGGCCGCAATACGCGTCTTGAATGAGGTCGTTGATCCTTCCGTGTCAAATAATTGGATGCCAGACTCCGGCTCACGAGTACGCCGGGGCAGGAATGCGCCTGCCGACGATGCTACTGATCAAGCAGGGAAAAGCACTGCCCGAAAACCGCGAACGGCTTCGAAAACTATTTTGGAATGGATCGCAAAGTGGAAGGCCCTCAATATCAATATCGATGGTCATGATGCGATCAAAAATCGCACAAAAGCGGACAAAGCAATCTTCGGACTTTGGGCAATACGTAAGTCGATGGGAGACGCAGGCAAAGAGGTTTCCCGTGGTCGACTGGCCGCGTTTCTTGCGGCAGCATTCGAAGTTTTCGAGGATGACAAGAGTCTTGAGAACGCTCTGCGGTCCGACGGGGCCAAAGGCAAAGTTCAAAATGTCCATGGATCAACCTATCAGATTCTGCCCGACGGCATGAAACATGGGGAGAGCCTTGCGGTATCCGCATCCAACCCGGCATCTGCACAAAAGGCTGCTAACAGGGCTAAAGGATGAAGTTATCCCCGGCACAACTAACAGTTGAGTTATCGAGCGCGATCGACCCAACGTTTGCTAAGCAAATAGTAGATTCATACGTCGAGATGCAAAACCGGTTTCTCGCTGGCGATTGGAAGCCTACGGAACTTGATGACGGCAGGCTGTGTGAGGCAATATCGCGAGCATTACTCCAACTCGACACTGGCAAGATAGACCATCGAATCCTGCCAGGTGCAGTCCAGGACATCCTCCTTGATACGAAGGCCAAGGTTGCGCATGTCTTGGATTTCAAAGATCGCTCCCACATTGCCAAAGTCATAGAGACCGTGTACAAGTTTAGATCCGACCGCGGTGCAGTGCACGTATCGCCTACCCATACGGCAAACTATATGGATTCCATGCTTGTACTTCACGCGGGCAAGTGGATGTTCGCTGAGTTCTTACGCCTTGCGTGGAACAAAGACAGAAATGTCGTAGCGGCAGTCATTGAACAGATCGTGCAACTGGAACATTCGATGATTCACGAACTCGACGGAAAGCCACTTGTTTTGGTACGTGGAATATCAGCACCGGAAGAGGTGTTGCTTTTGCTCTTTCATTCGCCAACAAACCGACTATCGCGAGCGGAACTTCGGAAATATGCACCAAACCAGAATCCGAAAACAGTTGGAACTGCGATAACGCGCCTTATCGATCAAAAAGATATTCGCCCGGTAGGTGAAGCGGATGTTGCACTAACACCGAATGGTCAGAAGAGAGTAATTGAAGACGTCCTACCTAAACACGCGCCGAAGTAGGTATCGTTTGTAATTCGGGTGCACTGGGCCTATAATGGAGTCGGAGGCGATGAATATGACACTGATGGTTAGTCTTGCGCCGAGGGACGAGGCGCTCTTGAGGGAACGAGCTCAACGGGAAGGCAAGACGGAAGAGGAGATCGCGACCGAGATCCTTCGCGAAGAGCTTCGCGCAAAACCATTGCCGCCGACATCTCCTGCGGCGGCGAACGCCTCGGTTGAGATTCCGGCATTCTGGCAGGATTATGTGGGGACTTTCGCCTCAACGGCGGTTGACAGCGCCACAATCCTTCCACCACGGACTCCGCTAAAGCAGGCCGTTTCAGACATTATCGCGGAGAAATATCGTAAGCAGGGCTTCAACGTATAATGCTCACAGACGCCGGTGTCCTTATCGCCCTAATTGACCGCGGACAGGGTGACGCTTGGCAGCGATGCGCCTCGACCTTGGCGCGTGTTCCCGAACCGTTGATTACAACCTAGCCCTGTCTTGCGGAAGCCACGTATTTGCTTGAGTGAGATCTGGGATATCCGGGTCAGGCGGAGTTATGGCGTTGGTGTCGCGGCGGCCGTCTGACGATCCATGCAAACAGTCCCGCCGAGATTGACCGAATGCAATCGTTGATGGTGTCCTATAGGGACTCGCCGATGGACCTTGCGGATGCCTCGCTAATTGCCGCTGCTGAATCCCTCGGACACAAGCGAATATTCACTTAGGACAGCCATTTTTACGCATATCGGCTTGAAGATGGGACGGCCCCGGAGGTCGTTCCCTAGGCAACTCCACACTTCTACAATACGTACCGAAATAGCGGCTGGAGATGTATTCTCCAGCCGCTATTGATTTGTCGAGGTCAGGGGCGGCAATCCAATCTTTGAAGGTGAATCCAAGGCGCGCCGCAAATAGATGAGGCAGCAAATCGCGCACGGGAGGTGGGCTGTGAAGAGGTTGGCTGCTACTATGGCGATTATAGGGACAGCCGTTGCTTCGACAGGCTCCAATTGCCGTGCCCAGAATTCGAGTTTTGATAGGCTAATTGACGGATTCCGCAATCCCCCGCCGACCGCACGCATGCGCATGTTCTGGCGCGTGTTCGGCCCGGCGTGGCAGCGCGACGAAATTGATTACCAGTTCGGCCTGATGAAGCAGGCGGGGATCGGCGGCGTAATGACCTCCTTCTTCTATCCGGTCGCCATGGACGATCCGGCTGCGGGCGTAAACAACCAGCAGCTAGGCTCGCCGGAGTTTCTGAAGACATTCTCCTTCGCCGCCCTCCGCGCGAAAGACCTCGGCCTGCGGTTTAGCGTGTTCGGAGGCAGCGGATGGCCGTTCGGCGGCCCGACGGTCGGCACGCGGGACGCGGCGCAGCGAATCCGCCGCGTAGTCGCGCGTCTGGGCGATGCGGGCCGCGGTTTGACGCTTCCCAGCCTGGCGGACGGGGAGCAAATTGTCGCCGCATTTGACGGCGCGCGTGACATGCTCCCCACGCTCCCGGCCGGCCACGCGCTCTCCAGGGCCAAAATCGGGCGAGACGGATCGGGCACCGGAGATCTTCAGGTATTCATATCGGGTCCGACAGGCATGAAGGTGAAGCGGCCCGCGCTTGGCGGCGAAGGTCTTGTGGTCGATCACTACAGCCGCAATGCGGCCCTTCGCTACCTCGAATCGGCGGTCGCGCCCATGCTCAACGCCGCGCCGGGGATGCTCGACACGGTGTTCTGTGACAGCCTGGAGGTCTACAACGCAAACTGGACGCACGATTACCCCGAGCAGTTCAGAAAGCGGCGTGGGTATGATATCATCCACCGGCTGCCCGAGCTGTTCGACGGGAAGTGCGCCGCTTCACCGGACCTGCGATTCGACTTCTGGCGGACCCTGGCCGAGCTGACGGAAGAGCGATTCACGAAGACTACCGGCGATTGGGCGCGGAGCCATGGCACGAAGCTGGAGATGGAGGCGTACGGCACGCCGCCAAATCCGCTGACCGCGGCGCGGTATATCGACGTCCCGGCCGGCGAGCAGTATGAGTGGCAGGGGTTCTCCATGTCCCGGCTGGCGGCGAGCGGCGCGCATCTGGCGGGCAGGCGGATTATCAGCGCGGAGGCGTGGACGTGGCTTGGAATTCCGAACCGGTTGGCGGACACCCTGCGCGATATGAAGCTGGCGAGCGACATCCACTTTCTGGCCGGATGCAACGACCTGATCGGGGTCGACTTCCCCTATTCGCCGCGAAGCGTGCCGCCGCCGGGCTGGCAGCCCTACTACGGCCCGACGATGAACCAAAACAATCCGCAGTGGCCCTATTTCCATGCGCTTGTGGAGTACGTGAATCGCTGCCAATGGATGCTGCGACAGGGAAGGCCGGTGGCGGACGTCGCCATCTACCTGCCGGTCGAGGATTCGTTCGCACACGGTCCTGTTGAGCAGATGCTGTTGGACTTTCATCTTAGGGACCACTTTGTGACGGGCGAGAAGACGGGCGAGTTCGGCCTGGCCGCCTCCATGAAGCACCGTTCAGACCTGATTAATACGCTGCTGACAAACGGATTCAACTACGACGGAATCGACTTCTGGTCCATCAACCGCTTCGCAAAGGTGAAGAACGGCAAGCTGATCTGCGGCGACGGCGAGTATTCGATCGTGATTCTGCCCGGTCTGGAGGGGATTGACGCGCAAGCTCTGGCGAAGCTGGAGGAGTTTGTAAAGCAGGGCGGGACTTTGATTATTGCGGGCAAGCTGCCACGGCGGGCGTACGGGGCCGGCGCGAGTGGAGCGCTCGACCGCGCGCGGCTGATCTCCATTCTTTCGCGGCTCGAATCAGGTCTGGAGCCCATTATGGAAGGGGTGGGCGATGTGCGGTGGGCGAAACAGGGGAAAGGCGATGTCTACGTCCTCGCGAATCCGCACGATACGCTGTCAAGCGTGATTTCGCGGGCAGGACCGACTGGCGGGGTTGGCGAGAGTCCGGCAGGGCAGACTGTCCATCGTTCGACACCCACCGCGGACATCTACTTCATTACCAACCTCGAGAAAGATAATCAGAGGCTCTTGCCGCGTGGAGTGATTGGCGATTACACAGTGTTCAATCCGATGACCGGCTCGATCATCCGTCACGCCACTGGAGATGTCGAATTGCGGCCGCTGGAATCCACATTTGTAGTCGTACGGAAGGGCAAAAAAGCGTCGCCCAAAGTTCGCGGCAACATCCAGCAGTTTCTCGGCAGGAAACGGATGTTCGCCGTGGATTGGCATGTCGCGTTCGAGGGGCCGGACGCGCCCAAGCCGCGCGACCTTAGCGACCTGGTCTCATGGACAACGTGGCCGGAGGCGAAATTCTTTTCCGGGCAGGGAATCTATACATCTTCTTTCGAATGGAAGGATGCGATTCCGAAGAGCTGCCGGCTTCGGTTCGAATCTGTTCGCGAGGCGGGCGAGGTGTGGATTAACGCGAGGAGCGCGGGCGTCGTCTGGATGCCGCCGTACGAGGTGCAGATCGCTCCGCTGCTGAAACCGGGAACCAATACGATTAGGGTGACCGTGGGCAACCTAACGGTGAATCGATTCCTCGGCTTGCCGGACGAAGACCTGCGCCCCCTTCGCGCCGCCTACCGTAACCGCTTCCCGGATCCGCAGGAGAAGCGCGTCATGAAGGAGCCCGCCCCAAGCGGCCTTATCGGGAAGGTCTGGCTCGTGACGGAGGATCTGTAGGCGTTCCAGGCGATACGAGGTAGGATGCAACCTTCGCATTGCGCCGTATTCATTTCGTTTTTGTAATCACGGGAGGAGATGTGTGTAAGTTGTCGGTAAACGGGATAGCCCCAACAATTAAAATCTTGCTCGCATGTACGCTGATGACATTAATCAGTCAGGTATGCAATGCGGATACGGGCGGCCTCAAAATTGAGCGCGTGTTCGGGCCGGAGGTACGGACGGGGCGGTATAAGCATCCGGCGTCCATCGCGGAGCTGGCAAACGGCGACCTCTATCTCGTCTACTACGGCGGCGCGGGCGAATATGCCGTGAACACCGGGGTGTTCGGCGCGCGACTGGTGAGGGGCTCGAAAAGATGGACCGCTCCCAAGCTGATCGCTCACGACCCGTTCCGCTCGCTCGGGAACGGCGTGATCTGGCAGGCCCCCGATAGTCTGGTCTGGCTTTTCTATGTGGTGAGGTGGGGCGACACATGGTCCACGTCGCGAATCCAGGCCAAGGTTTCAAAAGACGGCGCGAAAACGTGGTCCGACAGCTTTGTCGTTTCGGACGTCGAAGGCGACATGGTGCGCGGCAGGCCCATCGTGCTGAGCAATGGCGAGTATCTGCTGCCCATTTACCATGAGACCGGGTTCAACCCGGAGATTGTCGGGCCCGACAGCACGTCCCAGTTTCTGCGGTTCAATCCAAAAGGAAAGGTGAGAGCCTGGACGCCCAGCGGCTCTATCCGATCCGCGAAGGGGAACATTCAGCCCGCCGTCGCGCAGATTTCGCGGGACCGCCTGATCGCCTACTGCCGGAGAGGCGGCGGATACGAGCCGACAAAGGAGGGGTATGTAATTCGCTCGGAATCGCGCGACGGCGGAAAGACCTGGGACGAGGGCCGCAATTCGGCGTTCCCAAACCCCAACGCGGCGGTCGACCTGCTGAAGCTGAAAAACGGTCATCTGCTCCTGGTATATAACGACAGCATGAACGATCGGACGCCCATCACAGCCGCGCTTTCGACCAATGGCGATCGCACATGGCCCTACAAGCGAAACCTGGTAACCGGCCCTTTCGACTACGCCTACCCTTTCGCCATCCAGACCCGTGACGGCAAGATTCACATCGTGTTCGCATCTCACGAGCGCACCATCATCCGGCATGCCATCCTCGACGAAAATTGGTTGATGAGCAGCGCGGCGGGCGCAAACAGGTGATCAAATTGGACCCCGTCACCCATACCGGGCTGCGAGCCCAATTAATTCCCCTCCAATCCGAACACGCCGAGGCTCTCTATTCGGCGGGGCGCGATCCGCGAATCTGGCAGTACATGCCGTCGCTCATCCGCTCGCAGGATGATATGCGCGCGTGGGTCGAGGAGGCGCTCGCGGAGCGGGAGCGAGGGACCGCGTTCCCGTTCACAGTCGTGGATCGCGAGACGGATCGCATTGCAGGCAGCACGCGCTTCCTGGACTTCGACCCGCGCAATCGCAGCATCGAAATCGGACATACATGGTACTCACCCGAAGTCTGGCGCACGAGAATTAATACTGAATGCAAGTATCTTCTGTTCTGCCACTGCTTCGAGACTCTGGACCTTATCCGCGTGCAGCTCAAGACCGACGCCCGCAACGCGCAGTCGCAGCAGGCTATCGAGAGAATTGGAGGCGTTCGAGAGGGAGCGCTTCGACATCACCGCATTATGCCGGACGGCTATCTTCGCGATTCGGTATACTTCAGCGTTCTTGCCGAAGAGTGGCCGCAAATAAGGACCCGGCTGGAACAGTTCCTCGCCCGTATCGTGTAGGGGCGGACCTGCGTGTCCGCCCAAGTATGCGTGTCCGCCGATCGGAACCTTTACAAATGTCGCGGCGTTAGTAACCCGGCGAAGCCTGCGGCAATTACTAGATAGAGGATGTGACACGTTTAACACATAATATGTAATGAAGTCGCGTTGACGGGTCCAATGCCAACGTGTATAATAGCAAAATTCGGCATACCGGCGCTTTCCCTTCTAGTTGGAAGGCAGCCGGCATAGTTCGTGGCGTGTGGCCAACAGTTGGTCAATATTTGGTCAATGGCCGGCCAATGACGTTAGAGTCTGGAGTTCGGCATCGCGCTTTTTGACCCTCTGCACTGGAAGTGGAAACTGGAACTCGTCTAACACCAGTAGACACGAGTTGTAGAGATCACGGGAAGGCGGCGGCTTTCCGTTTACGACCCTTCTCCAGCCGGAACCTGGGCAAGCGGCCGGTTAAGTAGGTTGGGGGAGCCGAGGAGACGGTGAATGTTTTGTAAATGGTGCGGACTGGAAAGCGAGACCGCCGACGTCTGTAGTTGGTGCCGCAAGCCGTTCTCCAGCGTCTCCTCCCCTGCGTCATCCCAATCGTTTCAGGCGTCCCCACCGGTTGAATCAGGCGGGTCGCCGCGCTCCACTGCGTCTTCTGAAGTCGACAACTACGACGATCTGCCCCCACCGCCGGCGCATCCGTCAACGCCATCCTTTTCTTCTGCGCCTCCAGCGCCTCCAGCGCCTCTTGCGCCGTCTGTTTCGGCTGCGTCGCCCGGCGCATCGGTCCCGCCCGTTTCCGCGCCACCCGGCTTAGGAATGCCGCTTGGCGATTCATTCGACGACATTGACGATGATTTAAGCTCGTTTCCCTTCGGAGGCGCGGGCTATCAGCCCGCGCCGCTGCCCCCCCGCCGCGTTTCGCCCTCCGGGCCTCCGCCTCCCGTCTTTTCGCCCAGGCCCGAGCCGCGACAGGATGCTCCCCCGCAGCCCGCCTATACGGCTCCGCCCGTGCCGGAGCGGCAAGACGCGAAGCCTCAGCCTATCGCGGCACTCATAACGGCCCCGGAGGATGACAGTCCGCCAGCGCCCGCGCCGCTGGAGGTCTCCCCCGTCCCGGTCGCGCCGCCGTATACCGCGCCGTCGGCCTACCCTGGATATGCGCCAGTCTACCCAACGCCCGCCGCTCCCGCTCCCGTCCAATCCGATGGCCGGCCATCGGATTGGACGGGAGCGATTCCAATCAAGATTAGGACGCCGGGAGGGGCGGGCGCTGCCCCTCCTCCGCCGATTGTGCCAATCAAGTCGCTCGGTGGACAGGGCGGCCGGCCGAGCGTGCCCTTCACTCCGCCGCCCAGTCCAACGCCTGTCACGTCCGCATCATCGTCCGCAGCATCATCCGCAGCATCATCCGCCGTGCCTCTGCCGACGTATAGACAGGTTCCTCCGCAGCCCGCGACTCCGCTCACGGGCGCAACGCATCTGGAACCGCCGCAGACTTCAGCGCCCATTACCGTGCGCGGGCCGATGCCGCTGGGAGACGTCCAACCCGATCAATATCCGGCGGGCCCAATTGACCTTGGACTGAAACCTCTCGTGCCTGAGGATGAGGAAGATGATTCTCACTTCGCGGCGCCGGGCGGTCGAAGACTAGATCTCGGCGCCGCGCCGTCCGCGCCGCCGCCACCTACGAGACCGGGAATGCCGCCGCCTTATCGACCCGCCGCGCCGTCGATGAGATCTGGGGGGCGCACCTTCTGCAAGTGGTGCGGTATGGACAGCGACGACCCGAGCACGTGCAGCTGGTGCAGGCGTGACATTCGCAGCGCCGCCAACAATACGGGTAAAGCGGCGCATGTCACGGTAACGCATGGACCGGTCAAGGGCAAGCCTGTCCGCCAGCCGATCAATAACAACCTTAGAGAGAAAGAGAAGGGCCGCGACAAGGGACGGCATCAGCCCCTGCCGGACCTGCTGAGTGAGGCGGAAAAGAACGGGAAGAAGAACGGAAGCGGACTGCCGACAGCCGCGCCGCAGATCGGCACCTTCCAGGCTGCCAAGTCGAAATACTACAGCGACCAGGTGTACGATCCGGTCTCCGGCGCGCACTACAACGCCGATTCGGGCAAGACAACGGATACACCTATCGAGCCCAAAGAGGCTGTCGAGACGAACGATCTCATGCACCTCGGCATCTACGCAGGGGTCTTCGTGGTTCTGCTGGGAATCGTCTACGGCGCGGGGTCGGCGGCGGGAGCAAGCCTCGGCGGCTACTTCCTTATTCTCAGCGTGGCGAGCTTTATCGCGGGCATGCTGCTTCCCGTTCTCCGCGTCGCGCAGTTCCCGAAGGATGACAGTGAGGACGTGGGTTGGGCGATGGGACTGATTCCGCTCTTCGGTCCGTTCGCGGGCACAATGGGCTATGGTGTTCTTGGCGTTATTCGCCAGGACGTGAATCCAGCCATTCTGGGGGTATTCATTACATCGCTGCTTATACGAATCGTCCTCGACATTGCGACGGGGCACAGCCTGAGCAGGATGGTCCCCTTCAGCGAAATGAGCGGATTAGTGCTCGGCGCGCAGATGATGCCGTTTATTACACTGACGGGATGGTACGCCTCGGAGGTCTTCCACAAGTCGGACGAGTAGCGGCAGCCTTTGCAGCGTACAGAAAACCTCATTGGGAACGCTCCGATGGGGTTTCTGCGGTTTAGAGCGATGAGCCGCTGTACCACGCGTGTAAAACGCATTGCCGGGTCCACGCGTGTAAAACGCATTGCCGTACCGCGCGTGTAAAACGCATTGCCGGGTCCACGCGTGTAAAACGCATTGCCGTACCACGCGTGTAAAACGCATTGCCGGGTCCACGCGTGTAAAACGCGTGTCTGGGTCAACGCATGTAAAACGCATTGCCGGGTCC
>JBBROJ010000116.1:0-16458 GCA_038229495.1 Chthonomonadales bacterium
CGTCTTTCCGGCCTGAACCTCGTGAACGACCTGGAGCTTGAACTCCTTGGTAAACTGACGACGCTTGAGTGCCATGAATGGCTCCTTTCGCACAGGATACCATTCGTTAACTCAGTGTCTCATTTTAGGGGTGCACTCCAAACAGTTCACAATGATTTAGCAACGTCACTGCATCAGCCGCCTTGCACCTTACTACTTAGTATGATGAAACTTCAGTTCTTTCTCCAGGCAACTTACCGCTCGGGCGGTCTGCAAAGTCAATCTCAGATTCGAACAAATTTTTGAAAAACTAAATTCTACTTTATTGAAACCAATATATTAATCCACACATCTACATTTATTGTAGACGAATATACATCATATTATGAAAGGTGTGAAGACAATGTTATCGTGGTCGAATCTGGCGAAGCATAACAAGGAGATGAAGAAGATTCTACGGGAGGAGCCGCCGTCGTGGGAGCGATGGATGACGATCAAGGAGGCGCAGGAGGCGCTCGGGTGTTCGCGCTACACGATTCAGCAGCGAATTAAGGAGGGGCGAATCAATGCGTGGAAGGACCCGGTCAGCGGGCGGGTCTCTCTGCTGTGCGAGGATGTGGAGACGGAGCAGAAGAAGAGGGCGGTTCGAGAGTCGAGAGTCGTGAGTCGTGAGATACGGGACGCCGAAGAGAAGGATAGCGGCGCGGAGGAGGCGTGGAGCTGGGAGATTGAGATTGCTCGGCAGGATGAGGCGAAGGTAAAGGCGGAGGCGGATAGTCGCGCGGGGTTCGAGGCGAAGGCCCGCGAGATTGAGGCGTGGTATGCGGCGGAGCTCGCCAAGATTGAGGAAGGGGAGAAGGGAGGAAGGGAAGTGGGGAGGAAGGGTGGAAGGGAAGAAAAGGCGGATACGGATACGGAGGAGGTCCTTGAGACCGAGGAGACATGGGAGAGTGCGGACGCTAAGGATTCAGAGGAAGATCAGAATGCTCAAGAGACTGAGATGGATTGGGAGGATTCGGAGGTTTTGGAGCCGGAGATATTTGAGGACGATAACTTGGTGACGGCGGGGGAGGTGGGGGGATTGCTGGGAGTGACGCCAGAGCACGTGAATGCGATGCGACATGAGGGAAAGCTCACCTGGAGCGTGCCGGGCCGTCCCGGAAAGGCGGGTTTGTACAGCTTGCGGGCGGTGTTGGCGCTGGCGTCTCAGCGGGAGAAGGCGTTTGAGGCGCGTAGCGCATACCGGTCGGAGGAGAACCGTAAAAGCCGGGAACGGAGAGACTTTATCGCTCGGTGGGCCCAGCTTCCGATGGATCCGGATGATCAACTGGTCTCTACGCAGGAGGCCGCGACGTTGATGGGAGTGTCACCGAGACGGATATGTGTTTTGATTACTCAGGGTAGGCTTTGGGGATATCAGCGGCTGCCGGGGGTGATGGGCTCGCCTATTTATCTGCGGCTCAGCCACGTTACGGCCTATGTGAATCGAAAGGATCATGTGCGTCGGCGGGAAGCCTATGAGAAGAGTCGGATAGCGCCCAGCGGAATTGCGAAGGGCTGGGAGGAGATGGGGATTCCCGACGTTGATCGGAGGGAATCGAGCGCGCATACTGTTCGCGACTATGGGGACTATTATACCGCCCGGCAGGCAGGGAAGGTTTTGGGTATTGGGATTCAGGGCGTTCGTTCATTACGGGAGCGGGGGCGGCTTGTGGGATATCTGAAGGCTCCTGGCAAGAGGGTGAAGGAGCCGGCGCGGGAGGCACGGGGAAGCGCGTGGTGGTTTTACAGGAAGGAGGAGGTCGACGCGCTGAGCCTGGACGCGAGCTACTGCAAGCACCAGAATGCCTATAAGCGCGGCGTCGCAAATTCCGTTCCGAGCGGTGAGGATTTGGAACGGCAATTGGACGCCTGCCATGCGGTGGCGAGAGAGAATGCGCGCCGACGAGCGCGGCAAGGGGTCGAGTGGTAGACCTCGATGCGACCGACAATCAGGCCGCTCACACCTCGCTGCTTACGCGTCCTGTGTTTTGGCGGGATGGAGCGCCGTAGCCGCGCATTGTGCGACGCACTCCTCCGAACTGACGGAGCGCCTCCATTGTATCTGCCATTCGCTTTGTCAGAAAGGTTTCCGATGCCTCATGCGCGCTTCGGATTTCCGCCAACCGCTCGCCGATTCCAGCTATGCCGTCGACGCCCGCGGCTTCCAGCTTCGCCTCGGCGTCCGGCAGGAGCGTGCAAACGTGGCATAACATCCCCACGTCTTCCGCCGCGATGGCCGCGCGCTCTTCGCGCGCAAGCTGTTCTAGTCGGATAAGCGCGCGTTCCGCGCGTGGGATGCTCATTCGTGAACCGCCTGCACGGGACCGAGATTTTGCTGCGCGATTGTTGCCCATGATTCGCGTAGGTCGCGCAGCATCGCCAGCACCTCTTCGATGGGAGCGGGCTTATCGTAAAGATTTGCGTCCACTAGCTGCTGCAGCATGTAGGCATAGACCCGTTGAAGATTGGTCGCCACTTCGCCCCCCTTTGCCATGTCCAGTGATGAGAGGAGCTCGGCGATTATGCCCTGCGCCTTCAATAAATTGGAGTGACGGGCTTCAATCTCGCCGTCCGCCATTTTTTCGCGGGCGATGGAAAGGAAGCGGATAGCGCCGTCATAGAGCATGACAAGCAGCTGCGCGGGCGTTGCGGTGTCCACTTGCGCCCGACGGTATTTTGCGGCGTTCTGATAGGAGGCGGCGACGGCCATTGTGGGGTGTTCCTCTTTCCTGGTCTCCAGGATTCCAAGTTTTCAGGTTTCTAACTTATCCGGACTAACTGCGGCGGGGTCTCGTAGGCGAACCCGATTGCGGCGAGACTCCGAGGTCGATTCATTACCTGGTTGTTGTTGTAGCCGTCAGTGCGTTTAGACTGTTTTGAGAGGATTTAAGTGCAGCCACCGCGCTGTCCATCGCGGCAAATTGGCGGCGCAGGTCGGTTTCGTAACTCGTGATCCGGTCCTGAATATCTTTTATCGTTTGCGATAGGTCCGTCACCTGGTCGCCAAGCGAAGTCGCATACTTTGTAAGCGAGCCATCGATGGAGTCAGTGAAGTTCTTGCCCAGATACTTGATCTGCGCCGCGAGCCCCTGCGTGAAGATCAGGGTGCCATGATCGCCCGACACCTGGCTATTGATGCGAAGCGACAGCCCTTCCGTTGTGGCGTTGCCTTTGGCTCCGGTCAGGATCTGTCCTTTTCCCGCAGCCGACTCGCCGTTGATTGTCCCGGCAATATCGTTGCCGGTGGCCGACACTGCGAGGGTCCCGATACCGCTATTGTTCGCGGCGGCCGATTGGCTGGAGGAGATCGTGAAGTTGTAGGCCGCTCCGTATTGGTTGGCGGTCAGCGCCAGCTTCCCGCTTACTTTGGTAGCCGTGAGGAGACCGCTCAACGTAGTGTCCGCATTGATCTGGGAGACGATGCCGTCAAGCGTGATATTGGAGCTTAGCACCAGGGTTCGCGTGGCAGTGCCGAAGGGGGCGCCGGAAAAAGTAAGCACCTCGGAGTCCGGGTTGTTATCCAGCGTATGCGATGTGCCTGCCGTCAGCGTCGCCTGCGTCGCGATCTGGGATAAATTGATAGCATAACCCGAGGTGGAACTCGCCTTAGTCTTGTCCGTAGCGCCAATGAACGAGACGGCGCTATCGGTTGCAACTCCGGCCGCCTTGAATATGCGGCTCACGTCCGAAAGGTTGCTCTGGAGCGCGCTGGTAAGATCCGCGTCACTCACGTTCAGTGCGCCTGTCTTATCGAGCGTGATGCCGATTTGCGACAGGAGTGACTTCGGCCCGCTTAGGCCCGGTATCTGCCCGCTGACGACGTCGGTTATCTGGTTTATCACTTCCTGAACAGTGACGTCACCAAATAGCGGACCGCCGGTGAGGGTGGTCGGGTCGAACGCTGAAAGCTTGCTGACGGTGGCGGCGAGCTGGTTGTAAGCCGAGACGAATCCGCCGATGTTCGCTTTGATGCTGTTGACGTCGGTGGCTACGGTAAACTGCGTGGTCGGAGTTAGGGTATCTTTGATGAGCTGAATTGTAACTCCTGAGAGGACATCGGTCACCGTATTGCTGTTGCGCGTGATGTCGATGCCGTCCAGCTTGAATCTGGCGTCTTTTGCAATTGCAAGCTCGGAAACCGGAGCCTGCTGGAGAACGCCGAGGTTTGCCAGGACGTTGTTGGAATCGGTGAACGTGGGCGTGGAAGCCCCTACAATCTGGAGCTGCTGACGGTTAACCCCCGAAACCGGGTCCTTGGTGGTGACAACGCTCGCCGTTACGCCGGCAATCGCGCTGCCGTTGATTTTTGCCGCAATGGCCGCGAGAGAATCGGTGGAAAGGTCGATGGGCTGCGTAACCGCGAAGCCGTTGATCTGAATACTGCCGGCCGGGGGCGTGGCAAGGCCCAGCAGCGTGCCGATAGATGTCGCGCTGTCCGCGAAAAGGCTAGAAGCCGCGCCGTTTGTGATCGGACTGCGCACCGCCTCAGCCCCGCCAATTAGGCCGAGCGTCGAGCTAAGTATTGTGCCGCCTGCCACGTCGGAGAGGCTGATGCCGCCCGCGACGCCGCTCGTAGCGCTGCTCAGCAGCAGCCTGAAGCTGCCTACCGTTGGAGAGAGAATGGACGCGTTCACTCCGGTCTGCGCGTTGTTTATGTTGGCGGAGATATTTTGGAGCGAGTCGGTGGCGGCGATCTTGATCGTCTTGCCGTTGATCACGATCTGGCCGGCGACGCCGAGCGCGTCCGTCTGGCTGGTGAGGGTTGCCGATCCCAGCTTTTGAGCCTGGGCGAGCTGATCGACCTCCAGGCTGTGGGTCCCTGCCTGCGCGCCGGTTGCCGCCGAAACCTTGGCGATCGTCTCGTCGGCGCTGGACGCCGTAACCGCCGTAAATCCGAAAGTGCTGTCCAGGTTGGCCGAAGCCGCTTGAAAGCCCGCGACCAGCGCGGACACCTGAGTCAGCGCAGTCTGTTGCTGTTGAAGTTTCTGCTGTTGCTGCTGTATCTTGGTGATGGGCCGCTGCTGGAGGGCGACAAGCTGCTTGACGATGCTGTCGGTATCGATGCCGCTGCCGATGCCGGAAAAGTTGATGCCACTCAGACTCATGGGTTCCTGCCTTCGAGCTTCTTGCTGCTAAATTCGCAGCCTGTTTCTTGCTGCTAAATTCGCAGCCTGTTTCTTGCCGCTTAATTCGCAGCCTACGGCCGGCAGAGGATATCTTCTACCGGCCACTGGCTGCTTATTCCCTATTTATGCTGTAATTTACCGAAGCAGCGCGAGGACCTGCTGCGGCGCCTGGTTGGCCTGCGCCAATACAGAAGTACCCGCCTGCGTCAGGATCTGGTTCTTGGTGAGCTGAACCACCTCCTGAGCCACGTTCGTGTCGCGAATCTGGGATTCGGACGCGGACAGGTTCTCTACACCCACTCCCAGCGTTCGGATGGTGCTGTCCAGCGTATTCTTTTGGAACGAGCCGAGAGCAGCCCGCAGATTGGACACCTGCTTGATGGCTTCGTCCACCGCCGCCAGCGTGTTGGCCGCCCCGGTCCCCGTGGTGACGTCGAGCGTTCTCAGCGTAAGACCCGACACGCTCGTATTGCCCAACTGGTTGGTCTGAATGTTACCCAGGCTGGCGTTCACATACTGACCCGCATTGGCGCCAATCTGGAACTGAACGTTGCCCGCGGTTACCTGACCTACCGCAACGGTGACGCCCGTCTGGCTGTTGCCCGATTCAGTCAACAGGATACTGTTGCCCTGCGTGTCCGACAGGCGAAGGCCCGAATCGGTTGTGGCGCGCCCGCCGCTGAACGTCACGGTCTGGGAAGAAGCCGGGCCGCCGCTTGAGGAGGCAAAAGCCGTAACAGTGACGGTTGCGTTGAGGCCGGCTACGTTTACACCCGCCGTGCCGTTGATGAGCGTGGCGCTCTCCGACTCGTTTATCTTGAAGTTGCCGCCGTAATTCTGCTGCGTCAAGACAATGCTGCCCGAGCCGTTGGCAGCGGTGAAGTTGGCGCTGACGCCGGTGCTGCCCGCCAGGTTGTTGATCTTGTTGATGAGCGTCTGGACGGTGTCCGAGCCCGAAACAGAGATAGACTGCCCGTTGACAACGACCGTGCCGCCCGCTCCGGTTGTTTGGCCGTTTACGAGCGAGACCGAGGAGTTGATGCTGGCATAGGTGGCAGTGCCGGTAGAAGATGCCCGCGTGGCCGAATTGGTAACGTTGATTGACACCGTACCATTCTGGGTTTGCAGGCTGTTGAACGTGCCGCCGATGGAGATGCCGGAAACTTTGGAAGTATCCACAACTGCTGCCGTGACGCCGGATGTGCCATCCAGCAGTTTCTTTGTTCCGAACTGTGTCTGCGTGGCGATACGGTCGATGCTGTCAAGCGCCGACTGGATCTGCTGCTGGTCCGCCTGAAGCGCGTTCGAATCGTTTACGCCGGTGTTGGCTGCGTGCACTGCCAGCGTGCGGATGGAGCGCAGGAGAGAGTTGACCTCCGTCAGGGAGCCTTCCACAGTTTTGATAAGGTTGTTTGCGTCCTGTGAGTTTGAGATAGCCTGGTTGAGGCCGTCAATCTGGGAGCGAAGTCCCTCGGATATGATAAGACCTGCCGGGTCGTCGGATGCTCGGTTGATGCGCAGACCCGAAGACAGGCGCTCGATGCTGCTGGAGACTGTTGCGCTCGTCTGGTCGAGATTACGCAGGGCGTTGATCGCGGTTACGTTAGTGTTAATCCTTAAACTCATCTAAAACACTCCTCCATGAATTGGCGAGAAACCGATTGAATTTGTCCTCGGTTAGGTCGGTCCTCGCTTGAAATCCGGCATCCTGCCGGACACTTGGCTCCGTCCGTCGTCTTGACGTGCCTTAAGCTGTAACGGTGTGTACGAATTTCGTTACAAGAGCGATTATCGGCGTGGCGAAAATCAAACTTTAGTGATAACTATTGTGCGGGACCGGCGCGAAGGCGAACGAGGGACTGAATTGACTATGGATTCGCGGGATGCCAGGCAGGGAGAGGCAATGTTGAATCGCGCCTTAGCTTTCCCGCTGCGGGCGGCGAGCGAGGGAATGAGCGAGTGAATGAGCGAGTGAATGAATTCACTCGCTGGGGGGCCTTCGGCCAATCGTCCTGCCGGACGAAAAACTCATGCAAGGAGTCTAATGTATTCAGGAGAGGGAAGGGGAGGCAATGTTGAATCGCGACCTCGCGTTCCTGCTGCGGGCGGCGCCTGCCACATCGCGATTCACCAGTTGCCTGCCGATAAGACGGGTGGGGCAGGAATCCTGAGCGCGCCGCATAAACATAGGCTGCGCCGTTGGTTTTATTTGCCCCGATCGACCTTGCAGACGGTAAATAGACCCCTAATCCCCGGCCCCTCTCCCCTTGACAAGGGGAGAGGGGAGCTTGGGCGAAGGTTCGCACCTTCGCACAGTAAACATGGGTGCCCTCCTTAGTAAGGAAGAGGTTTGGGGGAGGTTTCCATACAGTCATTTGCAGACGGAAATGCTCATGCGCCGACAACTCTTTTTCCTGGCTACTTTGATCGTCCTGTCAACCCTGCTCTGTTCCGCGATCTGGGCGTCGGCGGATCTGGCTATGCTGGACCCGTCCGCGCGGCCCGACACCCGATTCGGCCCCCACTATGTTCTCGCGCTGGACGTGGCGCTGCGCGGCCTGTCGGAGGAGGAGCTGTGCCACACGTATCCTCTCGACAAGGACGGGAATCTCCAGCTTACGGTGGGCGATGCGTCCATCGATAAGATCGCGGTGCAGGGGCTTACGGTGGATCAGGCGCGCGACAAGATTAAGAGGTCACTCGCGAAGTATTATGCGGTGGATCCGGAGGTGCGGGTTGGAATAGCGAGGATTCCCCGCATTAAGGTGACAGTGAACGGAGCGGTATTCCGGCAGGGCTCGGTGGTCCTGACGGACGGATCGCGGCTTCAGGATGCGTTCGCGGAAAGCAGCTATCAGCCGGACGCGGATTTAGAGCGAATCGCAATTGCCAGGCTGGAGAAGGACGGAACGCGAACGACGCTCCATCCTGATTTCGGCCAGGCCGCGCGGGGCAGCACGGAGGAGCGCCACAATCCGCTGCTACAAAATGGCGACGTGATCACGGTTCCACTTTCCATTGCGCCGCCGGCAATCAAGCGATTCCAGATCGTAGGGGCGGCCCGGCGGGAAGGCCGGTTTGTGCTGAAGCCGGGCATGACTGTGCGTGACGCTCTTGCGGAGGCTCAGGGGCTGCTGCCAACCGCCGATGCCGAGAATATAAGAGTTGTGAGGCAGAGCGGCGAGCGCATGGTCGTGAGCGCCGCGCGGGTCCAGCAGAACCTGCCTACCGACAACCTGAAGCTGCAAGAAGACGATTATATCTTTATCGACCGCAAGGATACCGGGCAGGTCTATTCCATTTCCGGCGCGGTGGTGAATCCGCTGACGTTCGAGTTCAAGGGCAAGCCCACTCTAAAACAGGCGCTGGCCGAATGCGGCGGGTTCCGCCCGGAAGCGGACCTCGGCAAGCTGGTCCTCATGCGGAACGCTTTGCGTGACCCCAATAAGTCGCAAGGCGTGGTGATCGACTATGCCAAGCTGGCGCGGGGCGATTCGCCCGATATTCCCTTGCAACCGGGGGACTGGGTGCAGGTCCCGGTGAAAAAGCATCAGCAGTCGCCGCTCTTGCAAATCGGGCTATTCTTCCTGCGCAGGTTCCTGCCGTTTTAGAGCATCGGCAGAAGATCGGGGGAGAAGACGTGCTCGGTGGCAAGGCTGCCGTCATCATTCGCCGTGACGAGATAAACGCCCGCCTGTAGCAGCGGGAACTGTTCCAAGTCGTACATGGAGGGCGGTTTGTCCGCGAGGTGAAAGAGCAGCCTGCGAATCGGATCCCGGTGCGATACCAGCGCGCTGACGCGGTAATCGGCTGCCCGCCAATCCTCGAAGAAGTCCGCCATCCGCGCGCGCACGGCCTCTTCCGATTCGTCCGCGTCCCACTCGTGAATCCGCTCTTCAACGACGAGCGGGGCGCGGTGGTGTATGTTGATAAGCTCGGCGGTCTCGACTGCCCGTTCCAGGGGCGAGTGCCAGATGACCTCCATCGGCTCGGCGGCCAGAAACAGAGAAGCCTGCGCGGCCTCCCTGCGGCCCTGATCTCCCAGCACGTAACCGGGCAGTCTGCGATAGATAACGTTATTCGGGTTATGGACGGTGCCATGCCGTACCAGAAACAGCTTTTTCATTCGAGCCTTTCTCGTTCTGAGCTGAGCATTTTGCGGCCAATCGTCCTGCCAGCGGCGAACGAGGGAATGAATTCCCTCTCTGTTTCAGGCGCTCGGACCAGTGGCGCGCCTGAGAACTCTGGGCCCTCGGCCAATCGTCCTGCCGGACGGAAGGAACGTTAATGGAAGTCTACTGTCCGCCGAGAATTTTGCGGCGTTCAGCCAGTTTTTCGCGCTTTTGTTCCAGATCGGCGGCCTGCGCGCGAGTCTTTTCGACCACGACGGCGGCTGCCCGCCCGGTGAATTGCGGGTTGCCCAGCCGCGCCTGAATCGCCGCCAGCTCTTTCTCGGTTGCCTCCCATTCTTTCGTGATTCGGTCCAGCTCCTTCGTTATGTCCATCGCCTCGCCAATCTCCAGGAACACCTCGCCGCCCGTCACGGGCGATCCGACCCACTGGCCGCCGTCCGATGGCGCATCATCGCGCACCTCGAAGCTCGAAAGCCGCGCAAGGTCCGTTATTGCCTGGGCGCTCGATTCCAGGGCGCGAGCGCAGTCGGCATCCGAGCCGACAGCCGCGCCAGACAGCTTTCGGGCCGGGTCCAGTTTCAACTCGGACCTCAGATTGCGAAAGCCGCGTATCGCCTCCATGATCGTCGCAATTTCTGCCTCCGCGGCTGGATCGGGCCGCGCGCCCATGTTCTCGCGAGTCGGATAGGGGGCGATCATGATGGTTTCGCCCTTATGCGGCATGGCCTGCCATATCTCCTCCGTTATAAAGGGAATCATGGGGTGCATGAGCCGCAGCGTGGCCTCCAGTACATAGGCGAGGACGTTCCGCGCGGTGTCACGGTCGCCGGAATCTTCGTGTTCGAGACGCAGGCGCGGCTTCACCATTTCGATATACCAGTCGCAGAAATCCGACCAGAAGAACCGATAACTCGCCGCCATACCGTCGTCCATGTCGTACGTCGCGAGGTTGGTATTGACCGTTTCAATCGTCTGCGCGAGGCGCGAAAGAATCCATCGGTCCATGGCAGTCAGGCGCGATTCATCGAACTCGCCGGTCATATTCTCGTCGAGATTCGACAAGACGAATCGCGAGGCGTTCCACAGCTTATTACAGAAGGTGCCAGCCAGTCGCACTGAATCCCCGCGAAATTTGATGTCCTGATTCTTGCCGGCGTTCTGCAACAGGTAGAAGCGTAGAGCGTCGGCACCGTACTTCTCGATCATGTCCAGAGGGTCCACGCCGTTGCCCTTGCTCTTGGACATGCGCGCGCCCTTCTCGTCCAGCACCGTGGCGTGAATGTATACTTCGCGGAACGGAATCTCGCCCATGAAGTCTAGGCCGGTCATAATCATGCGCGCCACCCAGAGATAGATGATCTCCTGCGCGGTGGAGAGGAGATTCGTGGGATACCAGAAGTCCAGGTCAACGGTTTCGCGCGGCCAGCCGAGCGTGGCGTGCGGCCAAAGCGCGCTGGAGAACCAGGTGTCGAGAACGTCCTCGTCCTGGCGAAGCGATTCAGCGGGCGCGCCGAGCTTCGCCGCGGCATCCTCCAGCGACCGGGCGGCGGTGAAACGGTCGTCCTGCGCCCACCAGACCGGAATCCGGTGCCCCCACCAGAGCTGGCGCGAGATGCACCACGGCTGAATCTTCTCCATCCAGTCCAGGTAAATGCGCGTGTAGCGGTCCGGAACGAACCGGATTCGGCCATCCTTCACCGCGTCGATGGCGGGAGCGGCGAGCGGCTTCATCTCGGCGAACCACTGCTCGGACAGGAGCGGCTCGATGATCGTGCCGCAGCGATCGCAGTGCGGCGTCTGGATCACATGGTCTTCGACCTTTACGAGCAGCCCAAGCTCCTCCATCCGTTCCAGCGCCTTCTTGCGCGCCTCGAATCGGTCCAGCCCGGCGAACTCCGGTCCCGCCGCCTGCGTCATGCGGCCATCCTCGCCAATTACCACGATCTGCGGCAGCTTGTTGCGCAGGCCAGCCTCGAAATCGTTCAGGTCGTGAGCGGGTGTCACCTTCACCGCGCCCGTTCCAAACTCCATCTTAGCGTAATCGTCGGCAATCAACGGGATTTCCCGGTCCGTGAGTGGCAGCTTGATCATCCTGCCCACCAGACCCGCGTACCGCTTGTCGGCTGGATTCACCGCCACCGCTGTGTCACCCAGCATCGTCTCGGGACGAGTAGTTGCAATGGTTATATAGGTGCCCCCCGGCCCCCAATCCTGGGGGAGAACGTCCAGATTGCCGGCCCCCAATTCTGGGTGAGTTGGCTCCCCGGCCCCCAATTTTGGGGGAGCTTCCTCGCCATCGCCGCGTCCGCGACCCTCACCCTCATGATCAGCGGCTGGGGGGCTGCCGTTGTCACCCCCAGAATTGGGGGCCGGGGGGCTGAACGGATAGCGCAGGTGGTAGAGCTTGCCCTGCCGCTCCTCGCTGTTCACCTCGATGTCGGAGATGGCCGATTGGCAGCGGGGGCACCAGTTCACGACGCGCGCGCCGCGGTAGATGAGGCCGCGCTCCCACCAGCGCAAGAACTGTTCGTAGATGGCGTCCACATAGGATTCGTCCATCGTGAACCGCGCGCGGTCCCAATCGTAGGAGCAGCCGAGCTTGTGGAACTGAAGGTAGATACGGTCGCCGTACTCCTTGCGCCACTCCCAGCACTTCTCGATGAACTTTTCGCGACCGAGATCGTGGCGGCTGATTCCCTGTTTGGCAAGCTGCTTCTCGACCACGTTTTGCGTGGCGATTCCGGCGTGATCGGTTCCGGGAAGCGTCATCGCGTTGTCGCCGAGCATGCGGTGCCAACGGGTTAGCGCATCGATGATCGTGTTGTTCAGGGCGTGGCCCATGTGCAGACTGCCCGTAATATTGGGCGGCGGAATCGTGATGCAGTAGGGGTTGCTGCGATTGGGATCATCTGGCGTAGCGGCAAATCGCCGCTTCGCCAGCCAATCCGCATACCACTTATCCTCAATGATCGTGGGCTCGTAAGCTTTCGATAATTCCATAACAGACCTCCTTATATTGTCCACATATTATCCACGAAGGTTCATGAAGAAAACCCCACCGCACCCATTGAATCCACGAAGGGCCACGAAGGTTCACGAAGAAAACCCCACCGCCCTTTGATCCCTTACCGTTCTTCGTGTTCCTTCGTGGCCCTTCGTGGATCAGAATCAAAACGCCCGCGCCCTCTAAAGCTAGAGGACGCGGGCGTAGATACTACTCGCGCGGTACCACCTCAGTTTCCGACCGTGTTGGCGAATCGGACACTCAATCACTGTAACGGGCGCACCCGGAGAAAACTAGGGATTAGGGATCAGGGATTAGAACGGCGTCCCGGCCTCCGTGCTCCTTCATTCTTCAGCTCGGGGGCGACGTTCGGATCGACAAATGTCAGGCGGCTCACACCATTCCCGCCCTCTCTGAGACGCGCTCGGTCCTACTCTTCCCCGTCAAAGCCTTTTGAATTCAGTTATGTGTTATTATAACCGTCGTTTTGGCCCGATGTCAAACAACGGCGCGATGCGGATATTCGATTTAATGGGATGGGAACGCGCAGGAAAGGGGATGGTCGTACACGTATATGTCAGTTAGAGAAATATATCAGCAGGTCAATCGAGCACTTATATATTCCATTGGAGGTTCAGAAATGCTACAGGGAGTTGAGCGCCTGGTGAATCTGGCGGGCGCGCGCCAATCGGCGTTGACCGGAATTGGCATGGACGGCATAAATGGCGTGGTTAGCGCGGTCCGGCAGGGCGACATGGAATCGCTGCGCCATTCGGACGGCCATTTTGCGGCGGCGGCGCGCGAGGGGCAGACGGTCAGGCTAAGCCGCACTATCGGGCTGCCGCTGCGCTACTTTGTCGCGAAGATGTTCCATGGGCCGTTTTTGGTGGTGGCGGACCGAATCGAGACGCTGTTCGATTGGTGCCAGGAGCAGAAGATCGGATGGCAGTTCGACCCAATGTATACGCGCATGGTCCCGGCGCACTATCTGATAGAGATCGACCAGATCGGCTGCCCGGACCCCGCCCCGCGCTACCATCGGTTCTTCGACCCGCCCATTGCAACCGGCCCCGCGGATATCGATGAGACCGGCGCGCGTTACGTCGCTGCGGCGTATGAGGCGGTGAA
Source organism: Chthonomonadales bacterium (assembly GCA_038229495.1). Lineage (GTDB taxonomy): Bacteria > Armatimonadota > Chthonomonadetes > Chthonomonadales > CAJBBX01 > JBBROJ01. The sequence continues at coordinate 13,413 of JBBROJ010000116.1, forward strand.
GAGCTGGATTCGCACCGTGCCCGACGGGGAGCCGATTGCGGTGGCCTTTTCTGGCGGTATCGACAGCACGTCCGTACTGCTGATGGCGCGCAAGGCGTTGGAAGAGCTGGGCGACAATCCAAATCGATTGCGGGCATTTACGCTCGACCTGGGAGGCGGACAGGACGCGGCACAGGCCGACGCGGTGGCGCGTGCGGTGGGCATGGAGAGCCAATGGGAAGCGATTCAGGTTTCGGCGGAACAGTACAACCTGGAGGAGGCGATTCGCGTCATCGAGGATTACCATCCGCTGGACGTGGAGTGCGCGGCGGCGGCGCTCTGTCTGCTGGGCGGAATTCGCGAGCGGTATCCGAGTCTGCGCTACCTGCTGGACGGGGACGGCGGCGACGAGAACATGAAGTCGTATCCGCTGGAGGATTCGGACCTCACGCTCTCCAGCATCCTGCGGAACCCGATGCTCTATCAGGAGGGCTGGGGCGTGGACGCCATCAAGCATAGCCAGACTTACTCGGGCGGTCTTTCGCGGTCCTATATCCGCACGTGGGCTCCGGCCACGAAGCATGGATTCGACGCCTTTTCGCCCTATTCGGTGCGTTCGGTCATTACCGAGGCGGTCGCGCTGCCTTTCGAAATGGTCCTGGGCGGAAGCATAGAGCGGCTGTACAGCCTGAAGGCGGACGTGGTGCGCGCGGGGGTGCGGGCGGTCACCGGAATTGACATGCCAATCTACCCGAAGCGGCGATTCCAGGATGGCGCGGGAGGTGACACCTATCGGACCTGGAAGGTGAGTAAGGCGTGGTGCCGGCAGGTCTTCCTGCGACAGTGGGAGGAGAAGCTGCGCACGGCCTGGGACCCTGAGGCGGATCGCGTGTCGGGCAACGACGTAACGGTTCCGCTGCCGGCGCGATAATACCGAACGGGGTATTCAGGTGTTCGGGTGTTGGGTGTTCGGGTGTTCATGACTGCGGTTTGCCGTCATGTTTGGAGGGATGGTGCATTGAGAAAATCAGCTTTAGGTACGATGCTGCTGGCGCTTGTGGCGCTCGGGGGTGCGGCGTTTGGGCAGGGATCGATCCTTCAGGACGTAGTATCGGGAAAGGATGCCCCGCTGTCGCTCCATCTCAAGGATCTGAATTCGGACTGGAAGCGGATGTCCATCGCGACGCCAGGGAGCGGGGGAGGCATGGGCGATATGCTGGGCCAGCTCATGCAGAATCTCATGATGGGCAATGGCAACAAGGGCGGCAGCGACGCAGCCATGGGCATGGCGTTTATGAGCAGCCTGTTCGGCGGGATGGGCGGAGGGGGCGGCAGCCAGCCGGTCTACTACACGAAAGGTCAGACAGGTTCTATTGGCGGCGAGACTTTTCTAATCGCCTACCGGTACGAAAAGCCCGAAGTGAATTTTATGCAGCTTATTATGGAATCGGAGCAGAACGGAGGGAAGGAGCCGGATTTCGCGAAGATGGCGGCAACCGGCAAGATGAGTCCCGAGTCCGCGGTTACGCTCTCGTTGTTAAATGTTAAGAGCATCAGCGCGATGAGCGGCATCCGTTCTTTCGACATGAATCAGGAGATAGCCGAGAGCCAGAAGGGCGGGGGCGGTCTGCTGGAGATGCTCGCCGCGAAGAAGAACGCTCCTCCGCCTCCGCCCGACGTGGCCGCGCCGGTTGAAGCTCCGTTCCTCACCGCTCCTGCGGCTCCCGCGGCTCCTGCTGCTTCTACCGGGAAGCCGAAACCAAAGCCGGCGCCGAAGACCCAGCCGAAGGGATCGGGACGTTGAAGCCGCAATTCGAAGGAAGCGCCATCTTCCGGGCTCTTCTCCTGACGACTGTAGGCGCGGCTGCAATCCTCACGCCCGCGTTCTCTCAGACTGCGCGAGAGGGTGAATTCGCAAAACTGCTGGCGGGAGGCGAGGCCCCTCTCAGCCTGCGGTTGAAGGACCTGGATTCGAAATGGCAGCGTGTAGAGGTTCGGGTTATCGAATCGGCAAAGGGAGGCTCCGGCGGAGCCTCCTTTACACAGTCGTTGATGGGAGGCGGCGGTCAACCGAAGGTCTATTACACACAGGGGAGGACGATCACGCTGGGCGGCAAGAATTTCCTGATCGCCTACCGGCCTCCCGACCATCCTCTGGATATGACGTCGATTCAGAATCTGGGGGCAGCCGGCCGGTCGACATCCGCTCAGCAGGTGTTGGACATGCTCGCTCCCGCGCCGAAACCGGACACCGCGCTCGACCTGTCGCTGTTGGACATGAGCACGGTCGCCGGGTTCGAATCGGTGCGCTGGTTCGACCTCCAGAAAGCTTTGTCGGACCGGTCCACTATGGCAAGCGGCCAGGCAACCCTGGCGGCGATTCTATTCCCCGTGTTCGCGCAGGCTCGGCTGAAAGCCCAGGAGGCTTCATCGGTAAGCAACCTGAAGCAAGTGGCGCTTGGGGCGCTGATGTATATGCAGGACTACGATGAAGCGCTTCCGCCGATGAAGGATGCGGCGTCCGCCAAGAAGGCGCTCTACCCATATGTAAAGAATGAGGCGATATTCAAGGACCCGCGGACAGGCGAGTCCTACCATGTGAATCCGGGAGCGTCTCGAAAGCATCTGGCAACCATCGAGATTCCCGCGGAATTCGTGCTGTTTTACGAGGCCGCTCCGGCTTCGGACGGTACGCGGGCGGTCGCCTTCGCGGACGGACACGTCAAGCGGATATCGGAGACTGACTGGCCGCAAGTGAAACGCAGGTCAAGGATGCCTTAGAAGCTTGATGAAACGCAGCCCCCCAGTTCGCCCCCCGGCCCGCCCCCCCCGGCCCCAATTCTGGGGGAGGTTGTCCCCCGGTTCGCCCCCCGGCCCCCAACTCTGGGGGAGTCAGCCCCCAGCCCGCCCCCCGGCCCCCAATTCTGGGGGAGTCAGCCCCCCGGTTCGCCCCCCGGCCCCCAATTCTGGGGGAGTCAGCCCCCAGCCCGCCCCCCGGCCCCCCAATTCTTGGGGAGGTTGTCCCCCGGTTCGCCCCCCGGCCCCCCAATTCTGGGGGAGTTAGCCC
>JBBROJ010000117.1:0-16432 GCA_038229495.1 Chthonomonadales bacterium
CGACCCTTCACCGGATGGCCTCGCGGCGTCCGGCTGTCTTCTCCTACGGGAGCGCAACTTGTGCACAGGTTCTCCCGGCGGGATTTGAACCCGCTAGCAACGTGCGCTGCGAGGCGCACCCAATCGTCCTCACGGACGAAAGATCACTTGTGCAAGAGGTCTATTCAAAGGAATGGACACAGCGCCGCCCCCGCTGGATGGCTACTCGCGGGGGCGGCACAACGACGCAGCGCCTGGGATTCCGGCCAGGCGCGTAGCCAACTATCTTTGTGGGGTTTGGAGGTCCGTGCGGAACGTAAAGGGCTTGCCCTGCGCTTTAATCCAGCCCTCTTTCTCCGCGGGGCTCAAAAGCGCGAGCGCCTTGTCCTCGCCCTCTTTTCGCGAGGCGTCATCCGCCTTCTGAATCGCGAGGAACGGATTGGGCTGATTCTGCGGATTCGCCTGATTCTGCTGCTGATTGGGCTGATTCTGCTGCCCGCCGGCTCCATTCGCGCCTCCGCCGAATCCGCCTGGCCCGCGATTACCGCGCATCGATTGGAAGAGCTGCTGCCGCGCCGCGCTCGCTTTTGCCTGGTATTCCGTCAAAAGAGTTGCAATGGCGGTTCGGCGCTCGGGAGATACCTGCACTTCGTCGGCGACCTTTGGATCGGCAATCGAAAGCGCGCCGCGCCACTGTAGGTCCAACTCGTGCAATCTCTGAACCTGATCGGGACGCAGAATGTCGTTCAGGCCGGCATTGATCTTGCTCTGCATATCGGTTCGCTGGGCCTGCATCTGGTCGCGCATCTGCTGGCGCTGGGCCGGGTCCTGTTGGCCGCCGGGCTGCCCACCGGCTTGACCGGGTTGACCAACTTGTCCCGGCTGACCGCCGTTTTGCCCCCGGTTCCCGCGCATAGTTTGGAACATCTGTTGCATCTGCTGCCGAATCGATTCCTGCGCCTGCTGCTGATATTGCATTAGAGCGTTCTTCTGCTTCAAGTCGAGGCGGATGCCGTTCTGCACGTCGGATCGGTTTATGAGCTCCATCACGTGCGTAACCATTGGGTTGTGGTCCGGCTGGCCTCCGCGCCTCATGCCAAAGCCGCCGGGACCGCCGGGACCAAATTGTCCGCCGCCTTGACCGCCTTGACCGCCTTGACCGCGCTGGCCCCGGACTCCGCCGCGACCGCCGCCGCGCTGGAATCCGCCCTGACCGCCCTGGCCGCCCTGGCCGCCCTGTGGCTGATTCTGCGCAAGCCCCGATGTCGCCAGAGCGCCAATCAGCACGCCTGCCGTAATCGCTCCGATCACCACTTTATTCATATGTTCATCCCTCCTGTGTCGTCTTGCAATCATAGTGTTAATAGTATAGACGGCGCATAGTAAGAGCGGTAACGATTTCCCGGCATATCCGAGTTGACGGTGTGCCGCAAAACGAGTATTATCAGATTGATGTCCCCAATTCTCCTGAGAAAGGTTCCACGATGCGAGACGAATCGTTCGCTCTGCTCAAGCGAATCGTCGATACACCCGGTCCGTCCGGCTATGAGCAAGCTGTGCAGCGCGAATACCGCGATGCTGTCAGGCCCTATGCGGACGATGTTCGTACGGATGTGATGGGCAGCGTGATAGCCGCGAAGAATTTGGAAGGACGTCCCCGCATCATGCTCGCGGGCCATGCGGACGAGATCGGCTTTCAGATACGCTATATCAACGATGAGGGGATGCTCACCTTCGGCACGATTGGCGGCCACGACGCGGTCGTAACCGTGGGGCAGCGCGTAAACGTGCACACCGCGAACGGACCAATCCTTGGAGTTCTCGGGCGGCGCGCCATTCACCTGCTGGAGTTGGATGAGCGCACGAAGCCGGTCAAGCTAGACGATCTGTGGATCGACATTGGGGTCGTCGGCAAGAAGGAGGCGCAGGAGCTTGTGGCAATCGGCGACTGCGTTACGTATGCGCAGGACCTCCAGCGGCTCCAGGGGGATGTCTGCACAGCGCGCAGCTTCGACAACAAGATGGCGCTCTTCGTGCTTGTCGAGACGCTGAGGCTGCTGGAGGGGAGGCCGATGCAGGCCAGCGTGTTCGCGGTCTCCAACGTGCAGGAAGAGATTGGGCTGCGGGGCGCGCGCACGGCAGCCTATGGTTTGGACGCGCTCGTGGGGCTCGCCACCGACGTTGGGCACGCGATGAACTTTCCGGGCGCGGACAAGAAGAAGGTGGGCGACGTGAAGCTGGGCGGCGGGCCCATCATCGCGCGAGGGGCCAACATCAATCCGAAGGTCTTCGACCTGTTGGTGAGCACCGCGAAGGATCTGGAGATACCATATCAGATCGAGGCGGCCCCCGGCGGCACCGGCACCGATGCGAACGCGATGCAGATTAGCCGCGCGGGAATGGCGACCGGCCTCATTTCCGTCCCGCTGCGGTACATGCACACGCACTGCGAAGTAATGGACCTGAACGACATCGAGAATACCGCCAGGCTTATGGCGGGCTTTTGCGAGCGCGTTACTCCGGAAATGGATTGGACTCCACTATGAGCTCTTATGTCCCCCCGCCGCCTCCGGCTCCTCCCGCCGGCCGCGGCGGCGATAGCTGCTTCAAGTGGGGCGGTATCGCCTGTGGCGGCGGCTGCCTTCTGATACTGCTGGCATGCGTGGGTATCTATTTCATGCTGGGCGACAAGGGACGCAGCTTCCTGGTCGGCACCACGCGCGATTCAGTGCAGGTATCGGTTGAAATTCACGAGCTGTTTAAGCAGGTAAATCGCTACAAGAAAGACACCGGCAAGTTTCCGGACAAGCTGCAAGACCTGGTGCCGGGATATGTCGCGAGCCCTTCTCGCTTGAAGCTCTCCACGCATCCCGAAGGGCCGCCGTTCAAGTATTTCAAGCCCGGCCCCAACGCCAAGCCGGAGGACGTCCTGCTGGAATACGATATCAATGTCAAAACCCCGGACGACAAGAGTGTTGAAGTTCCGGTCATGATGCAGATCGATGGACGCACGCGCCAGGGCACAAGTCGCATCATTCCTCCCGGCAAAGGCTCGACCGGTCCGCCGGGTGGAATACCGTAGGGATCCTCTGCTCGCCTGACCGCCGGTGAAACGCGTGCCCCTCCACGTCTTCTTTTCACGATCTTTTTCACGCTCCGACATCTCCTTCTCAAGTTGCGAAACCAATCATGTTCTGGTAGGGTAGTGGTGTTTAGTTGTTTCAAATGCGCTGCTGTGTCCGCCGGCGGCGGCACGGAGGAGGAATCGTTATGGGATATACCATCGGCGACGTCATGACCTTTATCGGAATCATTGGCGGTCTGCTCGTATCTATCTGGGCATCGCTCGTTGGAATCGCGCTCCTCTTTCCACGAAAAGCGAACCACGCGCGGACCCATTTGGAGACGTCGCCCTGGGTGTCGCTAGTGCTCGGCGGCGCGCTGCTAGTGTTGACAGGATTCATCTCCGTTGTGCTGCTGAATCTGCACTTCCCGCTGACCACCCTGCTCGGCTGGCTGCTGATAATTTACATGCTGGGAGTCATGGTTATTGGCGGAAGCGGAATGGCGCTGGTGATGGGCGGGCGGATGCAGAAGATGGACCGAAGGTGCTCCGAGCTTCGCGGCCTCTCCCGCAGCGCCGGATTGATGGTGCTCTCCAGCCTGGTTCCGATGTTCGGATGGGCCGTCGCGGGAATCCTCTGGATGTCTTCGCTGGGCGCGGGATTCCAAGCGGTATTCGTAAGCGGCCGCAGGCGCTCGGCAATTGCCGTTGCGCCGGTTTACTCTCCCGTCCTCGCTCCCGATGCTGCAAGCGCTCGCAAGGCCGATCCGCCGGAGTTCGATGTATGAAACTGAATCGACGCGAAGCGCTGGGCCTGAGCGTTGCCGCGGGCGCGGGCGTCGCCGCCACGACTCTCACCGGTTGCTCACAGATAACGCGGCGGCTCACGCAGGTCCAGCCGCCGGCCACCATCGAGCTTCCCAGGCTGGAGGTCGCGCCGATTGCCCGTCTCCTGAATCGCGCCGCGTTCGGACCATTGCCGGGGCAGGCCGCCGAAGTCGCGGCAGTCGGCGTGGAGCAGTGGATCGACCGTCAGCTTAACCCTACCGATGAGGATTCCGAGATAGTCGCACTGCGTCTCAGCAGCCTTGAGGCGCTTCAAGTACACGCGGCGGAGCTGACCGACCTTCCCCAGCACGAAGTCCTTCGGCAGCTTCAGCAGGCCGCGATTCTAAGCGCCGTCTACAGCCGCCATCAGCTTCGCGAGCGCATGGTGGACCTCTGGTCGAACCACTTCAACATCTATGCGCGCAAGGGGCTCGGCTCCTATTTCATGCCGACCGATGAGTTGAACGTGATTCGGGCGCATGCCCTCGATACCTTTCCGAGCCTGATGCGAGCCTCGGCCCACAGTCCCGCCATGCTGATGTATCTGGACAACCAGATCAACCGCAAAAAAGACGCGAAAGGAGCCGGAGCCAACGAGAATTATGCTCGCGAGCTGATGGAGCTGCACACCCTCGGCGTCCATGGCGGCTATACGCAGAAGGACGTGCAGGAGGTGGCGCGCTGCCTGACCGGCTGGACGGTGGAGGACAGGTTCCTGCACGCAAGGGGCCGCTTCCGGTTCGACGCGGAGAAGCACGACAGCGGCGCGAAAATTATCCTCGGCATCCGTATTCCTCCTTGCGGGGACCCGGCCAAAGAGGTGACGTATAAGGGCGTGAAGATGCCCGCCGGGCAGGTGGACGGCGAGCGCGTGCTGGAAATTCTTGCCGAGCATCCCGCCACCGCCCGATTCATCGCGCACAAGATCGCCCGCTACTTCCTCGGCGACAACGCGGTTGTGACAAGTGTTTGGGAGCCGAAGCTGGCGGACATCTACCTGAAGACGGGCGGCGACATCAAGGCGATGCTTCGTCCCCTGCTGCTTTCGGAAGAGCTGCAGACCGGACCTCCGATTCTCAAGCGGCCCTTCGATTTCACCGTTTCCGCCCTACGCGCCGTGAACGCCGACACCGACGCCAACAAGGCTTTGCAGGCGCAGCTCACGACCATGGGTCAGCCGCTCTATCAGTGGCCAATGCCGGATGGCTATCCCGACAAAACGACCGCATGGACCGGCTCGCTGCTTGCCCGCTGGAACTTCTCGGTCGCGCTCCTGAGCGGCGGAATCGGCGGAACGTCGCTGGACCTCAAGAGCCTTAAGGTCACAGATATGGCGGGCACGGAAGCGAATAGAACGCTCGTCGAGTTGATTCTCGCAAAGCCCTCCGACTCGGAATCCGTAAAGCCGCTGCTGGCAAAGCTGGATGCGCACCTCGCCCGAATCACGCGCTCCGCAGACAAGAAGCGCTCACCTTCGGTTGAGTGCGCGGCCCTGCTCCTCGCCTCGCCGGAGTTCCAGTGGCGATAGAGGCGCCGGGGCCATGCGTGTAAAACGCGTGGCAGGAGAGCCTTCGGCTGAACGTCCTCCGGACGGTAAACCCAATTTTATGGATTCGTTTCGGGTTGTGCCGCCCGTGAGGGCGTTTGGCGGCTTGCCCGCCCAACAGTCACGCGTTTTACACGTGTGGATTTTACACGCGTGGTACGAGACGCACAATAGGACAATTCAATGGATAGCAAACTTTCGAGACGGCAGGTGCTGGGCGGAGCGGGACTGGCGGCGGTGGGTTGGGCGGCGAAAGGCGGAACTGCGCTTGCCGACGTCGCCGTCAGCGTGGACGGCAAGGAGACCTCGCGCGACATCCTTGTCACGGTGTTTATGCGGGGCGGCGCGGACGGGCTGAACATTATCGTGCCTTACGCCGAGGATGCCTATCACCGCCGCAGACCGAACCTCGGAATCGCTTCGCCAAAAGACAACCGGGCCGCCGCGACCAATCGCGCTATCGAACTGGACGGATTCTTCGGCATGCATCCCGCGCTGGCTCCCCTCGTGCCGCACTGGCAGAAGGGGCTGTTCTCCTGCGTCCACGCCATCGGCTCCGCCGATCAGACGCGCTCCCACTTCGAAGCGATGATGACGATGGAGCGCGGGCAGCCCAACGAAGAGACCGGCACGGCAAGCGGATGGCTGGCGCGCCACCTTTCAACCACGCAAGGGGACATCAGCTCGCCGCTGCGGGCGGTCGCGTTCAGCAATACCATGCCGGACATTCTGCGCGGCGCGACGGACGCCACCGCGCTCAACTCGCTGAACGATTTCCGGCTGATTCTGCCCGGTGATTCAAAGAACGAGGCGGAGATGCGGTCCGTATTGGCCGAGTTCTACAAGGACGGCAATGACGCGGTTGCCCACGCCGGGCGCGAGACTCTGGCCGTGCTGGACACGCTGAATAAGATCAACCCCGCGAACTACAAGCCTTCAAATGGAGCAGCCTATCCGGCGAGCGACCTCGGCACCGGCCTTCGGCAGGTGGCGTGTCTGGTGCGGGGCAGCGTGGGGTTGGAAGTGGCGTGTCTGGACCATCGAGGGCCCTACTCCTGGGATACACATGTCACACAGAATACGGTCTTTGGGCAGCAGGTGGGCGACCTGGGTGCGGCATTGGCCGCCTTCCTCCAGGACATGGGGCCGGAAATGGCACGAATCACGCTGGTGGTCTTTACGGAGTTCGGTAGGCGATTGCAGGAGGGATCGAGCCTCGGTACGGATCACGGGCGGGGCAGCTGCATGTTCGTTATGGGTGGGAGCGTGGTGGGCGGAAAAGTGTTCCGCCGTTGGCCCGGCCTGGAAGAGCATCAATTGGAGCCGCCAGGCGATCTGCGCGTAACCACGGACTACCGAGACGTGCTGGCCGAGATTGTGCAAAAGCGGCTCCGCAACCCGCACCTGGCCGACGTCTTCCCGGACTATACGCCGCAGCCGCTGGGCATACTAAAAGGCTAATAGCCCTCTTCGTCGATATCAAGGCGCGGGCGGTTGACCGTTACGCGGACGGATTTCTCTACAAACTCTGTAATCGCCATCTCCTGACTCAGTACCTTGATCTGCTTGTCCACCTCCCGGATTCGCTGCTCCCACTCCTTGCGCGATTCCGGGGAGGCCGCCGAGTCACGCTCATGCAGAAAGGAGTCGCGCCTCACCTTCAGCGCGGCTACCATCTCTGCCAGATCATCGGCGCGCGGACCGCCGTCCAGCACCTGCTCAATCGCGTCTCGTGCGTCGTCTGTCTCTGTCATCGACTTACCTCATCCTTACATTGTCTCACGCATTGCTTGCTTGTTGCCGTTCTCGGCTAACACCGCAATCGCAGCGCGTTCAGGGTTACGAGCAGCGAGACGCCCACGTCGCCGGCGACGGCGAGCCAGAGCGGCAGTCCGACCGTAACCGCGGCGGCAATCAGGCCCAGCTTGGTCGCCAGCGAGAAGGCGATGTTCTGCCGGATGATCGCCGTTGTCCGCCTGCTGAGCCGAATCAGGAAGGGGAGTCGCGTAAGGTCGTCGCCCATCAGCGCGATGTCGGCCGTCTCCATCGCGGTGTCGCTGCCCGCCGCGCCCATCGCAATGCCCACGTCTGCGGCGGCGAGCGCCGGCGCATCGTTGATTCCGTCACCAATCATACCGACCGGTCCATATTTTCTCTGGGTTTCACGCACGTATTCCAACTTTTGATCCGGCAGCATTCGCGCCGACCAGTTACTCAGTCCCACGGCCGCCGCAGCCGTCGCGGCGGAATGAGCGTTGTCGCCCGTAATCATTGCCTGGTACGAGATTCCAAGCGCCTCCAGCTCTTGGATGGTTCTGTTCACTTCTGTCCGGTGAGTGTCTCCAAGTACGATGATGCCGATCGGTCTTGCATCGACCGCGAGCGCCACCACCGTTTTGCACCGCGCCTCATGCTCCGAGAGTATGCCGCCTGCCTCGTCCATCGAGACACCGCTCGACTGCATCATTCTTGCGTTGCCCACAAAATAGCGCCGCCCGTCCACTCTCGCGCTCGCGCCCATGCCGGAGAATGCCTCGAACCCTTCCACTTGCAGATGCTTATGCCCGTTGAAAGCATGGTTGGCCTCCTCGAACGCCGCCGCGAGAGGATGTTCCGAATGCGATTCGACCGCCGCCGCGATGGCGAGGATCTCGGATTCGCTGTGGCCGTTCAGCGGCATGACCTCTTCGACTCGGAACTTGCCATACGTAAGGGTCCCTGTTTTGTCATACAGGATAGCGCGAAGCCGTCCGACCTGCTCCAGAAACACGCCACCCTTGATGAGCGCGCCTCGCTTCGACGCGCTGCCGATGGCCGTTACGATTGCCACCGGCGTGGAGATAACCAGCGCGCAGGGGCAGGCGATGATGAGGAGAGCGAGGCCCTTGAGAAACCATGCGGACCACATAGGCGCATGTCCCGTGGCGGTCAGAATTGCGGGCGGAGCCGCCGCCACCACAACGGCTCCTAGTACGACCATCGGTGTATACAGGCGTGCGAATCGGTCGATGATCTGCTGCGCCGGGGCGCGCTGTGCCTGCGCCTCTTCGACCCTGTGGAGAATCCGGGCCAGGGTCGTGTCGCGCGCCGCGCGGGTGGCGCGAATCTCCAGCGCGCCGTTTCCGTTCAGCGTGCCGGCGAACACCGTATCACCCGGCCCCTTATCGCGGGGCATGCTTTCGCCGGTTATCGGCGCTTCGTTTACCGCGGATGCGCCCTTCGTGATCTCTCCATCCACCGAAATCCGCTCGCCAGGCTTTACCATTATGCTGTCGTCGATCAACACTCGTTCAATCGAAATCTCGGCGATGCCGCCGCTTCGCAGCACGCGCGCAGTTTTTGGGCTGAGATTCATGAGCCCGCGAATAGATCGGCGTGTCCGCTCCATTGCGCCCGCCTGCAAGACGTTGCCCAGGTTGAACAGCGTGACTACCGATGCGGCCTCCCACCAATCTCCGATAGCCGCCGCACCGATAACGGCCAGGGTCATCAGGACGTTCATGTCGAGCGACCGCGCGCGAATCGAGCGAAGCCCGCTGAGCGCGGTGAGCCATACCCCGAGAAGAATTGCTAGCAAGAGAACCGGCGCACGGGCGGTGACCGGAGCGAGCCACGCAATTATCGTCAGGAGAACGACCGCGCCCAGATTCACCAGCCGCCGGTTCTCGCGCCACCAGGCCAACCGGTCTCCGGCTCCAGAATCGTCCGTCTCCCGCCGTTCGGAGCTATTTCCAATCGGGCATGCGCGCACTCCATGCCCCTCGACCACGCGGCAGATAGCTCCCAAGGAAGTCTCGGCGCGGTTATACTCTACGTGCATCTGAGCGGCGGCGAAATTTGCGCCCGCCCAGAGGACGCCGGGAAGCCGCGTGACTGCCTTCTCGATACTGGCGGAGCAATCAGGGCAGTCGAGGTCGCGCAGGTCAATCGTTTGGTGATCGATCTGCGCCGCCATCTCCGCGCCGATTCGCTTCGCCTCCTGATCTATTCTCGCGAGCGTGGCAAGGTCGGGATCGTACGAGATTCGCATGGTGGACGCGCGGCGGTCGATAGACGCGCCCGATACCCCTTTGACCCGCTCAAGCGCGGTGCGGAGCCGTGTAACGCAGCGCTCGCAGTCCGGTCCGGCAGGAAGAATCACGGGAAGTTCAAGCGTGTGAGTGGAGGCGCTCATCGGCGAATGTCCTCCCGAACATGTTCCAGGCCCTGGGCGAAAAGGCCTCGGATGTGGTCGTCGTCCAGGGAATAGTAGACCAGGCGGCCCGCCCGGCGGTGCTTCACGAGGCGCAGGTTGCGGAGGACCCGCAACTGGTGCGAGGTGGCGGACTGGGAGAGGCGGACAGCGGCCGAAAGATCGCAGACGCACATCTCTTCGAGAGAGAGAGCCTCTATGATTCGGAGCCGGGTCGTATCTGAGAGCGCGGCAAACGTGTCGGCGAGAAGGCTCGTAGTCACCTCGTCGGTCAGGCGGGCGGCGACTCTGCGGACGCGCTCAGGGTCCACAAGCGGTACGTCGCAGATATCGGTGTCACGGGTCTCCAAAACGGGCATGGCTTGCCTCCAATATATGAACACCTATTCATACGTTGATACTATTATATCGGTTTCATCCGCCAAATTCCAGTGGGTATTTTGATGCATAGACGCGTAGCACCGCGCGCGAGAATGGCCGCAATGGAGAAAACTATTGGATCTCGGGGAAAGAGGGGTTACGGCGAAGGGTGGCGCAAGATGTGCTGCTGGAGGATTCGGAAGGCCCGTGGACGCGCTATTTGAGAAGCTCGAGCATTTCGCGGAACTCCGGTGTGCCCGCTTCGTTAAGTATCTCATAGATGGCGGCCTCCGTCGAGGTGAGGATTCCGCCGGCCCGTTCGATCCGGTTGAGACCTATCCGGCAGTTGCTTTCCGTTCGCGAAGAGACTGCGTCCGCCGCAACATGGACCTGATAGCCCTCCGCGATGAGATCCAGAGCGGTTTGCGAGATGCAAATATGCGCTTCGATTCCGCAGAGCAGAATCTGTTTGCGGCCCGACCTGTGGACTTCGGAGATGAACGCGTCGTCACAGCAGCAGCTGAAGGTCATCTTGTCGAACGGCACGCAAAGTGAAGGCAACCGCTTCATGACTGCGGGGATGCTGTTGCCCAGCCGCTCGGTGTTCTGCTGAGTGGGCACAATCGGCGCGCGAAGCAGGCGGGCCGACTCCAGGAGGAGCACGACGTTTTTTTCGAGCCTTTCGCGCTCCCAGATGCCGCGCAAAAAGGGCTCCTGCATGTCAACGACGACCAGCAGCGCGTCGTCCTGCCGTAGGATTGAAGGGTGGCGGCCTGTTCTGGGAAGCAACGTCTACTCCTGACTTGTTTTCGCGGCCCACCGCGGGCGGCATGGTCCATTATTGGCGATACCGGCGATTAGATGGAGAGCGCCCGGACGATCGCGCCCACGAGTTAACGCAGCCACTTGTTATTGCACCCACGAGTTTTCGCAGAAGATTATAGATGGTAGACACGCGAACGGTCAAGCGATTTACGATTGAGTCGCTGGGCGGACAGCAAAAGAGAACGGGGGAAACTGCCTCGTATCAATTACTTGCCCTCATTCTTTCAAATTTACCCTAGTTGAGGCAACGCGGATACTTGACGCGAGAAAGAGCCCGATGTATAATCGGTTAGTTATACCGGGTGATCCTGTAGTTTACTATTCCAGCGAATACACCCGCCACAAACCGGCATTTTGCAGCGCGGCGTGAACCCGGCGAATCTTGGGGATGCAGGCACGGAAGCCTGTAAGGGAGGGCTAAACAGGAGAAGAAGAGCGGATTGTCCGGAATCTAGGGGTATGCAAGCGAGTGTTGACGGGCACGGTTTTATCCCGGTCCCGTCGTCCGGCTATCAAGCGAAGAAGCTTCCGATTGTCACCCGACCCGGTCCATGCTTGATGTTTCGTGGGCAGGTGAGGGCGGACCGATAGGTACACGGTCATGACGGCAATGGAGGAGAATGCTATGTGGAAGCAGCCAGAAAACGATCAGTTTGTAGACGAGCTATTTCTCGCGGGTGAGCGCGTGCCATCCGGTCTTTACCGCCAGGTTGGCAGCGGACGCGAAGTGCGGCTGGAGAACGAGGATTTCCTTCCTGCCAGCCTGGATGGGCGCGTGGCGTGCTACATGAGAATCCAAAGCACCTGGAATCAATTGGATCAACAGACGCGAGCAGCCTAGCAGGCTCCGTCAAAAATCTACGGGACGTGCGTTAACAGCGGGTCGAGGATATTTCCTCGGCCCGTTTATTGGTTTGCCGGGCATGTTCTTGTTCTCGGAAGCGCAAGTCCTCTACGGTAAAGGGAACTTGAACGGTTAAGCAAAGGCAAAGGCGTCTTCGTGAGGAGGGGTTTGAAAGAAGCCGGAGCCACAGTCACGACCCTTCGGCTTCGCTCAGGGCAGGCTCTCACGAACAGAAACCGGATATCAGGCAATGAGCGGTGGGTGATCTGCCCGAAGACAATGAAACCCTTGGTTCCCCAGACCGGCTCGTGGTAAATTCGGCAGGTGCGGGGCGAAAGGGCATGGAGTTATCCCGGGAGTTCTGCCGCTCTGCCAGAGGCTGTTGCGCTCTGGCTACCGCTCCAATAATGGAGGAGGACGGGGCGGCAGAAGTCAGCCGAGGCCGTAGTACCTGAGCAGCGCGCGCCGCCTAATGGCGCTTGCCTCCCCAGCGGCGAAGCAGTTCAGGAAAGGGCCGAACACGCAAAACACCACGGTAATCGTGGCAGCAGGAGACGCTTCACGGTGGCATCGAGACAGAAAACCGGCGGCTCTACGCATGAGTACGAGCACCCGAGAATAATAACTCCGACGCGCTGGAAGAGGAGGGTGAAGCCCATCCAGAGCCGACGCAAGGGTCTAAACCATTTGCGGCGACAAATCCAACGCGAGCCTTGACGCAGAGTCTCATGGAGCAGGTCGTCGCCGCAGACAATATGCGGCACGCCCGTACGCCGCCCGTGTTTCAGAAGTTCGACTCGTGGTTTCGCCATAGATTATAACTTCTGCGCTGCTTCCAATGGGAGCACTGGAAACGGTCGCGGACCCGTGCGAAGCAGTTGGTCAAAGCGGGCGTGGGTGGCTGGCTGGCCTATGGGTTGCGTTCAAAGGTGATGGGCCGTGGCATGTTTCCGGGACTCCGGCAATGACCAGGTCCCTTACCAACGCGACGCTCAAATCGCTGGGCTATGCCAGCCTTCATGAACGCTATCTGTCGTTTGCGTCTGTGTGAACCGCCCGGTGCGGACCCGCATGCCGGGTGGTGTGGGAGGCGGGGACATGGGCGGCGGCGGGATGTATTAAGGGCTGCCCGCCCCCCGGCCCCCAATCCTGGGGGAGCAAGCCCCCCAGCCCCCAATCCTGGGGGAGCAGCGGCGCGGGTGAATCGGAGAATCGGGCATGCTTGTTTGTCTGAAGTGTGATTTTTGTGATTTTGGGATGGGCTATGATTGCGTCGCTGGATGGGGTGTTCGCCCCTCTCATGCGGCCCGACCGGTGGTGCGGGCGAGGGATTTATCAAGGGCGGAAGCCACAAGATGTAGGCATCGTGGCTCCTGCAAGGGAATCGCGGGACCTTTTGTTTGCAATTCCGCACCTATTCGCGTTGACCGTAAATAGCCCGCATGGTATGATGGTTGGGCAACCATGCGTAAACTATTCCCTCCCTCTCTACCACCAGAAGTTAATCTGAACGGCTTCCCATCCACACGCTACCAAGGAAGCAAAGCGAGAGTTCGTCAGTGGATGTATGGTGTGCTGTCTCCTCTCCGATTCGACACCGCACTCGATGCATTCGGGGGTACGGGCACTGTCAGTTTTCTTCTGAAGAAAATGGGCAAGCGGGTAACGTACAACGATTACTTGCGGTCCAATTACTTCGCTGGTCTTGCCGTTATCCAGAATCCATCGATCAGACTTGAAGAAGATGACTTCCGCTTCATTATGAAGAGGCACACCACCATCCGATACCCTACGTTTATACAAGATACTTTTGAGGGCATTTACTATACCGAGAGTGAAGACGCATGGCTGGACCAAGTTGTGACAAACATCCGTTATCTATCGGACGTATATGTAGGTCCGACTCTTGAATATAAGCGCGCATTGGCTTATCACGTTCTAAACCAGAGCTGTCTTATGAAACGACCTTTCAACCTTTTTCACCGTCGTAATCTCTATCTCCGTACAGCTGATGTGAAGCGAAAATTTGGCAACAAGACGACTTGGGATACAGCCTTCGCAGACTTGTTCTTACGGATAGCAATTGAAGTGAATGCCGCAGTCTTTGACAACCACAGACAGAATATCTCTTTGAACTTTGATGCAATGGCTTTGGATGCGGGGCATGATTTGGTCTATCTTGACATTCCTTATCTTCGCGTAAACGGCAGCGATGCTGCTAGTGATTACCATAGTCTTTATCATTTTTTGGATGGGCTGTGCAGATATCAAGAGTGGCCTAAGATATTGGACGCAAATTACGCACACAAACCGCTAAAACGCGTTTCAAACCCATGGAATGACAAAAGCCAAGTTCACTCGGCTCTTGAGGTGTTCATACAAAAACATTCGAAGAGCACAATCGTACTATCCTACCGAGATCCGGGGGTTCCGTCTCGACAAGAAATTCGAGAGATTATGGCTCAACATAAGCGCACAGTTTGTATTCATGAACGACAGCACGCATATGCGTTGAACCGACAAAACGGAAAGGCTGGTCAGAACATCGAACTGCTTTTTGTCGGGATTTGATTTGTTAACTTGTATGAAGAGGCATGCGCAATGGCCGCTACCTGGATGAAGAAAATAAGCGTCGACAAGGATGTCGTCACTTTGTTAAGCAAACGAACCTACGAGAACTTTTCGCAAGCTCTTCGTGAAGTCGTCAGCAACGCCTATGATGCTGACGCTACTCTTGTCAATATCGATATACAACCCGAACTCGACCGAATTGTAGTATCAGACAATGGTCGCGGGATGACAACGGAAGATTTCGACTACTATTTGCGAATTGCTGCTCGAAGCCGTCATCCTTCTCGACGAAGTCAAACTGGTAGAGAGCGGATCGGCCAGTTCGGCATTGGGTTTCTATCCATTTTTCCGTTCTGTCAGACAGTAGAGATCTGGTCAACTACGGCAGGCGATGGTCGAAGTTTCACCGCCACGATAGATGCAGCTGCCTATATGACTCCCTCCTTCCAGAGCGTTGATATCAGCAATATTCCGGTTATAGGAATAGAACGAGATGACCCAGAGTTAAGACGTCAGCACGGTACTCGTATTAGTCTTATAGGTCTAACGGCGGTTGCGCGAGAATACTTCAAGCACAGGTCCGACGTAAGCGAAAAGTCGATACTTTCGTGGAACTGGACGGAAAGATTGGAATGGGAACTCCAACAGGCTCTCCCGTTGGAATACAGACCCGGCTCCAACATTGGGACTCTATTTAGCAAGGCAACGGCGACACCGATGGAGGTGCGGCTAAATAAAAGGCTGCTGTACCGCAATGACATATTGCATCAGGTCTTGCTTGAGGCCTCCGCAGAACCAATTACGTTGTCCGGTGGCATACGATTCAAGTATGCGATTGTCACGCCTAGAACTACTGTTGCTCCTGTTGAAGCTCGTGGGATACAAGTAAGGGTTAAGGACGTAGGCATTGGTGCCCCCACCTACTTCGGACTAAATATCGTGGGTCGCCTGTATGCCAAACTGACCTGGCTTGCTGGAGAGGTGCACATATTATCAGGTCTCAATGACGAACTGACAATAGACCGCAACGGATTCGCGACTGGGCCCGGATATAGTGAGTTGCGGGAATATTTTGTCGAAAAGTTAAGTTCGCTTGCTACTCGCGTCGATAAAGAGAATAGTGCTATCCGCGACATATCAGATTATCTCGAAGGAGACATGAGACGGGCTGATGTCGTGCCAAAACGAGAAGCTATTGAGCAACAGGTGGAGAAGCTTCGCAAAACGGGATATGACATTATTGTTTCTGAACACCCCGATCCTCCTGAGATCGCGGTGGCAGTCGACAGGGACAAAAAGGTGGTAACGGTCTACGAAAGCCATCCGGCGCTATTTGACAAGATGAGAATTGGCGGAGTAGATTACGATGTTATGTTCTTGAGTTGGAACATCGCTGAATCTGAGCAGCCTGCGTGTCGAATAGAGGGTCGAACAATAATCATTAATAGAACATATCCACCCTTTAGAGATCCCAAATCGGGTCTGGCGGTCAGGAGGCTTGTGGCGTGTATCGAGGTCGGGAGGTCCCGTGGTCTTTCTGTTAATGACCTTTGCCGATTCGTCTATTCAGAGTTGTTGGCCAGCCACTAAAACCTGGAAAACGGGAGAGTAAAATGCGTATTGTTGATGTCCACATTGAAGGGTTTCGAAGTCTGAAGGACCTTAGTCTTATGGGGCTTCAATCAGCTACCGTAGTCCACGGCGATAACAATTCCGGCAAATCAAACATAGTCGCGTTCCTCGATCTCTTATTCTGCTCCAAACAGGAAACAGGACCCACCGTGCTGGCAATGACGAGCGGGGAATCGAATCCCACCGTACCTAAAACCGCAAGAAAGACTCCGTGGAGCTTTGGTGAAATTACTAATTTCACGGACAATTATTTTCTTAACAATTACGGCCCGATTACTTTCGAGGTCACCGTAGAATTGGATTCGGCGGACATAGCAGTTGTGACACGTGATATCGATAAGGCTGCGCTGCCAACGCCTTTAGAGGCGCCGAACATGGTCAGCGCAAGTGGCAGCATTACTCGCTCCGGACCAGACATTGCTCGCATGTTTGTTAACCGCTTGATGCTAGCTGATTATGACTTGGTTCATCCTGAGGAAATTGACAAAGACGAATTCACCTTGTCCGAAGATTTGCGCTCAGCACTGGTTGACGGCTTGAATGAAATGTTAACTGACTCTGTTACTGTGATAGGAAGCCAACGGTTCGTTA
>JBBROJ010000118.1:0-15958 GCA_038229495.1 Chthonomonadales bacterium
CCGCTGGTCGAAATATCGTGTTCATGAATTCAGACCAACAAACGATCACTTATGCCTTCGCCGTTCGGAATCTGCTCTCCTCGGTCGCTCGGCGGCACGACCCAGATTACCCATGCGTATGACGGGACGAGCCAGAAGGGTTTGCTCTCAACGCGAGACGCTCGCAAAAGCTTTCGGAAGCATCGAGCGGCCACCCAACCGCCGTTGCGGAATTGGCGCTGGACAGGAAGATCGTGCAGCCCTGGCTGGGCGACATGAAGGCCCGCACCTGGAAAGAGCGGCGCGGCGATATCCCGCTCCCCGCCGGCCGCTGACAACCCTTTACTGTCTAATCAAGCCGCTCCAGCGGCGCGTCCGTAAGATCCTCCGGAGCGGGCGACCAACCGGGCGGCTCCACCGCTCCATAGTTCGCATTCGCATGGCCGCCGCGATAGGCCCAGCCCTGATCGCCATAGCTCCAGTGCCAGTATTCCGTCGGATAGTTGGTGAAGCCGGCGGTCGCCAGAGCCTTCGACATGATGTCGCGATGCCGCCGCGCGGTATCGCTCAAGCCCGCGGCGTTGAAGGGCGCGCAGAACGTGTCGAAAGGATCGAACGGACTTGTGAGGTCCAGCTCCTTACCGGCGGAATCCGCCAGCATCAGGTCGACCGCGCCGCCTGTCGTGTGAGGCGGAGGCACGCGTACGTTCATTGGCGCGCTGAATCGATTCACCACCCGCTTGAGCTGCACGTCCGACATGCCCGGATTCCGATGAGCAATCCAGTTCCAGACCGTCATGTACATGCGGCGCTGGATGTGCGGCGGACGCCAGCCCTCGATAACCGCCAGCCGATACCCAATCGGAAGCAGGCGGTCCGCCTCGCACAACTTCTCCGCGACGGTGCGCCGCAGGAGGGTCTCGCGCCGGTAGGCAAAACGAGGACGGTCGAGCAACAGATCCGGGCACAGCGCCAGGAAATCGACCATCTCCTCGCCGCACTCCACGATCTTGACGTACCGCAGCTCGCTGACCGGCTCCGTGGGCGAAATCCGTCGCAAAAGCTTCACTCCACGTTCACCGGCAGACGAAGCCCCTTAGGAATAACCACCCGGTCCAGCAGGTCGAAACCAAGCTGCGCCAGCAGCGCAAGGACCGCCGCCGGAATCGCGCCCTGAAGGATCGTCGCGTTGTCGTTCAATTGAAGCCCGCTCTGAATCGGCTCGCCATACCCTCCGCCGCCGATCAGTCCCGCCAGGGTCGCTGCGCCAACGTTGATCACCGCGCTCGTCTTGATACCGGCCAAAATCGTCCGCGCGGACATAGGCAGGAACACCTTGGTGAGTTGCGCCCACGGCTCCAGTCCAAGCGCGGCAGCCGCCTCTTTGAAGGGCCGCGCAATGTCCTGAAGACCGGTTGCCGTGTTGCGCACAATTGGCAGGAGGCTGTATAGAAACAACGCGACAATCGAGACGCGCGCGCCGATACCCAGCAGTGGAATGAGCAGGGCCAGGAGAGCAAGCTGCGGAATGGTCTGAATCAGACCAGTGCCGCCAAGCACGAATTGACTCAATGGGCCGGGCCGACCCGCAAGAATTCCAAGCGGCACCCCGACCAGTATGGCGGCGAGCAAGGAGACTCCGACGAGAATCAGATGCTCCCGCGTATGCCGCATTATGGACGCGGATACCGATTCGACGCGCGTGGCCGCGGCAGTCCGCTCCGCCTTTCCGAAGTAGGAGGCGGCGGCAAGCTCATAGTTCCTCGTTTTCTCCGCCTCCGCGTTAAGGGTGGTCATCCGCCCCTCGTTGATCATCCCTTCCAGCTTGCGGACCGCCGCAACTGCCGGTGATGGCGTATCCAGCCGGTACAGAAACACCGCCTTGTACTGCGGAAAGAACCCTATATCGTCATCGAGCACAACAAGATGATTGTCTGCGATCTTGGCGTCGGTCGAGTAGCACTCCTTCAGATCGATCTGGTCGCTCGCCAGGGCAGCGTAACCCAGGCCGTGCTCCAGACCCCGCACATCACCAAAGGACAGCCCGTACCGAACGCAAAGCGGCTTCCAGCCATCCTTGCGGCCCAGGAACTCGGGGGTAGGCCCGGCCCGCAGCTCGGGGTGATTCTTCAAGTCGCTCATGGAACGGATGCCGAGCCGCTTGGCCTTTTCCTGCGTCATGACCAGCGCGTACGTGTTGTTGAACCCCAGCTCCCCGGTCATGCCCACGCCGTCTTTTGCCAGCGCGGCACGCATTTCGTCCGGCGTCATGCCGCCTTTGGCCTTCAGAATCTCCTCGCTGATAGTGCCCGTATACTCCGGATAAATAGCAATCGATCCGGTCCGCAGCGCCTGCCAGAGAATGATAGTCCCGCCCATCCCTTGCTTATGCTCGACTCCGAATCCGGCATCCTCAATCAGCTTCTTGGCTATATCCGCGAGGACGTACGATTCTGTAAACTTCTTGGACCCGACCACCACCTGCTCCCCCCGCGCCGGCAGAGCCACGGCCAGCATGAGGGCCAGAATCAGGAAGCCATTATAAACATTATGAACAGAATAAAGGGCGGAGATTTGCCTTTCATAATATTCATCACGTTCATAATGGCTAAATGCCTTTCCGTCTGTCATAGCTGCACCAGGCTCCGCTGCGCCGACATGAACCGAGTCACGAAATCGTCCGCAGGACGATCCCGCAGGTCTTCCAGAATGCCCTGCTGCACGATTCGGCCCTCGTTCAGCAGCACGATTCGGTCGCCCAGAAAGCCCGCCTCCCCCATATCGTGCGTAACTAGCAGTACGGTCTGCCCCAGCTCGCGAAATATCTGCTTGAGGTCGGTCTGAAGCCCGGCGCGCACCAGCGGGTCCAGCGCACCTAGCGGCTCGTCCAGCAAAAGCACGTCGGGTTTCAGCATAAGAGCGCGCATAAGGCTGACGCGCTGCCTCTGCCCGCCCGAAAGCTCGACGGGGTAACGGGCCAGGCCATCCTTGGGGAATCGCGTAAGGTCGCAGAGTTCGTTCAGGCGCGCCCGGCTTGCAGAATCGGGCTGGTGGAGGTGGCGCGCCATGAGCAGCACGTTCTGCCCGGCAGTGAGGTGGGGAAAGAGGCCGCCGTCCTGAATCACGTATCCCATGCGACGGCGAAGCGGAATGTCGTCGGTACGGACAGGCTGCCCCTCGAACAGAATCGAGCCGCTAGTAGGTTCCAGCAGGCCAATGACAAGCCGGAGAAGCGTCGATTTTCCGCAGCCGCTCGGTCCTATGAGAGCCGTCGTCCTGCCCGCCGGGACCGATAGATCGGTCGGGTGCAGCGCCACATTCACGCCGTACCGCCTGCTCACCCCCTTCAGTTCAATCATGCCTTTTCTTCCCTCATCCCTCATCCCTCATCCCTCATCCCTCATCCCTCATCCCTCATCCCTCATCCCTCATCCCTCATCCCTCATCTTGCGCACCGCAGTCCCAGGAATCCCTGCCGATAGGTGGGCACGTACCAGTTGCGGAAACTGGAGCGCAGAATCGTCGCCGCGCTCGCCCAGGATCCGCCCCGGCAGACATAGTGATTCCCGTCCATGTGGTCCTTCGAATAGCCGTCGTAGGGGAAGGCCTCGAAACCGGGATAGGGATGGAAAGGCGTGGAGGTCCACTCCCACACGCCACCCGCCATGTCCAGAAGCCCGAATGCGCTCGCCCCGGCAGAGTGCGAACCAACGTTAGAAGGCGTCCAAAATTCCATTCCAAAAGACGCGCGCTCAGGAGTCGGCTCCTGTTCGCCCCACGGATAGGTTCGCGACTCCCCGGTCGCCGGATCGAATCGCGCGGCGTACTCCCACTCTGTCTCGGTCGGCAGGCGCTTGCCGGCCCAGCGGGCATAGGCGTCGGCTTCAAACCAGCTTATGCTGCTCACCGGATGGTCAGGAAGCATGATGAGAGGACCGCGCGGATTGATCTTTACGAGAACATTCTCTTTAACATTCTCTTTCTGTTCAATTTGCCAATACTCGGGGGCAGTCGCAGATTCTCGTTTGCGCCATTCCCAGCCCGCGTCTGACCACAGCTCAGGTCGGTGATACCCGCGATCGTGAATGAATTCAATCCATTGACTGGTCGTGACCGGGGTCCGGTCCATCTCGAACGAGGGAACATCGACGGTATGCTCGCGCTTCTCATTGTCATAGCCGTGCGGCCAGTCCGATCCCATCGAGAAGCTTCCCGCGGGAATGCGCGCCATCTCCGAACGCCGCGAATCGACATTCGGCATCCGAAACGGAGAGGGCTGAGGGTCGCGCTCCATATGAATGAGCTGAAGAAGTTCGCAGATCGTCTCCTGGTGCTGGCACTCATGCTGAACCGCGAACTCCCATGCATAACAATCGGCGATGAGGGGATGGGGCGAATCGAGGTCCGTTTCCTCCAGCGCCTCCAGTGTGGTGCAACGGGTCGCCTGGAGATACGCGGCAATCTCCTCGCGCGATGGCAGATGGACGCGGTTGTCCTTGGGGTTGTCCGGTACGTTCGCGAACAGGAAGCTCAAATGCGGGTCGCGCGGCGGGCGTTTGAGCGCCTCTCCGCAGACCCACAGCTCCTCCGTCATGCCGATGTGCCCGAAGTGCCATCCCACGGGACTGTAGAAGTCGTGGACCCGGACTTTCAAGAACTCATCCGGCACGAAATCGAGCAGGCGCATGGTCTCAGCCCGCGCCTCTTCCATCATTCTCCGGAGCTCCGCCTTGCGCCGGGCCTGTCGCTCCCTCTGTCCCATCGGCTAGAACCCGACCTGATCGATATAGCACCATCGCCAGTCCTCGCCCGGCTCGAACGATTTGATAATGGGGTGCTGGGTCGCGTGAAAATGCTTCGTCGCGTGCTTGTTGGGTGAGGAATCGCAGCATCCCACGTGCCCGCACATAAGGCAGGTGCGCAGATGCACCCATGTGCCGCCGTCCCGCAGGCAGTCTTCGCAACCCTCCGCGCTAGGCTCGACATCCGCAATCTGGTCCTGATGCGTACACGCTGCCGGCATAATCGCTCTCCTTTCCCGTTCTTGTCTATCCGTCGACGCGTTTTCGGCTTCAGGCTTCAGCAGCAGCACGGCGAACCACTCGCGCGAGTCCAGCCAACGCTCCTGCACCATAAGACCCGCCGAGCTGCTGAGCCGGGTAAAGCCGTCCAGCGTATATTTATGACTGTTCTCCGTATTGATATACTCTCCCTGCGCGAACGCGAATCGCTTGTCCAGCGCTCCAATTCGCACGCATTGCTCCTTCTGGCTGACCAGCCGCATTTCGATTCGAGACTTCTTCTCGACAAAGGGCGCGTCATGCGTGAAAGCGTTCAGTTGGAACTCCCCGCCCAACTCGCGGTTGATGCGGAGCAGAAGGTTCTTGTTGAAGTTCGCCGTAATGCCCTGCGAATCGTTATAGGCCGCATGGAGCACGGCGCGATCCTTCACGAGGTCCACGCCGACCAGAATGCGGTCGTGCGGCTGCATGCGCGCGCGGATGGCGGCGAGGAACGACACGGCGTCAGCCTCCTCGAAGTTGCCGATATTGCTGCCGAGAAATAGAATTAGACGCGGGCCCTCGTGCGCCGGCAATGATCGAATCCCGTCGCGGTATTCGCCGGCGATGGCCGTAATCGAGAGCCGGTCGTACTCCTCCAGAAGCGCATGGGCCGACTCGCGCAGGAAGTGGGTCGAGATGTCGATGGGTGCGTAATGGAGGGCGGACTGCCTGTCCAGCGCGGCGGTCATCAGGATGCGGGTCTTGTAGGAGCTGCCGCTCCCGAACTCGACCAAAGCGATCTCCCTGCCCGCCGCCTCCAGCATTTCCGGGGCATGCCGCTCCAGAATCGCCTGCTCGGTGCGGGTGGGATAGTATTCCGGAAGACGGCATATCTGCTCAAAGAGATCGGAGCCGGCGCTGTCGTAGAAATAGCGGCAGGGCAGCTCCTTCTGCGCACGCGTAAGGCCTTCCTCTACGGCCTGGCACAACACTTCCGGCATGTGGGCGGCCCGCGCCTCGACGAAGCGCAGCCGGTTGGACGACAGTGTGGTCAACGCGCATCCTCACTCTTCCTAAAATGGGTACGTCGGTGGATCGATAGAATTGTGGAATCGGTGACACCGATGGCATTTACGGCATGCCGCCGAACAGCGTTCCCTTCCACTCATAATAGCTCGTCTACTACATCCGAATCAGGGCAGCCATCTGAATATCCCCAGCGGATGAACAGGAATCCTCATAGCTCCCTCCTTGCGAAGGACTGGTTGGGGGAGGTGAATCTACCCCTCCCCGATCTTCAGCACGCTTAGGAAGGCCTCCTGCAGAATCTCGACATTACCGACCGACTTCATCCGCGTCTTGCCCTCTTTCTGCTTCTCCAGCAGCTTGCGCTTGCGGGTGATGCCGCCGCCATAGCGTTTGGCGGTCACGTTCTTGCGGTAGGCGCCGATACGATCCGCCGCGATGATAATTGTGCAGAAGAACTTGATTACTAACCGTCCAGGTCGAGGTAGACCCGGATCGTGGTTCTGATCTGCTGTCGAAGCTCCTCATCTTCTAATCGGCCATAAGATCGCAGGAGGCGTTCCTTGGAAACCGTCCGAATCTGTTGGGACATGACCACGGAATCATTCGGAAGCCCCGCTGTACCCGCATTAAGAAGGACTTCCGTGGAGTGGATTGGGCGCCCGGCTCGTCTGGTAGTCAGGGGCAGGACAGAAACCACGGTAAGAGCTTGGTTGATCGACTCACGCGAAATAATTAGCGCTGGTCTTTCTCCTGCCTGCTCGGATCCACGGATTGGATCGAATTCTGCGCGCACGACCTGCCATTGGAACGGTAATTCAATCATGGTCGATCATCCGGGCGGTTTCGGCATCGGAAGCTTCGAAGGCGCGCATGGTTTCCTCCATATCCTCCACAAAGAGAGGGTCCTGCATTGCCTTCACAAACTCCCTGCGTAAGGCTTCCTCCCGGTCTGCCCTGCTCCGCAATTGACTATCGCCTGCCTGTTCGTCGACGCGAAGTAAGGCGGCGACTGTTGATTCCACGTCCATCCCACGCCGCGCAGCCGCCGCTTGCAGCTTCCGCTCCAATTCTCCGTCAAATTGAATTGCCATGGCTACCCCTCCCCAATCTTCAATACGCTCAGGAAGGCCTCCTCCGGAATCTCCCCGGTGTGTATCGGCCCACCTGCTTCATGCGCTTCTGGCCCTCTTTCTGCTTCTCGACCATCACTACGGGCTTGCGAGCGGATAATCTGCCAGAAAGCGAACATCTGGAAGCTCATCCTTGACCGCCGAATAGAATGCATGGTCTGCGGTCCAAAATTCGCATCCTCTTATATCAGCAAGGGCTGCGTACGTAGAATCGTACACTCGTTCTTGGTTGAATCGAGTAGCAATCTCTCTTGCGCGTCTTCGCAAGCCTTCCGGATTCTGGATGTCGACCCTCAGTAGATCTAAGGCTTCATACGCGCGATCTGCCTCTCGCGACGTGAGCCTCTTCGCAAATCCGCGAAGACGAATAACAGAATCGACTTCACTTTCGAAGATCGGTGGCGCGACCAGAAGGGCCGAGGCAGTTGCTGCATCCTTGTAGAGTTGTCGCGCATGCGCGCGAAGTGATTCGCCGCCCAATACGAGCTTGATCGCCAGGCTAGCATCCACGCATAGATCGTTCAATATCCGTCGTCCTCTGATTCCGTATCTGTCGCACATCTTCCGCAGAATCGAATTCTCCACCAATGGAGTTGGCGATGTCGTCGCAGATGACAAGGGCCGCAAGTATCTGGTCGCGCCGGGACGCCGCTTCCTCTGCTATTGAATTTGGCCTCGCGCTCAGGCTGCCACAAATCTCCGCGGCAAGCTTCAGTTGGTCGCGTGGTTCAAGCTGACGTACCAGCGGTTCTACATCTTCAAGTTTCATAATGTGCTCCACCAATCAATGGCTCAATTGCCCGCTACGAACGATCGGTCGACCAGTTGCTGCGCAGTTGTTCTCTGAAGCAAGTTTAAGATGAGATTCGGCGACGCTCCGTAGCTTTCTAAGATCGAAGTTATTTCACGATGAGATTTGCCGTCACATACCATCTGTCGAATCATCCTGCTTATAGCAGGATATATCAAGATTAGGTGTATTGTCCATGGCTTTACCCCTCACCGATCTTCAGCACGCTTAGGAAGGCCTCCTGCGGAATCTCGACATTTCCGACCGACTTCATTCGCTTCTTGCCCTCCTTCTGCTTCTCCAGCAGCTTGCGCTTACGCGTAATGTCGCCGCCGTAACACTTGGCGGTCACGTTCTTGCGGTAAGCGCCAATGCGGTCCGCCGCGATTACCTTGCCGCCAATGGCCGCCTGAATCCGAATCTCGAACTGCTGGCGGTCGATAACCTCCTTCAGCTTCTCTACCATCATGCGGCCCCGGGCATACGCCTTGTCGCGGTGCGTGATGAAGCTCAGCGCGTCCACTACCTCGTTGTTGATCAGGATGTCCAGCTTGACCAGCTTGCCCTCCTTGTAGCCGGCCTCCTCGTAATCGAAGCTGGCGTAGCCGCGCGTGCGGGACTTTAGCTGGTCGAAGAAGTCCATCAGGATCTCGGCGAGCGGAAGCTGATAGTGCAGCATCACACGGTCGGGGGCGGGGTGGTCCATGCGGACGAACATGCCCCGGCGGTCGCGTGAGAGGTCCATGACCGTGCCGACGTAGTTGGACGGGATGAACACGGTCGCGTCCACATACGGCTCCTCGATGTGGTCGATGTAGGTCGGATTCGGTAGGTGGGCCGGATTGTCGATCAGCTCGGCCGTGCCGTCGGTTTTGTGGACCTTGTAGACGACGGACGGCGACGTCGCGATGAGCTCCAGGTTGAACTCGCGCTCCAGCCGCTCCTGGATAATCTCCATGTGCAACAGGCCGAGGAATCCGCACCGATAGCCGAACCCGAGGGCCGCCGACGTCTCAGCCTCGAAGCTGAGGGCGGCGTCGTTGAGCTGAAGCTTGGCGAGCGCCTCGCGGAGGTCCGGGAAGTCGCTGCTGTCCACCGGGTAGAGGCCGCAGAACACCATGGGCTTGGCCTTGCGGTAACCGGGCAGCATCTCCTGCGCGGGGTGGGCGGCATCGGTCACCGTATCGCCTACGTTGGCTTCGCCGATGGTCTTGATGCCGGCAGTGAGAAAGCCGACCTCACCGGTCTTCAGCTCCTCGGTGACCTGCATCTTGGGGCGGAAAACGCCGACGGTGAGGACCTCGAACTGCTTGTCGCTGGCCATGAAGCGAATCTTCATGCCAGGCCGCAGCGCGCCGTCCACGATTCGAACGTCGCAAACCACGCCTTGGTGCACGTCGAAATGGCTGTCGAACACAAGCGCGCGGAGCGGGGCGCGGGGGTTGCCGGAGGGCGGCGGGACTTTGTGAACGATGTGCTCAAGAATCTCGCCGATTCCGATGCCGTTTTTGGCGCTGCATAGAACTGCGTCGTGGGCTTCAATGGCGAGGATAGACTCGATCTCTTCGCGGACACGCTCGGGCTCGGCGGCGGGCAGGTCGATCTTGTTGATGACCGGCACCAGCGCCAGGCCGCTGTTCATGGCGAGGTTGACGTTGGCGAGGGTCTGGGCCTCGACGCCCTGGGCCGCATCCACCACGAGAATCGCGCCTTCGCAGGCGGCCAGGGAGCGGCTAACTTCATATGTGAAATCGACGTGGCCGGGCGTGTCGATGAGGTTCAGCTCGTAGATGTCGCCATCTTCCGACTTATAATTGAGGCGGACGGCGGTCATTTTGATGGTGATTCCGCGCTCCCGCTCGATGTCCATTGTGTCGAGGAGCTGGTCCTGCATGTCGCGATCCGCAATGGCCCCGGTGAGCTGTAGAATCCGGTCGGCAAGGGTGGATTTGCCGTGGTCCACGTGAGCGATGATGCAGAAGTTGCGAATGTGGTCCTGAGAGTAGTCGTCCATGCTCTCATTATAGCATGAGGCCGCGGGAGGGGGTCGTTGGGTCGTCCGGAGGCAGGCGGTCAGGTGAGGTCGAACGTGCCGATCGTGAAGTCTATTATAAGGCGGCGATCTCGAAAGAAATCCAGACCGAGTACACCCTCCATCGAGGCGCTGGGTGGCAGGGTGTGGGCGACGATTCGGAGCGATTCGCGGGTCTCGCCAGGTGCTTCGAGGCGGTCGATGTGGAGAATAGCGCTATACTCCACACTGCCTCCCATCGTTACCTGGGTCCGTTCGGCGGCCACGCTCGGATCGTATCCAACATATACGAGCGGCGCCTGGTTGATGACGGTGGATGTCGCGCCGGTGTCGAGTGCCAGTCTGGCCGGAATCGAACCTTTCGGGCCGTGGAGTTGTGCTATTAGTATGATCAGCCCCTTATCCGAACGGAACGGGGTCGTCACAATACGACCTCGGTACCCTCGGGCATCGTACCTGTAAAATGGGTGGCCGCTTTGAGAGGCCGTAACTCAAGGAGTTTGCGATAGACCTCATCGCGATCCTTGCTGTGCCAGAGCACGCGGCCCTTCAGAACCTCGTGACGTTCGTTCTGTTCGATCTCGCCGAACAGCACCCATTCAGAATCGAATTGCCGGTTGACCTCAATTAGCGTCATGATTTGATTCATTTACGTTCCTCTGCTCCTCGCAACAAATCGCGGTCGGCGATGGCCCCGGTGAGTAGTTATCCATGCTCACATTATACCGCGAAGGGTGTTCAGGCGCTCAGATGGAAGCCGGCGGCTATACAAGCGAATCTACAGGCGGAACTGGTAGTGAGAGCCAACTGGGGTCCGACGGCCGCGGTTGGAGTTTGCCCGTCGCCTCCGGTCAGATTATCGTGAGAGGTTAAGAGGCTGATCCTCGGCGCCTGGCGCTACGGGTATGGAGTTGGAGTCCGATACGACGGCCGGGCTGTGGATAAGTTCGATTTCGAGGCGCGCGGCTTGGTCGTCACGGATTTCCCGAAGGAGGGCATCGATCTGCGAGTTCGCTGCCGGCAAAGATTCGGTAAGTTCCGGAGTGGACCGCAAGCGCTCTACAGTTGAGGCGAGCTTTTCGAGAGCGTCGGTGTAGGGACTCGCATCTCCCTGGAACATAGCTGCGTTCTCGGGGTGACATTCGGCGTGGGCGACCAGGTGAAGGACATGGCTGATAGCTTCGTCGCTGGCGGACTGGATTCCGGATGACCATTGCCGAAGCGCGCTGTTCTGCGACATATTGTCGTCCAGCACGCCGCAGATGCGGTTATAGGCCTGGGCGGCCGGCTCCAGCACGGCGAAGCCTTGAGGTGACAGCGCATCTTCAGTGCGGCGGTCCCGGATCATGCGGAGCAGGGTCTGTCCGGTCATTCTCCTGATCTGGCGCAGCTTTTGGAAACCGATGCCGAACGGCCAGCCGGAAAGGTAGGTCGAGAGGGTATGGAGCAGGTCCCTCGCCTCGGGAGAGAGCCTCGATCTGGACATGTGCATTCGGTCGACGTAGTTGTGATGCACGCGCCGAGCCCCGGCCAGAATAACGCTTGTGAGAAGGAGTATAGCGCCGGGAAAGATGGCATTTACTACGGCTGTGCCCGCCAGGGCTCCCCATGCGGCCGCCGCCAGCATTCCGCCTCCGGCTATGACATAGAGGCCGCCAATAGTCCGAAGAATGCTCCCGGCAATCGCCTCGCCTGTCAGCGCCGCGAGCACGGGAGCGCTCCGAACCACGAAGCGATCCAAGGAGCTTATAGGTCTGTCTGACATCAGTCACCCTCCCATGAGCCGAACTAGCGGCAGTCTACGAGCCCTTGCTATCGCGTGTTATCGCGTGTTATCGCGCGCCATGAATGCGATAAATGCGAACCCGATCACAGCGCAAATGACACCGCCTATAATATATTCATAGTAGGTGTGTCCAAGACCGGATTCTTTGAGCTGTCGCATTGTGAACATCGTGGCAGATACTACGTCAAAGATCATGACCCCGAAACCAGCCCAAAAGAGAGGCGGCTTCCCCTTGTCCCGATGCTCCGAGTTCACTGGGTTTCTCCTTAATCGAATGGCCGGGCAATTCAAGCGCGCCTAATTCGTGGAGCATTGAACAGTCATGCCGGCCAGAATTAGGAATACAAGACCGACGCACGAGAAGACCGCCGGGTTTCGCGACATTACTGCGGCCACCAGAAACAGAAAGCCGTAGAGCGCCATCAATCCATCCAATACTCATACAAGTCGGAAATAATCTCCGGCGACTGCGCCTAGCGATCGGCCTGTCCCAAGAAGGCTTAGCCCTCGAATGCGGCCTTGACCGCACCTACATCAGCGGCGTAGAACGCGGTGAGCGCAACGTGAGCATCCTTAATCTCTGCCGGATTGCGGCGGCGCTCGGAACGACACCTGCTGAATGCCTGCGCGACGTAAGCCTACTGTCGGCAACATCGTCCACCACCACATAAAGTTTAATGTGGTTCTGCACGCATCATTAAGCCTGCTCGGATAGTTGTATATCCTGAACAGGTGCACTTATCCCTACCCCTACCTAGAACATCGTTGCCGAGGGTCTATCGCATCTGGACCTCTTCTCCGGCACTGGCGGCTTCTCCTTGGCTGCCCGGTGGATCGGTCGCGTTGCAACGGTCGCACTTTTCGAAACTGACACCAACTGCGAGGATGTCCTCACTAAACACTGGCCCTCTGTTCCCATCTTCCCCGACATCCACAATCTCATAAGAAAAACACTCAACGCCACTGGTGCTCAGTGCTTACACTCAAATAGCAGGCAGCCTGCTCTACGCTGACACAGGTTGCGCTATCTCGTCGGTCCCGCGATACCGGCAAGTGTCTTTTTTGTTTGCCCGAATATATTTGGGATATATTAAACCTGTAGACATATATTGATGTCCAGAAATTATTCTGCTATACTCACACTGGCGAGCTTGACAGCGCTCGGAATTCTGTTCCCTGCAACCCGCGACGGTCGCTTTCCCCTAACCGGACAACTGCTCGCATCCCCAGCCTCAACTCCGTGACCAAACAGACCGGCGTACATCCATTCAGTCGTACCGGCGTGCAAACATCTAGTCGTATCGGCGTACAAACACTACGGAGCGAAGCCGGACCGAAAGTACAATGAGGCGATGACGAGATGAGGGGATGAGGAGAAAGAGCGCAATGCCAGGACGCTTGTGCCTTTTCACCTCATCGCCCGCTCGCCCTCTCGCCTCATCCCTGCTTTCGGAATCCGCCGACCGACGTTAGCCGAGCCCACGATAAATCGGCCGACTGCTCATGTGCCAACAGAGAAACGGCGGGCAGGCGTCATCGCAATCCACATTGACAATGAGCGTAACATGCCGGATTCTTCATGTCGCCTTAGGCTCCCGGAATCATGTTCGTAATCCCCTTATCCGCCGCGGGCGGGTTCACCGCCTCGCGGGTTCGCGCAAGCAGGTCCAGCACCTGTTCATCGCTCGTCTGATCGAAGTCGTGATACCACGCCCCAACCGCACTAAAGTCTTGCGGGGCCAGAACGCACACGATCTCATCTGCTTCGCCGCGCATGGATTCCACCGATTGCGGCGCACAAACCGGAACGGCAAGAATGAGTCGCCGCGGTTTTTGCCCGCGAATTGAGCGGCATGCGGCGCGCGCGCTTATGCCCGTTGCAAGGCCGTCGTCCACCAGAATCACCGTGCGGCCCGCGAGCGCGATAGCAGGCGTGTCTCCCCGGTAGAGCTGCTGACGGCGCTCCATCTCCGCCGTCTCCCGCTCGACTATCGGGTCGATGTCGGCCTCCGAGATTCCCAGACGGCGGGCGAGCCGGTCATCGATAATCCGCACGCCGCCCGGCGCGACGGCTCCAATGCCGAGTTCCTGCTGCATCGGCGCCCCAACCTTCCGCGCAACAATCACGTCGAGCGGCGCTTCCAGCACCCGCGCCACTTCGTATGCGACAGCGACGCCGCCACGCGGGAGCGCAAGTACCAGGGCGTCTTCCCTGGAAACGCAGTCCAGCGTTTCCATCAATTTGCCGGCCAACTGCCGCCCGGCATCGAATCGGTCTTCAAACACCTGTTCTCGCCTCCGCACAGCTGGCAAAACCCACAAGATTCCGTTCGCGAACCGCATGTTACAATCCCGTTGGCAGTTAATACGTGATGAGTTTATCGGCTGTTCCGTCGCAAATCACCGAGCAACATTCCACATATCGGGAAACAGAACCAGGCAGACCGGGAGTCTTAGTCTCAGCAGCACGTAGTATTCGTATCGGGTACGCGAGATGCGCCGTCGCGAAGCTGGCGCGGCTCGGAATGGAGCGGTTCGATGCCACGAGGAGACAAATCGGCTTACACTGACAAACAGAAGCGACAGGCGGAACACATCGAGGATTGTTATGAGAGCCGGGGCATGTCGAAAGATGAAGCGGAGAGTCGTGCCTGGGCCACGGTGAACAAGGAGTCGGGCGGCGGGAAGAAGACCGGCAGCGGCAGGGGTCATGCCGTTTCGCACTCATCATCGCGCCATGGAGGAGAGAGCGCCCAGAGCAGCCGAACCTCCGAATCGCGGAGCGCGGCGGCCAAAATGGGCTGGGAGACTCGCCGGCGCAAAGCCAGCGGCTAGATTCGCTAACTGCTCGAAGGAGGTTCCCACGCTCCGCGCTCCGCTGCCGAGCGCGTAAGGAACTCCATCACTCACTGCTACTCGATAACGGGAATCACCATGAAGCATCGACGCGACAGAGCCATTGTGCTGGCGATCTTTCTAACCATCTCGATTCTTGTCGGATTGAGCTTGAACGCGGCCTTCGCATGGATTGGTCGCGCGGACGGCCACCGATTCGCGGAAGCTGCGCAGACGGTGCGGGCCGGAACGGCACACGGGGCGGGCTTCGGCGGATAACTATGCGTACCCCCCAATATTAACTAGAATCTGCCGCATCGGCCCTATGATTCGCGGGGCGCTCCATGAATCGCGACTGTCGCGGATCCGCCGACCAGATCGACGAGTTCTGCGCGGATGGGTAGGAACTTCTCCACCAGCCATAGGACCGTGCCGAGATGCTCCGTCACAACCGGAGCGCTCCAGCGGCTTTCGCTTGGCGAGAGAGCAAGCGGCAGAACGAGTTGATCAGCCAGGCGCTCGTCGCAGGCCGCGCCGCCCTTCCACCAGGCAATGAACTCCTCGCACGGCTGCGTGTCTACCTTTTCCATTGGCTTCCCCCGCTTTCCCTGGTTGGTGAAGCCCGCGAAGCCGTTCTCGCAGGTTGCGGCCAGGCCCGCCGACGCGAGGATCCAGCGCGGGAAGTCTGCGGATCTCGATCCGGGCTTCGCGCCCCACCGTCTTGAGAAATTTCTTGATCGTGGCGGCTCCGCGCTCCGCCAAATGATCGGGGAGATTGGATGTAACAATGTAATCTGTCAGCTCCCCCACCTTTCCACGCTCGGCCAGATCCAGAGGCTGCGTGGATTCAATGTCGGTGATTTCCAGCTCCAACATGCCCCGGATCTTTGGGAACAATCCGGAGCGGGAATATGAGACATTGGCAGCAATACCGGCGCGCCGAAGCGCCGGCAGGTAGACCGCTTCGAGATAGTCCGTTGTGGGCGCTTGAGGCACGTGCGTGCCGCCTGTAATGGTAACGCGAGAGGGCGCGGATTGGCGGGCCGGCGGTACTACAATTGTCTGAGCCACTAGATTCGTCGCTCCGGCGGTGCCGATATCGAAGCGATTGCTGCCCAACCTCATGGGGCGGCGAGAATGATCGGAGAAGACGATGGAACACGCCCCACTTACGACAAAACTGAATGCTTCCCTTCAACACCATGCCTTTTCAGGCGTCGTCTCCATTCGCCAGGCGGACAGGGTACTCTATGAGAGAGCGGCAGGCTATGCCGACCGGAGCAACCAGATCCACAACACGGTGGAGACACGCTTCGGCATTGCTTCGGGAACCAAATTCTTCACCGCTTTAGCCATTGGGAAACTCATTGCCGC
>JBBROJ010000119.1:0-15748 GCA_038229495.1 Chthonomonadales bacterium
ATGGGCGGCGGCGGCATGGGCGGCGGCGGCATGGGCGGCGGCGGCTTTGGCGGCGGCGGTGGCGGCTTCGGCGGCGGTGGCGGCGGCTTCGGCGGCGGCGGCGGCGGCTTTGGCGGCGGCGGCGGCGGCTTTGGCGGCGGCGGTGGCGGCGGCAGGCGCTAAAGCTTAACGAATCATCTGCCGGCGGCGGAGGAATTTGACTGCTCGCCGGCAGATATACCTGACAGCAAGTTCAATAGACACTAAATGCGCTAAGATTTGAGAATAAGATTTGAGGAACGGCCATCGTGGCCGCGTCCTATCCCCCGTCTTCTATAAAAGCAAGCTGAGTTAATCGGTACGGGTGAGGCTCTTAAGGAGGGCAAAGACATGACCTTTCGCGGTCGTTCCGCCGGCGTAGCAGTCGGAACGGTGGCGCTTACGATGGGATGCGGCCTGCTGACCGCCCTTCCATTGCAAATACAGTGCCAGGCGCAAGATGCAACAAAAGATCAGGCCGTGGGTCAGACCGTCATTCCACAGGTGAACATCCAAGATGCGGATCTGAACAGCGCGCTCAAGATTCTCCGCACAATCTCCGGGATCGATGTGGTGCTCGAGCATCCCGGCGACAAACCCTACGGGCTTGTTAATGTAACCCTGACGAACAGGTCACTGGATTTTGTCCTGCGCCGCATTGCCAAATCTGCGGGCGCGGCCGTTCGGTTCGAAGACGGCGTATACGTCATTGGATCGGAGGGCGCGATCCCGAAGTCGCGGGTGGATCAACCCGCGGTTAGGACGGCGCCTGCGGAGCTTCCCGTCAAAGTGCGTTCTCGAATAGAGCGCATACGCATGCAAAACTCGCGCCCCTCCGAGATCAAGGAAGTCATCTTCGGCAATGCCGACGAAAACCTTATCAACGGACTGATTCGGCAGTTGAATGGCGGCTTGCTCGTCGATCCCACTGGGTCCAACCGCCAGTTTAACGGCCCGAAAGTACCCTCTGTTCTCTTCCCCGAAAACAGGAACCCGCAGGTGCCTCCGGTAGTACCTACAGATAGGACTCCGGTCGCCCCGGCGGAAGGCCGCTCAACCGGCGCCGGCCAGGAAGAGGGCCAGCGGGGCGGCGGCGGCGGCCTGGGTGGTATTGGCGGTGGCGGCGGCGGATTTGGCGGCGGCGGCGGCGGTGGCGGTCGAGGCGGCGGTGGGCTAGGCGGTGGCGGTGGGCTAGGTGGCGGCGGCGGCCAGGGCGGCGGCGGAGCAGTCAACCTGCTTCCGGACGGTATCCTATCTGTTACCGCTTACGATGTCGACAATACGCTAATCGTGCGTTACGAGACCGACGAGGCACTGCGCGAGCTGAAGGAGATTGTACGCCTTTTGGACATCGCGCCGAAACAGCTCTCCATCAAGGCGGAGTTCATTCAGGTTCAACAGGACGACCTCCGCAGCTTCGGCATCGACTTTAGCATAAGTCGAGGCGCGCTTACGGCCACATCCGGTCAAAGCGCTTCCGGCGAGGTGATCGTGAACTATGCGACCGGAAATCTGGTTGCCGCGCTCCGAACCAGTCTTGTTGAAGGCCGCGGTCGAATCGTAAACTCGCCAATGGCGACTACGACCAACAACGTACCGGTAACGCTTCAAATCGGTACGAATGTCCCGGTTATTACGAATTCGGTTGCATTCGGAAACAACGGCCAGGGCATTACCGTTCCGAACATCACGACGATACAGGTGTCGTCAGGCCTGATCGCGATACCGCGAATCAACGGAGACAACTCGATTACGATGTTCGTCGTGCCGTTTGTTCAAGACATCCTTTCGGAAGTTGCGAACCCGGCAGGCGGAACCATTCCGATTACAACCTTCCAAACCGTTCCGGTACTGCGTAGAATTGGGAACGGAGAAACAATGGTTATCGGCGGCCTGATCAAGAAGAACGACCGATCCTCGACCAAGAAGGTACCACTATTTGGCGACCTTCCGCTCATCGGCTCGCTTTTCCGCTCGACCTCTACCTCTGTTTCCGACAGTGAGCTGCTGGTGTTCATTACGCCGACAATTCTGCCGGATCCTATCAGCCAGGCTGCTCCCGGCGGTACCGGAAGCAACCCGCGTCCTTAGGTAACAACAATCTAAGCTGTAATGAGGGGCGGCGCGATTTTTTGCGCCGCCCCTCATTTTCGGGCTCAGCCCATTGCCCCGTCCTCCCGCGCATTCGCCTAGGCCGCTGTTTGGGCGCGTCGGGTATAATGGAGTTGGAGCCATCCGCTTTGACGCCAGTGTTGAGAGCCGCTCCCGCAACTGCAAATCGAGACACGCTCTAAGAATCTGCGCACCGCACGAAAGGACGCCGCATTGTTTCGCTTTCTAACCGGAGGTGAATCCCATGGGCCATCGCTTACAGCGCTAATTGAGGGGCTGCCGGCCGGTCTCAATGTCGATTTCGGCGAGATTGACCTTCAGTTGAAGCGCAGGCAAGGCGGCTATGGCCGCGGTGACCGGCAGAAGATCGAGACCGATACGGTCGAGATTATCTCGGGCGTGCGATTCGGGCGCACCCTGGGCAGCCCAATCACACTCTTGGTACGTAACCGCGATTTCGAGAACTGGCTGGATCGCATGTCCGTAACTCCGGTGAACGCGGAGACCGCCCCAATCGTAGAGGCGCGGCCCGGCCACGCGGATTTTTCGGGCATGCTCAAGTACGCTACGAGCGACCTGCGCAATATTCTCGAGCGATCCAGCGCCCGAAACACCGCCAGCCTCGTAGCGGTGGGATCCATTTGCCGGTCCCTGCTGCGCGAATGCGGCATCCGTGTAATGAGTCATGTCTCCATGCTCGGCGGCATCCATGTCGAGCTGCCCCGGCCAATCGACTATGCGGCGGTAGAGGCGGCCGCGGAAACGTCGCCCATCCGTGTTGCCGACCATTCGACGGAATCTAGAATTATTGCCGCCATTGATGAAGCGGGCGGGCGCGGCGATACGCTCGGCGGAATCGTTGAGATCGTAGCAACCGGTTGCCCGCCCGGCCTGGGGAGCCACGTCCATTGGGACCGCAAGCTCGACAGCCGGCTGGCGGCGGCGATTATGGGAATTCAAGCGATTAAGGGCGTCGAGATCGGAATGGGCTTTGGAGTCGCCGAGCGGTCCGGCTCAAAAGTGCACGACGAGCTGTTCCACGATGCGGCGGCCGGATTCACGCGCAGCACGAACAACGCGGGAGGTATCGAGGGCGGGATGACGAACGGAGAGCCGGTAGTAGTGCGCGCAGCCATGAAGCCGCTCTCGACCCTAAAATCACCATTGCGCTCTGTAAATATGGAGACAAAGGCGGCTGTCACCGCGCACTTCGAGCGCTCCGACGTGTGCGCCGTTCCCGCGGCGGGCGTAATCTGCGAAGCCATGGTGGGGATTGTGCTGGCCGAGGCGGCGCTGGAGAAGTTTGGAGGCGACAGCATGGACGAGCTGCGCCGCAACTACGATTCCTATATGCAGAGCGTGCGAGCGCGCGGGTTCGGCTCGTCCTCGGTGACACGGTGACACGATAACATGAACCGGCACGCCACGCGCGACGACCGGAATCTCGTTCTCGTGGGCTTCATGGCTTCGGGTAAGTCCACCATTGGCCGGCGCTGCGCGGAGAGCTTGAGATTTGGCTTC
The DNA here is from genome assembly GCA_038229495.1 of Chthonomonadales bacterium. Classification (GTDB taxonomy): domain Bacteria; phylum Armatimonadota; class Chthonomonadetes; order Chthonomonadales; family CAJBBX01; genus JBBROJ01. The sequence continues at coordinate 3,652 of JBBROJ010000119.1, forward strand.
CGCGACAGCGACGCGCTGCTTGAGCGGCGCGCAGGCAAGCCTGTCTCCGAGATTTTCGAGCAGGAAGGCGAGGTCCGCTTTCGCTCTCTCGAGACCGCCGCCATCCGGGATCTCGCCCGTGAAAGCCGCACAGTCATTGCCACAGGCGGCGGCGCGGTACTGAGCGGCCTCAATGTCGCGAGGCTGCGGCGAACCGGGTATATCATTCTGCTCTGGGCCGACCCTGACGAAATTCTGGCGCGCTGCGGCTCGCGCGCCAGCCGCCCTCTGCTTGCCTGTGCGGAAGATCCGTCCGCGCGAATCACCGAGCTTCTGGCCGTGCGCGAGCCGCTCTACCATGCCGCCGCCCACGCGGTAGTTCATACGTCCGGCCTGACTCGCGACGAGGCCGTCGAGCGCGTCTTGGATACCTACCGCTCGCTCTGCGAAGCTCCCGCCAGCGACCGCCGCCAATGGCCGAAATGACAACCATCCACGTAGACCTCGGCGACCGCTCCTATGCGATTCAAATCGGCGCGGGCCTGATTCCGCGCGCTGCCGGCGAAGCGCTCGACATCGTTCCGGCAACCTCGGCCGCCATTCTCACCCATCCCCATATCGCCGATCGCTACGCCGCACCGCTCATCGAGGGGTTTGCGCGACGCGGCGTTCGGGTCGAGACTATTCTGGTTCCCCCCGGCGAGAGGCATAAGAACCTTGCCGCCACGGCGCGCATCTACGAACGGATGGTCGCCGTCAGCCTGGATCGCAAGAGTCTGCTGCTCACGCTTGGCGGCGGCGTGCTGGGTGACATCGGCGGATTTGCCGCGGCCACGTATCTCCGCGGAATCGCATTTATTCAAATACCCACGACCCTCCTCGCCCAGGTGGATGCAAGCGTCGGCGGCAAGACCGGCGTGGACCTCCCCTCGGGAAAGAATCTCGTGGGCGCGTTCCACCAGCCGAAGGCGGTCTTCATCGACACCGATACCCTGGCCTCCCTTCCTCAGCGCGAGCTGCGGTCGGGCTTAGCCGAGGTCATCAAGTATGGTATAATTCGCGATAGAAGGTTCTACGACTTCATCGATTCTTCTCTCCCGCAGCTTCTTGCACGTGAGCGCGATTCGCTCACAAAGGCCATCATCCGCTCGTGCGAGATCAAGGCGGAGGTAGTCGGCTCCGATGAGACAGAGCAGGGACTGCGCGCGATATTGAACTTCGGCCACACCGTCGGGCACGCGCTGGAAGCCGTGACGGCCTACCGCCGGTATAAGCATGGCGAAGCGATCTCCATCGGCATGGTCGCCGCGGCGCTTATTGGCGAAGAGATCGGCTATACCCCCGCAGACGTTACCGCGCGCTTGATGAGCACGCTGAGGGCCGCGAAGCTTCCCACGCAGTTTCCGCCGGACGTAGATGCTGGAGACGTCCTTTCAGCCATGCTGCGCGACAAAAAGACTACTGACGGGCGGGTCCATTTTGTACTGGCTTCCGCGCTCGGCTGTGTTGCTATGGTGCCGGACGTGCCCTCAACGGCGGTGAAGGCCGCACTGCGGCGTCAAACCTCAATATGACCGACCCCACGCGAACCAACTTGCGGGCTCTGGACGCTTCCGAATCAGACCCGCGGGAGCGGGAGAGTCAGGTTGACCTGGTTGACCCGGTTGACGTAATATATGGCGGGCCGGGCAAAGCAATAACAGTGTTCGAATTGGCGCTTGGCGCCGGCTGGCTCCTTTTGCCCGCAATCCAGTATTACGGAACCTTTCAGCGGACCGAACTACAGATCGAAGGCAGCGCCTCGATGCCGGCGCTCGCCACGCTCGACCTTACTCCGTTGTATTTTGTGCTTCTGGCCGGTACGCTGGGTCTGTTTAGCGTCCGCTGGATGCGCGCTGTCACAAGCATTGGTGCAATTCAGGCAATTCAAGCAACTCAAACCGCGTCCAGCGTCCCAACGGAAGCCGCAGCCGTAGCCGAAGACCCGCCCGAACGGGAGAGAGCGCATTGATAAGCCGGCTCATCAACATGCGTTTCGAAATCCTGGAGCGGATAGGCGAGGGAGCTCTTTTCCAGGTTTACAAATCGCGTGACAAAGGCAGCGGTCGTATCGTCGCGGTCAAGATGCTGCACACGGCCTTCGCGAATGATTTGGCCTTCACCCAGGCGCTGCGCGAAGTCATGCCGGCAATGACTGGACTTTCGCATGCCAACATCGCGCGGCTGGAAGAGGTGGATAATGTAGACGGGTCGCCGTATCTGGTGACGGAGTTCGTGCGCGGCATCAACCTGAAGGAGCGGATTCGCCGTATCGCGCCCTTCACTATTTCCGTCGCCGTGGATTTTGCCATCGCAATCGGAGAGGCGCTTCAGCAGGCGCACGCGCAGGGCTTCATTCATGGTGACCTCCGATCTCAAAATGTAATCGTCAGTCCAGAGGGCGCTGTAAAGGTGACGGATTTTGGCCTCTCGCGGGCGCTCTTGGCCTCGCCGGAGGCTTCCGCCGCCAACCTGGACCGCTCCGCCTCCTACCAGGCGCCCGAGGTTGGCGGTGGCATCCCTGTTTCCGCGGGCTCGGACCTCTATTCCCTGGGTGTCATCCTCTTCGAAATGCTGACCGGCGGCCTGCCCTTTCCTGGCGAAACACCGATTGCAATTACGATGAAGCATCAGAGCGACCCGGCTCCATCGCCTCGCGCTCTCAATCCCGGGGTCCCCAAGTCGGTGGAGGGCATTGTGCTCAAAGCGCTGATGAAGCGCACGGAAGACCGCTACAAGTCCGCGGCCGATATGCTCAACGACCTCAAGTCGGTACGCGACGCGCTGCGATTCGGGAAGCCGCTATCGTGGTCGCCCCTGGACAACCAGGCGCAGACTTCCCAGGCCGCACCTTCCGCTCATCCTGCCCCTTCTACCGCGCCGATAGAACAAGCCCGACCTACAGCCCCGCTGCCCATGGCGTCCGCGCCCGCCCGGGCGCAATCGGCAGCGGCGGTTTCCGAGCCGGAGCCTACGGGAGCCTTTCGCATGTCTGCAACTTCGACAAATGACGACCGCATTTCGCCCTATCTGAAGGCAGCGCTCTATGCGGTCGTGTTCGTGCTGATAGCGGCCGGAATCGGATTCACGGCCTTCTGGATGGCAACATTCGCCAAGCCGCCGGAGCAGAAGTTCCCGGAGCTGAAGGGCATGAAGATCGAGGACGCGCGCCGGACCGCCGAATCCGCCAACGTTAGACTTCTGGTGCATGAGGAGTATAAAGATAACGTCGAGCCAGGCATAATCTATCAAATCGATCAGCAGGGCGCGGGGCGTCCCCTCCGTCCGGGTCGAAGCGTTAACGTTTGGGTCAGTAAAGGCTCGCGAATGGTCTACGTTCCGGACCTCGCCAATCTCGGAAAGGACGAGGCTGAGCAGAAGCTGAAGACGGTCGGCCTGACTCTGGGCGCGGTCAACCGGGAGTACGACAAGAAGATTCCCTTCGACTCTATTATCGCCCAGAATCCGCGTGCTCGCAAGCGGATCAATCGCGATCTGGCAGTCAGCCTCACCATTAGCGACGGGCCCAAACCCGACGACACCGTGCCGCCGAACTCCTCCACCGATTCGAACGCCGGCGGCACGGGTTCCACAGGTTCCACGGATTCCACCCCCGCCGGATCGTTCGGCGCGGCTTCCCGCGCGTCTGGAACCGAAACGGACCGGGCGGGCGAGGTTCACAGCGCCAACCTCACGAAACGGATACCGCGTGACGGCCAGGGCAGCCGCCGTGTCAGAATTGAATTTGACGATTCAAGGGGAACGCACACCCCAATCGATGAGGTCCATGAGGAGGGCGACAATGTCACGCTCAAGGTCGACAGCTATGGGCCCAAAATCACCGTACGCGTGTACTACGGCGAGGATACGAAACCGGTCAGCGAAAAAACAATGACCTTCCAAAAGCCACAGTGAACGCGAAGCCTGCAAACCATTGAACTATGCGAACTAACGTGAAAATAGCGCCGTCGCTGCTCTCCGCAGATTTTGGCGCGCTGGCGGAAGCCGCGGCCGCCTGCGACGCGGCGGGCGCGGAACACCTGCACTTTGACGTAATGGATGGCAGGTATGTGCCCAATATTACTTTTGGCACGCACCCGCTGCGAGCTCTACGTCCCCATTCCAGGGCTGTCTTCGAAGCTCACCTCATGATTGTCGAGCCTGAGCGCTATGTGGACGATTTCGTAAAGGCGGGCGCGCAGATTGTCACGATACAGCCGGAGGCGACCCTGCACCTTCAGCGCACGCTGGCGCAAATTCGTCAGGCGGGTGCCAGGGCCGGAGTCGCGCTCAACCCCGCTACGCCACTCGACGTGCTGGACTACGTGCTGGACGATATTGACCTGCTCCTGGTGATGACAGTGAATCCCGGATTTGGGGGCCAGGAGTTTCTTCCCGCCATGATGCGTAAGATAAGGGACGCGCGCGAGGTCCTGCGAGGCGCGTCCCACTCCATTGAACTGGAAGTCGACGGCGGCATCGGCCCGGAAAATGCCCTGGAAGTCGTCGAAGCTGGTGCCACGCTGCTGGTTGCCGGGTCCAGCGTTTTCGGCCATCCGGGGGGAGCCGCCGCTGGAATCAGGACGCTGCGCGAGTCATTGGCGTAGCGTGACCTCGGAGCTTGTAACTTTACAACTTCCTCTGGAGTCGGCGCAGACCGACTTTGCGTCACCAGCCACGCGTTTCAACCCGTGGATCGTAAGGGGCCAGATGTCCGATAACGCCGAATTCCGCATTCCCGCCAGGTTCCCATTGACGCTGCGCCAGCGCCGCCTCCGCTACCTCACCTATATCGTGGGGGGCGTCATCGCGGTGATGATAGTCGTTGGATTCACGCATCCCTTCTTCAATATGACCCCTTCTACAGCCCTCGCGGACCCTGCGCATTCGCTCGCGCCTGCCGCCCTCAAGAGTATGCGCAAGGCGTTCGCGGCCAAGCTACTCCTGACCGGCGTCTACTGGGCGGTTTGCATCCTTTTTACGCTGCTTCTGCCGATCTTTGCATGGCTCTACACCCGCGAGATTCAACTTCAGGAGCTCATGGCTCGCCGGGACATCTGGCGCGATGTATCCGGCCGGAATCGTGCCTCCGCCGAACACATCCCTGACCTCGAATCCGAAGGCGACACCGGCCGGCAAAGCCCCGGCGCATGATCCCCGAATCCTCCTCGATGATGGAACCTGGAATCCCCTTCACGCACGAAGACGCGCGATGGATGCGCCGCGCGCTCCGGCTTGCCGGGCACGGGTTCACCCCCCCTAATCCGCGAGTCGGCTGCGTACTTGTGAAGGATGGCGTCGTTGTAGGAGAAGGGTTCCACCCGGTCGCGGGCGCGCCGCACGCAGAAATCTTTGCGCTGCGGTCTGCCGGCGAGCGCGCTCGCGGCGCTACGGCCTTCGTTACGCTGGAGCCCTGCTCGCACTTTGGACGCACTCCTCCCTGCTCCAACGCCCTCATCGCAGCAGGAGTCAGGCGCGTGGTGGTTGCCGTCCAGGATCCGAACCCGACAGTAGCCGGCAGCGGCCTGGCGAAGCTGCGCGAAGCGGGCGTCGAAATACAGGCCGGCCTGCTCGAGCAAGAGGCCCGCGACGCGAACGCCCCATTCTTCCACTACCAACACACTGGCATTCCCTACGTCGCCCTAAAGGCTGCAATGACGCTGGACGGCAAGATCGCCACGCGAACGGGCGATTCGAAATGGATTACGGGAGAACGGGCGCGCTCGTACGGGCATAAAATGCGCGCCCAGTACAGCGCCGTGCTCTGCGGAATCGGGACCGTCCTCGCGGACGATCCGCTGCTGACCGCGCGATTCCCCGGCGTTCCGCGCCAGCCCGTCCGGATAGTTCTCGACACGCATTTGCGAACTCCGGAGGCTTCAAAACTGGTCCAAACCGCCCGTGAAGCGCCTACATTGCTCGTCGCTGGGGTGGCTCATGACGTTGGACGCGCCAAAATCCTGCACTCTTACGGGGTCGAAATCCTCTCTCTGGAAACCGATACTTATGGGCACATACCTCTGCGGCTGCTCCTGGACGAGCTGGCAAAGCGCGAGATAATCAGCGTGCTGGTAGAGGGTGGAGGCGTCACTCATGCCGCCTTCCTTGACCAGCGACTGGTTCAGCGCATCTTCTGGTTTGTCGCTCCGAAGCTGGCAGGCGGGAAGGACGCGCCGACACCCTTCGAGGGAACGGGCGTGGGCCGTATGTCGGAAGCAATCAAGCTGGAGGAAATGCGTTTTCGTAGATTCGCGGATGATCTGCTGATCGAAGCGACTCCGCGATTCTAATTCTCCGTTTGTGAGCGCCGATTAATATTGGAAGTTTGATGTGAATGGGACGGATCACGGCGTGTCGAACGGTGGCGGAGGGCTGCTAACCGACTATGGCCGCGAGGGCCCGTAACCGGGTCTAGTACCGTCCGGGAAGTGGTTGATGTACTATGCAGAGACTATTGCTTTCATTCATGGCGGTTATGCTTGTCCTTAGCGTGACAGGGTTCACCGCGGGCCTCTTTACGGGCGAGACGCGGAAGGAGGAATCATGCGCGCTCTGCCGGGCGGTTCGATATACCGGCGTGCGCTACGGATTCTCCTATGAGCGTATCGAGAGCAACGTGTTGACGGACTGGTATCATGAAGCCGTAGACACTCAGCATGGCCGCGATTCCGCGCATCCTCACCTCTGGCAGTTGAGCGCGTGCCCGGTCAGCTCGACGATGCGCCACGATTCTCTTAGCTATGACTGCGCCCAGACTGCGCCGCTGTTCCTGCTTCGGCCCGAGGTCGAGAAGGCTGTTCTGGAGCAGATGGGCGACCATAATGTACAGTTGCGCATGATCGAATCGCTCAACACGAAAGACAGAAGACTGAGCGCGGAGCGGGTCCACGCGCTGATCGAATACTTCTATATCGACCGTGAAAAGATGCCGTGGCCTCAGTGGTGGGCGAAACACGCGGGGGAGTTCGATTTGCCTCCAACTATTACGGGTCAATAGCCGGGAACGATCATATCGCCAACCATTCTCTTCCCGTCCGGAGGACGTTTGGCCGCAGGCCCCCCAGACACGCGTTTTACACGCGTGGTACGAGGCGCGTTTTACACGCGTGGTACGAGGCGCGTTTTACACGCGTGGTACGAGGCGCGTTTTACACGCGTGGTACGAGGCGCGTTTTACACGCGTGGACCGAAACTCGTAGTCGTCCATGGAATCAGAGGGCAGCCGAGATTATGTAATCTCGACTGCCCTCTGATTGCGTTCAGGCCTGTTATTGTCTTAGTAGCTGTTGGTCGACCGCCGCGTGAAGAGCCGCATTAGGCCGATCACGATGCACGAGCCAACGAAAGCCACGAAGATCGAACCGATGTCGAAACCTTGCGCGCCGGGCCGGTTGAGAATCAGGCTCCATGCCCATCCGCCGACAACCGCGCCAACGATACCGAGAATCATCGTGCCCAGGAACCCGCCTGGCTCATCCTCCGTGCCCGGCATGACCGCCTTCGCCAAGAATCCGGCAATGAGGCCAACCACGATCCATGTCAGAATACCCATCGTCTTATCTCCTTGTTTACAATATTTACAATGGGCGGCGAACTGCCGCCCGCGAAAGTTCACTGTTAAAGAGCGTGCGGGAGCGTGAAAGAAAGAGCGCCTGCACCCATTCCATTAGGAATAGGGATGCAAGCGCTCCTGGCTCTCTTCTCATGCGACAACCGTGGCCGCACAAAGCTCTAATGGTTTGGAATAATTCAGCGGGCTTTATTTACGCCCGTTTCGGTTCTTCATAGCGAAAGACGCCCCGGCTTCGCTTCGTGTTCCACTCTTCCAAATCTTTTTTGCGCGTGGCTGTAAGCCGGCCTGTAAGAGGGGAGCCGAATCCTCCATCATAACGCCGGAGGATTCTGCCATTGCATCGCGAACTCATGCATCGAAGGACCGACAGTAAACCCTCGCTCTGCCTGCGAGAGGACGGAGGACGTTGCTATGACAATTGGCGGAGAACCCTGGACGACCGCGGACCGGCCCGCGCCGGAACAGGTGGCATTCTATAAAAGAGAGGGCTATCTTAAGTACGGGCGGATTTTCAACCAATCGGAGATGAGCGCCCTTGGCCGCCACGTGGACGAAATGATCGCCGCCCTGCCGAAAGGCAAGCGGCCCGAAGAGATGGACGTTCCGCACTTCGCCGACCCCTGGCTCTTCCGCTATCTCACGCACCCGCGCGTGCTCGACGTTATCGAGAGCTTTATCGGTCCGGATATTATCCTCTGGTCCAGCCATTTTATCGCCAAACCGCGCGGCAATGGAAAGGCGGTTCCCTGGCATACCGACGGCGCCTACTGGGGAAAGCGCCTCAACCCCATGAAGGTGATCACGCTCTGGCTGGCCGTCGATGAGTCCACGGTCGAGAACGGCTGCATGCGCGTGATTGCGGGTTCACATACGCAGATTCAAGCGGAGCTGGATAAATATGAATCGGTGGACCAGGCCAATAATGTCTTCGGCAGCCGCCTGCGCGATGAGTTTGTGGACGAATCCAAAGCCGTAAACCTTGAGTTGAAGCCGGGCGAGTGCCACTTCCACGATGCGTGGACGATTCACGGCTCCAACCCGAACTTCTCGGAAAAACGGCGCTGCGGCTACACAATGCGCTATATGCCCGCGGACGTCGTGCATACCGCAAAAGGCGGCGGCCTGCCGGACACGCACAAAATCTATCTCGTCCGCGGCGAGGATCGCACCGGTGGCCGCAGCCGCTACACTTCGCTTCCGCAGGTTTGAACGCGGCGCGGACAGATTTCATAGACTCAAATTTGGAGGTTTTGTAAATGGAGTATCGGCGGCTGGGACGGACGGGGCTACAGGTCTCGGAGATATGCCTGGGGACGATGCAGTTCGGCTGGACGGCGAACGAGGAGACATCCTTCGCGGTCATGGACGCCTATAGGGAGGCGGGCGGCAGCTTTATTGATACGGCGGACATCTACACGACCTGGGCAGGCGACCTTTCGTACGGCGGCAAGACCGAGGAGATCATAGGCCGCTGGCTGAAGGCGCGGGGCGGCCGTTCGGACACCGTTCTCGCAACCAAGGTCCGCGGAGAAATGTGGCCAGGACCCAACGGACAGGGCCTCTCCCGCGCCCGGATTTTCCGCGCCTGCGAGGATTCGCTGCGACGCCTGCAAACGGACTACATCGATCTCTATCAGTGCCACTGGGCCGACCTGAATACGCCGATAGACGAGAGTCTCTCCGCGCTCAACGATCTGGTCCGTGCGGGCAAGGTGCGATACATCGGCGCGTCCAACTATCCTGCATGGCGGCTTATGGAAGCTATCTGGCAGTCGGATAAGCGGAACTTCGCGCGGTTCGACAGTTACCAGCCCGAGTATTCGCTCGTGGAGCGCGCGGGCTTCGAGATCGAGGCGATGCCACTGTGCAAACATCATGGGCTGGGCGTCATTCCCTACTCGCCACTGGCGGGCGGATTCCTGACGGGCAAATACCGGCGGGATTCGTCCGTCCCCGCGAGCGTGCGCGCGGAGGGCAACCTGAAGAAGTATGGCAGCGAGCCGGGCTGGCAGCTAATCGACGCGCTCGACGAGATTGGCCGCAACCACGGGAAAACCGTCGCTCAGACCGCGCTCGCGTGGATGCTCTCGAATCCTGTCATCACCGCTCCCATCGTCGGAGCCAATACTCCCCAACAGCTCTCCGATCTTCTTGGCGCGGTCGCCTATCGACTCTCGGAGGAGGAGATGAAACGCCTCAACGATATAACCGCCTACCCGCGCAACTGGCGGCCTATATGGGATTAGATATGCGAATGCTGCACCGGTTAGCAGCGCTTTTCCTCATTCTTTCAACTTCGTCCATAGCGCAGGCTCAAGCGCCCGGGGTTGCCGTGCCGCTTACTCGAGCGCACGCCCATAACGACTATATGCATGCCCGGCCACTCCAGGAAGCGTTGGAATGCGGCTTTTGCAGCGTGGAGGCGGACATCTATCTTGTCGACGGTCAACTGCTGGTAGCCCACGATCGCGACAAGGTAAAACCCGGCCGCACGCTGCAATCCCTCTATCTCGACCCCCTCAACGAGCGCGCGCGAAAGAGCGGAGGCCGCATCTACCCAAAGGGGCCGGAGTTCATTCTGCTCGTAGACATTAAGAATGAAGCGGCGCCCACGTATGCTGTCCTGCGCGAGACTCTGAAGCGATATGGCGATCTGGTTACCACGTTCCACAACGATAAAACGGAACGCCGAGCTGTAACCGTCGTGCTCACGGGCAACAGACCGCGCAAATTGCTTGCTGCGGAGCCATTTCGCTTCGCGGCTCTCGACGGCGAGCTCGAAGACCTCGACAGTCAAGCGCCTGCAAGCCTGATTCCGCAGATAAGCGCCAACTGGCCCTCCAATTTCAAATGGCGCGGTGTGGGGCCAATGCCGGACGAAGACCGCGCGCGGCTAAAACGAATCGTGGAGAGCGCGCATGCCAGGGGCCGGAGAGTGAGATTCTGGGGGTCGCCGGAAGGCAGGGGTTTCTGGCGGTGCCTGATAGACGCGGGGGTGGACCTCCTCAATGTCGATGATTTGAAAGGCGCGCGAGACTTCCTCTTGAGCGAAGGCAGGGGCAGATAGCAAGCGCCTGTTGCGTGACAGTGCATGCTACGCAACTGCACAAATATTCCGTGAATATTTCGTCAATGTTGCGCTGGATGAAACCCAGTGGTCGGTACCGCCGCAGTGCCGAGCGTGGAAAACACATCCATTGGCGAGAATAGCCTGTTCTGTATTACAGGTGAGATCATATTGTGATACAATGGAAAAGCAAACATTTGGAGGCGCTGAATGCTGACAGTGAGGCTCGACCCGGAACTCGAAACCCGGATCAGGAAGACGGCGGAGAGGAAAGGCGAGACGGTTTCAGACTTTGTCAGGAAGGCTGTGCAGGATCGCTGCGACCAGATGGCAAGCCAGAGTCTCGCTGTCCTTCTTGAGGACTACGTCGGTTCCTCCGAAAGCGGTCGAATGGATTCGGCGAACACCGGAAAGGCGTTCAAGCGCGTCCTTGCTGAGCGAAACCGCAAGGCAGATTCGAAGAGACCATGATTCTGACGGATGCCGGGCCGCTCACTGCTCTTCAGGATCGCAAAGACCAGTATCACGCGCAGTGCGTCAAGATGCTCCCGAGCCTCCAGGGACCGCTCATTACCACCATGCCCGCCTTTACGGAGGCAATGTACATGCTGGGGGAGGCGCTGTCGTGGACCGGTCAGAACAAGCTTTGGCGGCTCGTCTGGTCAGGCGGCCTTATTATCGCAGAGTTGAGTGAACAGGTGCTTCGCCGTGCATCTGATCTGATGGACAAGTATTCCGACTTGCCGATGGATTTCGCGGATGCAACACTCATGGCCTATGCCGAATCCGCCAACCTTTCCCGCGTCTTCACCCTCGAGCCCGACTTCCACATCTACCGCCTCCACGGCAAGCATGCGTTTGAGGTCGTGCCGTAAAGCGCGATGAATGGGAACACCGATTCCACGCAATCTACAGGATTCATCGTGGTAGTTGTTCCGGATGCTATCGGTACGCCGCACGACCAGAAGAGCGGACAGGTCGCGGGTATAAACATGGTTGCCAGTGCGACCAGCAGCCCTGCCTACTGGGGTACGCCAGGAAAAGTGGTACTCTGGACGACGTACTTACAATGGTTAACGATACAGGTGTTGGACCAGTTCGGGAATCCGCTGGATATGATCTATGGATGGATCGATGTGTATGAGCGACCAAAAAACACAACGGGGTTTAAGAAGATCAACCAACAATTGGAAGGTAATGGCACATATCAGGACCCGGTGGGTGTCAGGAATCAGAATGGTGGGGAACGTAACCCCAACGATCTGGAGTGCACCCCTAAAATGAGACACTGAGTTAACGAATGGTATCCTGTGCGAAAGGAGCCATTCATGGCACTCAAGCGTCGTCAGATTACCAATGAGTTCAAGCTCCAGGTCGTTCACGAGGTTCAGGCCGGAAAGACGCTGGCTCAGGCAGCTCGTGAACAAGAGTTGCACCCC
>JBBROJ010000120.1:0-15740 GCA_038229495.1 Chthonomonadales bacterium
GAGCGAGTGAATGATTGAGCGAGTGAATGATTGAGCGAGTGAATGAATTCACTCGCTGGAGGGCCTGCGGCCAATCGTCCTCACGGACGAAAGAATTTATGCAAGATGTCTAATTTAGAGCGGCTGGATGCAGGCAATGTCAAACGGCCCGCCACGCTCATACCTCTTAATATTTCACTTAATATTTCAGCCAATCGAAACGGGTGGCCTGCGATGCGATGCGAACGGGTACAAGAGCTATTTTCGGACTATTATGAGGACGGCGTACCGGCGGCACTGGTTATTCCGCTTGAGAACCACCTGCACGAGTGCGATTCGTGCCGGGAAGAGTTTGATGGACTGAAGCGCGTGTGGCCGATTCTCGACGCTGCTCCGGTAGTAAGTCCTCCCGATAATTTCCGCGCAACGGTCTGGCAGCGCATTGAGGCACAGGAGGCCGCGAAGAGGGAGACCAGTCGCAAATCGGTCTTTGGCTTTGACTGGCGCGCCCTGTTTCCCCGGCCCGCGCTTGGATGGGCCACTGCCGTACTGGCGGTCATCGTTCTCTCGGGCGTAGTGGTGCCCGGCGTATACACGCCTGCGCGTCTTTGGCTCCCGTGGAGCGCTTTCTCTACGCGCCAGGAGACTCCACCCGCGCCGGTTCGGGTGGGTCAACCCACCGTATTTGATGGGCCTGCCGGCGCTATCCTCAAAATCCGCGTACAGAATCCCGGTCGCACGCCGGTTATCGTGGATGTGAAGGTGGAAAGCGGGGCAGTTGACAAGGATCGCGTTACGTTTTCCGCGCCCTCCGGCGCTGACGGCTGGTTCGTGGTAACCGGCGTGAAGGCCGGAGAAACGCAGCCCATCCGCGTGAACACATCCTGGAAGCCTGCCGCGCAGTAGTATTGACCGGGATCATCTTTGCCAGACAGCCCGCCGACAACAGCATCGGCGGGCTGTCTGCGCCTTTGTCTGTCTTATTGCGGTCCGCAAGATTCAACCCGCGCCGGCGATCTGTTCAATAAGCCTCACATATGTTAAACTAGAGCAGGCAGACACATAAACATAAACAGGCGGACGGCCGGAGAGACAGGATGCATTCCCAGAGGCTCAAGGAAGGGCAGATTCTTAGCGGGCGATACGAGATTCTCGAGGTTGTCGGGCGCGGCGGAATGGGCACTGTGTACCGCGCGAACGACCGCCGCCTCGACATTATCGTAGCCGTTAAGGAGATGATCGAGCGCGATATTCCAACCGATGAGCGCGATGCCGCCGTGCGTCAATTCGAGCGGGAGGCCAAGCTCCTCGGCCAGCTTTCGCACCGTAATCTGCCGCGCGTAACGGACTACTTCGTGGAGGATGACCACTGCTACCTCATCATGGAGTTCGTGGAGGGCCGCACGCTCGATTCGCTGATGCGCGAGCAGTCGGGCAAGTCGCTGCCGCTTGTCGACGTGCTTGCGTGGGGGATATCTCTTGCGGATGTTCTCGCCTATTTGCACGGGCAGGACCCGCCTATCGTTTTCCGCGACCTCAAGCCCGCCAACATTATGCTTCAGAACGATGGGACCATCAAGCTCATCGATTTTGGAATCGCCAGGCGCTTCCAGGCGGGATTGACCAAGGACACGCTTCTCTACGGCAGCCCAGGCTACTCTCCGCCCGAGCAGTATGGTCGAGGGCAGACCGATCCTCGCTCCGACATTTATGCGCTCGGGGCCTCGCTGCATCATATGGCGACGGGCCGCGACCCCGCGCCGACCCCCTTCAAATATCCACCGATACGTTCCATCAATCCGGACCTTTCTCCTCAACTCGAAGTTTTTCTTGCACGCTGCGTGGAGATGGAAGAGGAGATGCGCTGCCAGTCGGCGACGGAGGCGCGCGAGACGCTGGCGCAGATTCACGACGCGGTTCAGGCGGCGCTCGATGCCCCGCCGGCGCCCATGCGCCCGCCCCGCGGCGCGCGTCCGACAACCGGCCCGAAGGTAGTTTCGTCCCGCCTCGACCGGGCCGACGAAATGCGGCTGGTGCGCCAGATGCTTGTCGCGGGCGGCGTCATCCTCGTCCTTGTCGGGGTGGGCGTCGCGGCGGTGCGCATGAGGCCGGGGCGCAAGACGGCTCCCCTCGTGAAAACCACGCCTGCGGCTGCCACGGATGTGACCGCCGTCAAGCCCGGTCCGCCGCCTGTTCCCACTCACGGCAGCGCCATGCCGCCGCTGGATGAGCAGACACCTGCCACGCAGCCCGCGTCGCTTACCGTTAAATCGCTGCCGCCCGGCGCAACCGTTACGATTGACGACAAAGAGTACGGGCCGACCCCGCAGGAGATCGATCAGGTCGCGCCGGGCAGGCATAAGCTGAAGCTGGTTCCCTCGGAGAAGAATGCCTATGCGACGGTGGACCGCTACATAGAGGTGCAGCCCGGACGGCATCTGGAGATCGAGACGCCGCTTACGGAGATTCCTACGAATGCGCCGGTCGGGTCGCTTATACCGACGGTGGAGATCAAGCGCATCGATTCACAGGAAATGACGCTCAACAACCCGAAGCGGCCCGGCATCCGGCTGGGAGTTAACTTCCGGGTCTATGGAGCGTCTGGAAAGCGGGGATCCGTTGCTGTCTTCTTCTACGGCATAGACCAGGCGACCCCGCTCGCGCCCAAGACGGAGGCGGACCGTTACGCCAACAGCGCGGGCCAGCTCAGCGTGTCGGAAGAGTTCCAGTCGGACGGGGACCCGACCGACTACATCGATTTTCCGCTCTACGTCCCCTCGGCTGTGTTTCCGGTTTCGAGCTACGACCAGGTCACCTACCGCGCCGTGGTTTATGTGGACGGCAAGGTCGTGAATCAGACTTCCATTCAGCCACTGCGCCGCGTCCAGTAGAGCAGAGAATGTGAGTTTGCGCAGCGTGGAGGCTTCTCAGCGCTGTGCCAGCAAAGACACGGCGCAGTCTTCAACCCCCCGATTGTAAATCCATTCGCCGCCTGAGAAATGGGACGTTTGGCCCACAAGGGAATCACGCGACCGCGATACAATGAACCATAGGCATTGGGCGGACGGTCCTTTCGTAAACTAAGCGCAAAGCATAATTCGGAGGATAGTGAATGTCGGAACGGACAATCTATCAGGCGCTGCGGGAGAGCGTGGAGAAGTATGGGTCTCGCCCGGCGCTGGGATATAAGCGGGGCAAGGAGTACGAATACTTGTCCTATAGCCGGCTGTGGGAGCGGGTGCGCGGATTCCGGCGGGGACTTGCCGCGCTCGGCGTGCAGAAGGGGGACCGGATTGCCCTGCTTTCCGAGAACCGTCCCGAATGGGCCATAGCCGATCTGGCGGCGCAAAGCATGGGCGTGGTCACGGTCGCCATCTACTCCACGCTGCCCGCCGAGCAGGTTCAGTTCCTCGTCGCCGATTCCGCCGCGCGGGTTCTCATCGTATCGGACAAGAAGCAGCTCGCGAAGGCTCTGGATCTGCGTCCGAATGTTCGAACGCTGGAGCATCTGGTAGTGATGGAAGCGATGGAAGCGATGGAAGCGGAGAGTGTTATAACCTTCGATGAGGTGATCGCTCGCGGCGCTGCTTCCGAAACCGCGGAAGTCTCCGATGCCGAACTGGACGCGCAGGCTGAAACGGTTTCTCCCGACGATATTGCTACTCTTATCTACACCTCCGGGACGACGGGTGATCCCAAAGGGGCCATGCTTTCTCATCGCGCGCTCCTCCATACGGGTTATGCCGTTCGTAAGGTCGTGAATCTGGATGAAAACGATGTGTTCCTCTCCTTTCTTCCCCTCTGCCACATCATCGAGCGCGTGGGCGGCCACTATCTGCCGCTGAGCATTGGGGCGCTTATCGTCTATTCGGAAGGGGTCTTCGCGATTGGGAACGAGCTGGCGAGCGTGCGCCCGACCGTATTCCTCTGCGTGCCGCGTCTCTACGAGAACATGCAGGAGAAGATTACCGAGGCGCTGGCGAAGCGGCAGGGCAAGGATAAAAGAATTGCCGAGTGGGGCATCTCCGTTGGGCGCGAGTGCGTGGAGCGGCGCCGCCTGGGGAATGGAATCGGGCCGATTCTCGCGGTCAAGCGCGCCATTGCCGAGCGCCTGGTGCTGAGCAAGATGCGCGAAAAGACGGTCGGCGGCCGAACGCGATTCTTCGTGACAGGCGGCGCGCCGCTGAATCCCGAGACAGGAGCTTTTTTCGAATCGTTCGGAGTCCGTATTCTGGAGGGCTACGGTCTTACGGAATGCCCCGTCATCTGCCTGAATCGTTCTGAGAATCCTGTGTTCGGAACCGTCGGTCCAACCCTGCCCGAGATGCAGGTCAGGATCGCTCCCGACGGGGAGATTCTGGCGAAAGGACCGAGCCTCATGCGCGGCTATTTCGGCAAGCCGGATGCGACTCGCGAGAGCATCGATTCGGACGGCTGGTTCCATACGGGCGATATTGGCGAGCTGACTACGGAGAGCTGCCTGCGGATCACGGACCGCAAGAAGGACATTATCGTTCTCGCGAACGGCAAAAACGTCGCGCCTCAGCCCATTGAGGCGGCGTTGAAGCAGAGCCCGTACATCGCGGAGATCGTCTTGATAGGCGACAAGCAGAATGCCATCGTCGCCATCGTCGTGCCGGCTTTTGACAAGCTGAAGACGTGGGCCAAACTGAAAGAGCTTCCTCTCGAACCCGCCGAGCTTATCAAGCACGCGGAGACGCGCAAGCTGATCAAGGACGAAATCGACCGGCAATCGAAAGGTCTTGCCGATTTCGAGCGCGTCAAGCGATTCACCCTCGTGGACACCTCGTTCAGTATCGAAGGCGGCGAGCTAACGCCCACGCTCAAGGTGAAGCGCAAGTTCATTGCCGAAAAGTACGCAGGCCTCCTTGAGCAGCTCGTGAAGTAGGAAGATACTATTTACCACGAAGACACGAAGGGCACGAAGAAGGTCAAAGGCTATTTTTACCACGGCGGGCACGGCGCGTTAACCAGCCACGTCACGGGACATGCCGGGAGTCGCAGCATTGCCCTCGCGCAGTTATGGCGTGTCTAACATCCGACAGTCGCAGCTCATCCCTGGAGATTCCGGCCGCGCAGCGCCTCACAATCCTTGGAGGCTGGGGGATAGCCGATCTGGGCGAAGTCCGAGCTGCGTGCCGCACGGTGCGCAGCGCACGACCCTGTTTGCTCTAAATCAATCGGACAAGCAATGCTTCAGCGAATTCACCTCAGCGAGCTTCCGAGTTGACCGAATCGAAACCGATGTAAAATGTGAAACGAGTTGTCGAAATGCCGCTCCCATATTCGACTATGATTTGACAGGCGTTAACGGGACGCGAAGATACACAGCATCATCCGTGCGAAGTTCGTCCAAATTGGGGCGACAATTCGGGAGCGATGCCGCCCATTATGCTCCGCGCTGTGTCCGGGACGCCTGGCAGATATCCACGCAACAATTACGCGAAAAAGGAATCCACAATGGCCGCTACCAGAGACGCGAAGACGATTGCTGTTAACATGCTGAAGAGCTCCTTCCGCCTCTTCTCGAAGGATCTAGAATCGCTGCCGGAGGAAGCCTTTTGTCAGAGCTTTGGACCCGCGTGCCGTACCATTGCCGACATCGTTTATGAGGTCAATATGGTGAATGATCACGTCGGCTTGACGATTCGCGGAGAGGAGCTATTCGATTGGCCTGACGGCTGGATCAAGGCGCCGGCCGATTTTCGCAGCAAGGAGGCGGTCATCACCGCTTTCAAACAGTCGTCCGACAGGTTTCTGGCGACGGCGGAGGGGTTTTCTGAAGAGCAGATGCTGGAGCCATTTCAGAACGAGGATAGCGAAACGAATCGCTTCGAAAGGTGCCGCTTCGTCGCCCTACACAATTGGTATCACAGCGGCCAATTGAACTTCATCCAAACGCTATTGGGCGACGACGCCTTTCACTGGTGAGGCGACGGCGTCTCGCAAACCGTGAGGGGATTTGGCGGGACCGCGACGGCCCCGATAGGAATCTCAGCCGTCGGCGTTACCCACATGCGGACGCGACTATTTCTTGCCAAGCGCGACCAGGCGCGCGCTGAGTCGCCCGGTATCGTGGCAGCTCATGCAATTGATGCCGGCGCTGGAAGCGGCCTTTGGGTCGGCTTTCCATTTCCTGGCCGCTTCCTCATAAGGCGTGTCGTGGAGCATCGCGATCATCTTATCGATATATTCAGCCGATTCCCGGCTATGCCCCGTGCGCTCGGCGGTTAAGGCGAGCCCACCCAAGACTTCTCCTCGAAAGTGAACCGGCATCCCCTGGATTAAGGAGCCCTGCTGCTTCCAAATCGCGCGATATGCATCGTATGCCTGTTTCCACGCGGCGGCCCGGTACTCTTGCGGCAGGCGATCCGCAAACAACGCGTAACTGCCGCCGGTAACTGCGTTCACGCCGTCGTTTCCGGTAGTGAGCTTGCCGGCCTCGGATAGGAGATCGACCGCCTCTTGATATTTGCGCCTGCACTCGCCATCGCGATGCTTCTCATTGGCCAGCGCAGCGCGGAAAAGCGCTGCTCCGCCTTTCCATGCCAGTAGATTGGCCTTTTGAGCAGGGCGCTTCTCCATCAGCAGATCGATATTCTTCTCGCCCTTGGCGAATCGCTTCATATCACCTTCCAGGAAGCCGGCAAAGATGTCTTCACGGAGGAGCGTATGAACCGTCAGCCGCGCGTCCGACAAGGGCGGCTCCGTCGCCTGGCCCTCTGCCGCCGATTTGCCGGGACCGTCTTGAGCGGTTACGGCATTGACCGCGAGGAGGACGCCTATCGAAACGAATACCGTCAGGACGGATAGCGCGTAAGCTCGCACGCTTAACATGGCAGCTCCTTTTTGAAAGTCATAGTTCACAATTTTGGCGCTCATAAGCCTATCGGAACCGAATTAAAGTTCTAGATTTTCAGTCTCGGTCAAGTCCCGTTCACGAGACATACCCGCGATTGCTCGCGTGAACCAGTCAGTCTTCGCTAAGAGCGCCCATGCGGGGATTAGCAACAGGGCTGCGTAAACCAACCCATAGAAGAGAACCGGGCGCGTGGGGGGCTGTACGGTTATGCCGCCGCTTGAGCGTTCAAGCAGGCTAAACATGATCTAGCGCGTCACAGCCGTGAGCAGATTAAAAACGCTGTGTGCCGCGAAGTACATTCCGGTCGCTTGCACGACGATCCTGAGCTGCCTGTCGGTGCGCATCTGTGCCTCCATGTCTGCCGGTGTCAAGACCATCCAAATTGGGTCGAAGGAAAACTCCTCCAGCTTCCTCGCAGCTACTTCTTGCCGGAGGCCTTTGACGTTCTTCGCTTCTTCGCGGTTGAAATGTCGTTGCTATTACGGTGACTGGACGGGCGGTGTGATATTCAGCTTCTGTTGATCGAATGTCAGGCCGATGATAGCGAAGCACATTTCGTCCGTGGTCTGCTCGCCGAAGCGAATGGTTTTGGGCGGGTGCAGCACCTGATGCGGGTTGCTTTCGGAGTTATCGTAGGCCGCCACCACCTCTATCCTGGTCCCTTTGGGCAGCGCGACCGGCTCCTTATAGACGTAGGTCTCCTGCCAGTTGAAGTCCCAATCGTTGATCCAAATGAGGCTCTTCACCGTACCGTCCGGCAGGGTGGCGGTGACCTTCATCTCCTTGCCGAGCAGGTGCATATGCGGGAACATGGTGCGCAGGTGCGCGTCTGCGGGCAGCGAGAACCAGCTCTTCACCAACTGCCTGCTGTTTCCCGGTTTTAGCTCGAATGTCGCGTTGCCGAGCGGCCACGTAATCACCTGTCTGTCGACGCGTCCCTTGGTGTAGTAGAGCGCTACCTGGCTCGTATCGGCCTGCGGCGCGCCGTTCTTGTGATAGTGCACCTGCATGACCAGCTTCGAGCCTTTCGGGATCCGGATCGCGACGCCTTCCGGCATGAATCGAGGAGTCCGGCCCGGAACCCAGACTTCGCCCCAGGCCGCGTTTGAGATTCCGATTCCGGTTCCCGGAACGGTGTAGCCCGGGTCCTTCTCTTTGCCGTCCAGCTCCGCCGACTTGCCCGTGGGGTCGAAATAGGTCACGATGTGGTGCACGACGGCGCGGTTACCCGGCTTGAACTCCATGGCGGAGAGGAATCGCTCCTCCTTGAAGTCCACCGGCAGCACGAAGTTGCGATAGACGTCCGGCCCCTCGGCCTCCAGATGATAGGCGCGGGCAGGCTGAACCACCATGTCGGGCTTGCCCAGCGACCATTCCCTCGATTCCACGAATCGGGGCGCCGGGGGAACGCTCTTCGGATCGCCCAGGGGTGAGCCTGTCGCATGCCAGCGGGCGATTCGCGCAATCTCTTCGTCCGTCAGCACCCGCGCGTCGTGGAATTCGCCATGTCCGGGCACCGCTTTCCAGGGCGGCATGATCCGCCGCGCCGTATAGTCCTTTATCTGGGCGGACCACGTTCGGGCCTGCGCGTAGGTTTCCAGCGCGAAAGGGCCGACCTCGCCCGTGCGATGGCACGCGAGGCAGCTGCGGTTCAGAATCGGCGCAATGTCGTTTGCGTAGGTGATTTCTCCGACGGTGCCGGCAGATTTTGGGAGCGTCGAGCCTCGGAAGATGGCGCAGCCCATCGCGAGGGTTCGCGGAACCTTCACGGGCTTGCCGGTCAAAACAGCCTCAAGCGCCTCTTTCGCGTCCTGTCGGACAACCCGAGTACGATCCTTGTTGTCATCGATCCGGCCCCTGTATCGCATCTCGCCGGTCGCATCAAGAATAATCACTTCGGGAGTGCAGCGCGCTCCCAGGCGGTCGGCAAGCTTCGTGCCCTCATCCTTAATCACTGGGAACGTGAAGCCGCGCAGCTTCGCATCCTGACTTACCCGCTCCAGCGTGTCCCCGGTATTCGAGTTTACGAGGAAGAACTGCGCGCCCCGTGGCCTGTAGTCCTTCGCCATCTCCTTGATTCGGGTAGTGTAAATGTTGGAAATGGGACATTCGGTCGAGGTGAAAATGAACGCGGTGGCCTTCGCCTTTGAAAGCGTGGAAGGCCCATACGCCTGCCCGGATGTATCTCGAAAGGCCAGCGCTGCCGATGGCGTGAGGGAGGCCGGCGCAGTTGCTCCGCGCGCTTTTTCGGACGGACGGGCGGGCGCAGCGGCGGCAGTGACGGAAACCAACGCGCTCATTGCCAGTACGACGGCGGGTTTCCAGATATTGTATGAAATTAGCAGCATAGGATGTTCTCCGGCATAAGCAACGAGGGCGAATCGCCCAAGACTTGCGGTGTTGGATGGGATTGTCCGGGATGGCGAGC
This sequence comes from Chthonomonadales bacterium, assembly GCA_038229495.1. Classification (GTDB taxonomy): domain Bacteria; phylum Armatimonadota; class Chthonomonadetes; order Chthonomonadales; family CAJBBX01; genus JBBROJ01. The sequence goes on from JBBROJ010000120.1 coordinate 9,291, forward strand.
GAGCGGGCCAATCCCATTGATACTATTTATACTCCCCTTATACTCCTGTCGTCGCAACCTGGCGTCACCGTTTTGACAGCCATTTGGCAAGGCGTCTAAAATACGAGCCGGTGGCGGCGCATGCCGATGCTGAGCAGTAGTCCTACCGCGGCCATATTCAGCCAGAGACTGCTGCCTCCGTACGAGAAGAGCGGAAGCGGGACGCCCGCGACCGGCATAATTCCGATCGTCATCCCGATGTTCACCACGATATGGAAGGCGTACATGGAGACGATGCCGGCGGCCAGCAGCTTGCCGAGCATATCTTCGGCGTAGACAATTGTCATCGATCCACGAAGCAAGAGGCCGCCATATAATGCGACAAGCAGCGCCGAGAAGATGAATCCGCCCTCCTCGCCGATAACCGTGAAGATGAAGTCCGTGTGATTCTCTGGTATGAAGCGGCCCTGCGCCTGCGTACCTTTACCCATCCCCTTGCCCCATAGCTGCCCCGAACCCACCGCGATTCTCGATTGAATAACGTGGTAGCCCGCGTCCTTCGGGTCCCATTCCGGATTGATGAATGCGGACAGCCTATTTTTCTGATAGGGCTTGAGGATGTTAAACTTCCACATGCCCGTGAACAGAACACCCCCGATTATGATGAGCGCGGCCAGGTGCTTGAGCTTAGCGCCCGCGATGAAGGTCATTCCGAACCAGATCGTCATCAGGACGAGCGCGGTACCCAGATCCGGCTGTTTGAAGATGAGCAGCATCGGAACGCCGATGTATGCCAGCGATCCAAGGAGCGTGGGCAGTCGGCGAATCGTCTCTAGCCTGCGCTGGAGATAGACGGCGAGGCAGATGATCATGATCAGCTTGGCAAATTCCGACGGCTGAAGCTGGAAGCCGCCGATGGGTATCCACCGCTGCGCACCCTTGATTTTGGGCACGAAAAACATCACAATAAGCAGCAGCGTGAGATTCGCGCCATACAGAATCTGGACAAATCGCGACAGCCGCGTGTAGTCTACGGTCGCCATGCCCGCCATTACGAAAAGGCCGATGACAAAGAACATCAGCTGCTTCTGATAGTAGTGGACGGCGGCATCGCGCGAAACGCTGTAGAGCGTGAGGATTCCCATCGCCGCGACTAGCAGCGTGAGAAGGATGAGTGGTATATCGATGTTTTTTCGGTAGCGGGCATCAATCATGGATACGAACGGATGGGGACGGTCCACAAGGGACTGTTTCTATTCGGAGTATACGCCAGCGGGGGTGAAAAGTCAAATTAGGTCCCCGTGTGTAAAACGCGCATAGCGCTACGCGTGTAAAACGCGTACCGTACCACGCGTGTAAAACGCGTACCGTACCACGCGTGTAAAACGCGTACCGTACCACGCGTGTAAAACGCGTACCGTACCACGCGTGTAAAACGCGTGTCTGGGGAGCCTTCGGCTAAACGTCCTCCGGACGGTAAATTACATTAGATCTCTTGCATAAGCGGTTTTCCGTCCCTGAGGACGGTTGGCCGAAGGCCCTCCAGCGAGTGAATTCATCCACTCGCTCGCAGGCGTACCGGTGGGTTGCCCTGCTTTTGGCAACTGTGCCTTACGCTTGCCTCCGTCGCGGGTTAGAAATCCGATTCGAGGTTCTTGCCGTGCCGCTTGTGCAAGTAGATCATGAGGGTGTCGTGCGCGCCCTCCAGCTCGCGAACGAGACGTTTCATGCGGCCCAATGTCTTGCGATCCAATCGGTCGCGCATGATGGGGCAGATGTAGGCGGTGCAGCCGAAGGGGCGAAGGTCTTTCGGGAAAGTGCATCCGGTCGAACCGAGGTATTCGCAAGGCGGGTTGGGTCGATCTTCGAACGCGCCGCCCAGCGCCAGCGCTGCGCGACCGGCGGCCTGCTGGATGGAGTCGCCCTCAGCGAAGGCGTCTACTTTGGAGCGCCAGCCCGTGGCTTCGGCCAGCAGCAGGTCGGTTGGAGCGATTCGCGCGGGCCGGACGCAGCAGGGGGCGGGGCAGGTGGCGCAGTGCACCGACGTAAACGCGTCGAAATCTTTGCGGAGCGCGCGCTGGGAGCGGCGATATTCTTCGAGGGGGTTACGACTCATCGTGTTTTGGATTTTGGATTTTGGATTGCGGATTTTGGATTTAGGATTTAGAGATTGGGCGGTAGGCAGAGAACAGCCTGCCGCCCAATTCGATACTAGCGGGTGGCCGCGCGAATCGAGGTTCGGGCTGCCGCTGTCGTGATGGTGCACTTGCTTGCCGAGTATCCGGCATTCTCCATCTGGTGAAGGAGCGGGATGATATTCATGGTCTGCCCGGCCATCGGTTGAATGGTAATAGTCCTGGCCGCCTGGTCGATCTTGACATTGTCCTTGTCGAGAATCTTGCTTCGCGACTCCGCCATTTTCGCCTTAAGGTCGTTGGCGCAGCCGGCGCAGCACATATGGGCAACGGTCAAGGTTACCGGCCCGGAGACCATAATCTCCTTCGCCGGGAAGCCCGCTTTTGCGAGCGCGTCTCGCAGGGAAACGACGTCCACCTTCTGGTCGCCCTTTGCTACAACCGTCGCGACCGTTCCGTCGATGGTCACGGAATCGGCCCACGGCACGGTCTTCAATCCGGTGGTCGCGGCGGCCTTGCAGCTTCCGCAGCACATGTGGCCCACGGTCACCTTCACGGTTTCCGCCGCAAAGGCGGAGGTGGCGAGGAGCAGCATTGCGGCTCCGGCAAGGAATCGATTCATTACCTTTTCTCCTTAATAGCGCATAAGTGTGTGTCATAAGCGGCACGTAGAACTGACACGCCTATTCTAGTCTCGAATACGTTAGGTGTCAAGCAAGGCGGCCGAATGAATCAATCGCCGAGCCTGCCCACACCACACTGCATGGGGCATTGGCGCGGAATCGCGCCACGTTCACCGTCCTTACGGCTGGTCGTAGTCCTTCAGCTCTCTTACCCATATGCTGCGGAATCGCACTTTGTCTCCGTGGTCCTGAAGCGAGAGATGGCCTTTCGCAGGATGCCATACATATTTTGGGAACTGCTTGTGAATCATCGGGCCGAGAATTTTTGCGTGGTTGTGGACAAGCACGCCGTTATGTACGATTGTTACGTAGCCGGGGGTTGCAAGCTCTTTGTTTTCGTTAAACCGGGGCGCGGTGAAGAAGATATCGTAGGTCTGCCACTCGCCTGGCTTGCGCGAGGCGTTTACGAGGGGCGGATACTGCCCATAGAGCGCGGATGCCTGCCCGTCGGGATAGGTTGGGTTGTCGTGGCTGTCCAGCACCTGGAACTCGTAGAGGTCGTAAAGGAAGATCCCGCTGTTGCCGCGCCCCTGTCCGTTGCCCTTGATTTCGGTTGGTGAGGTCCACTCCACGTGAAGCTGGATGTCCTGGAATTCATCGGTGGTATGAATATAGCCGGAGCCGGGCTTGATTACCATCGCGCCGTCCTCGACGGTCCACGTTGCAGGTCCGTTCTTGGTATCGCGCCAATGCGACAGGTCTTTGCCGTCAAATAGCACGAGCGCATCGGACGGCGGCCTGCCGGGCGCATCCTGCGTACTGGCTGTGCCGGGATCGATTATTTTCGGTTGGGGACGAAGCCCATCGTGGACGTGCCACTTGCTATCCGGCAGGAGCGGCGTGTCCTGATAACCCAGCGTGTCCTTCTGCTGCTGCGCCAGCAGCGCGCCGCCCATCAGCGCGAGCGCGGCGATCCCTATTGCGGGTACGAATTTGAGACGTTTCATGTGTGTGGTGTCACCTCTATGTGTCGATTTGATTTAGAACCGGAGTAGTTTTGCTTTGCTGTAGATTAATTTGCGACGGAGAGGCCGGAATCCTGTGTCATTAAACATCGAATCGAGAAAGCCTTTCCGCGCGTTTGCGCGTTCGGCTATAATAGGGCAGAGGAGTTGCAATTTGTCTACGGAAGTTATTCATCCCCTGCTTGCCAGACTGAATCCGGTCCAGGCAGAAGCAGTCCAGCATACGGACGGCCCCTTGCTCATTTTCGCGGGCGCGGGCTCCGGCAAGACTCGCGTGCTTGCCCACCGTGTCGCGTGGCTTGTTGCGGAGAAGCACGTTCAGCCGCGCCACATTCTGGCGGTTACATTTACGAACAAGGCCGCGCAGGAGATGAAGGAGCGGATCGGAAATCTCGTCGGCGAGGGGAGCCGCTCCATCTGGGTCGGAACATTCCATGCGACTTGCGCACGGATACTGCGCGAATCGGGCGACAAGATCGGGCTGGAGCGGGACTTCCTGGTCTATGACGACCACGATCAGATGACCCTTGTCCGCGAATGTTTGACGCAGCTTCAGATTGACGACAAGAAGTTCGCGCCGCGCGCCATACTCTCTCACATCAGCCGCGCCAAAGAGAAGCTGGTTCCGCCGGAGGAGTTCCATATCCACTTTCACGGCTTCTTCGAGCAGGTGGTTGCGAAGGTTTACAGTCTTTACCGCGACAAACTGAAGCAGAATCGCGCCTTGGATTTCGACGACTTGCTCATGACCGCGGTACGCCTCTTTCAACAGCGGCCAGAGGTGCTCGAGCGGTGGCAGGGCCGATTCCGCTATATCATGGTGGACGAGTACCAGGACGTGAACTACGCTCAGTACGTGCTGCTCAAGCTGCTCGCTCAAGAACACCATAACCTTTGCGTGGTGGGGGACGACGACCAGAGCATCTATTTGTTTCGCGGTGCGGACGTCGGCCTGATTCTCCAGTTCGAGAAAGACTATCCGGAGACGAAGGTAATCAAGCTGGAGCAGAACTATCGTTCCACCAAGACGATTTTGGACGCGGCCTATGGAGTTGTCTCCCAGAATCGAACCCGCGCCGACAAGCGGCTCTGGACCGACAACGATCACGGCCAGCCGATCATCAAGAAGGAGGCCGAGAACGAGCAGGAGGAGGCGGTTTTCGTCGTGCGCAGGATTGCCGAGGAGGTTGCCAAAGGCAGGCGCAAATACGGCGACTTCGCGATTCTCTACCGCACTAACGCGCAGTCCCGCATGTTCGAAGAGGTGTTTCTCAACTTCTCCACGCCCTACAAAATCGTGGGCGGCGTGCGGTTCTACGAGCGCAAGGAGGTCAAGGACATCCTTGCCTATCTGCGCGTGCTTCACAACCCGCTCGATTCGGTCAGCCTGAAGCGAATCATCAATGTGCCGGCGCGCAGCATCGGCAAGACCACAGTGGACGCGCTGGATAATTATGCTCAGGAGCTGGGCCGATCGCTGTGGGACGTGGTTACCGAGGCACACCTTCTCTCGAATCTGCTTCCGCGCGCCCGAAGATCGGTGACGGCCTTCGCGAGCCTCATCATGGAGCTGCGCGCCGAACGCGAGAAGCTCCGCGTCACGGATTTGGTGGAAGCGGTGCTCGACAAGACCGGATATCTGGCCGAGCTGGAGGCCGAAAAGACTATTGAATCGGAGTCTCGCGCAGAGAATGTCAAAGAGCTTATGACAGTTACCACGCGATTCGAGGCCGAATCGGACGACCGCACGCTCTGCTCGTTCCTCGAGCAGGTCTCGCTTGTATCGGACCTCGACAGCCTGGACCGCGCCATGGATTCGGTCACCATGATGACGCTGCACGCGTCCAAGGGCCTGGAGTTTCCGGTCGTCTTCCTCGTAGGGTTGGAGGAGGGCATTTTCCCGCATATAAGATCGATGGAATCGGATCGCGAGCTGGAAGAGGAGCGCCGCCTCTGCTATGTGGGCATCACCCGCGCGAAGGAGGAGGTCTACGTTACCCACGCCTATCGCCGCACGCTCTACGGCTTGATCTCCTATAACGCGCCCTCGCGATTCTTAAAGGAGATTCCGAGCGAACTGTTTCAAGGTGGGAGGAAACCTTCCGCCTCTTCCTTTATCCCGGAAGCGGACTATGACCCAACAACCCAACGACCGAGGGTGCCTGCGACCCGTCGCCTCTGGGTAACAGCCCCTCCGACGCCCAGGCAGGAGAAAGCCGCCGCCTCTGGAAACAATCTTTTCAAGCCGGGCGAGAAGGTGAAACATGCAACTTTCGGGCAGGGCGTGGTCGTCAGCGTGAAAGACAAGGATGACGACACAGAGGTCTCCGTCGCCTTCCCGAATATCGGCGTCAAGCGGATGCTGCAAAGCTTCGCGAATCTCAAAAAGGCGTAGGGGGAAGACCGCGACAGGTAAACCGGTCAATTGGTCAATGAGTAAATGAGCGACTGCGTCATTGACCAATTGACCGATTGACCCCATTGACCGATTGACCCTCCCATGCTCCATCTCGACGACACAATTGCCGCCGTTGCGACGCCGCCCGGCGAGGGCGGCGTTGGCATTGTTAGGCTGTCCGGGCCGCGGGCATTCGCCATTGCCGGCCGCCTGTTCAAAACGCGCGCGGGATCGCCCTCCTCCCTGCCCTCCCATACGATTCACTATGGCATCGTGCAGGACCCTGAATC
>JBBROJ010000121.1:0-15734 GCA_038229495.1 Chthonomonadales bacterium
CCATTGACCCATTGACCCATTGACCCATTGACCCATTGACCCATTGACCCATTGACCCATTGACCCATTGACCCATTGACCCATTGACCCATTGACCCATTGACCCATTGACTGGTTGCCCTCCTCAATGTGTCCATTGATAGCCGTTCAGGCGTCGCGCGCCCACGACCAGCGGGATAAGCGCGCAGGCGAGAGTCATCGTAATAAAAACGCCCGCTCCCGAGAGGTAGATGGTCAGGTGTCGTTCCTCTGCATGAGCGGCCAAGAGGTAAGTTGTAATCAGCGTCACGGTGGACGCGAACAGGTAGCATACAGTCGAAAAGAACCCCAGAATGAGGGCCCATGGGCTGACCCGGTGCGCGGGATTCTCGTAGACGAATCGCGGCAGCGACGCGCTGAGGCCAACTCCCAGGCCGCACAGCGCCATCGACACGGCCACGATCAGCGCGCACTGGAACGCAACGCCCGCTGGTCCCGCGCGGAACACCAGGCCGTTGAAAATAGTCAGTGCACAGCCCACGCCAGCGGAGACGGCAACGCTAGACAGGAACTTTCCCCACAGCACTACTGAAGCCGCGTTCGGCGATGATAGCAGCATCCAAAAGCTTCGGCTCTCGATTCCAATGCTGGACAGGGATAGAATCGAAGTCTGCATAAACAAGATGAATCCGGTCATGCCGACGGCAACATAGTAGAGCTCCGCCGGGGATGCCAGGCCGCGAAGCGATTCCTGCATAGCCAGCGCGAATGGCACGAAGAAGAGGATTATCGGCATGCCCAACTGCCCGAGCAGAATCGAATCGCGGGCCATGAACCGGAAGTCCTTCGCCATAATCGCGAATATGGGCGCGCCGACCAGCCTGCGCAGCCCCGGCCGATTGGTCTCCCGCGATCTGGCGGCGACGGGCGATGCGTCTCCTTCGTCTTCTCCTTCCAATGATCCGGACACCAGCAGGTGCTCGCCCAGCAGAGTACAGAGAGCGAATAGCGCCGCCACCACTCCGGCTATCCCGGCGAGCCGCTTGAGCGCGCTAATCGGGCGGCCCAATCCAACGTCGATTAGCGCGCTTGCAAACCAGCCGGACGGGCTTGCATGCGCGGACGGCGAGGAGGTCAATAGCGATGACGCGATTCCGTCTGGATGGAACGCGGATCCATTCGAAAAACCAAACCCGTGGCGAATCGGAAGGCGGTTTACCTGCACCACGATGGTGAGGCATACAATCGCCGCCATTGTAAGATTCACGAAAGCAATGGCGCGCCGCACACGCCGCATGCCGAACAGCGAGAGGGAGGCCAGGAGCGCTAGGGCGGTAGCGAGAGCAGGCACCAGTACGAAGAGCAGCGTGAGCACGAGGACGAAAAGCCACCAGACGCCGCCAATTCCCATCGTGACCGCGCATCCGGCAATCGCCGGGATGCCAATCACCGTGAACTGGAGCGAGTTTGTTATCGTGGCGTCCAGCAGCTTGGCGGCCACAAGGGCGCGCGGACGGACCGGGGAGGCGAGCAGGAGCAAATAATCGCTCGACTGAAGAAGGGTAGAGGCGACGAACGGGACCGCGCCTGCCAGAAGGAAAAGGAACAAAAAGTAGAAAATCTCTACGATCAGCTCTTCGGTGGCCTGCCGGTTGATGGAGAGGCTGAGAAAGAGCCGGAAGCCCAGATAGACAGCGATAAACAGCGCGGAGCCGACCGCGCTCAGCCCGGCGGTCACCAGGACGCTTTTGGTCGTCGTTTGACGCGCTACGTTGAAGAGGCTAAGCAGGCGGACCTTGACGAGGAGAGCGAACATAATTTAGGGGAAGTCGGGAGTCGGAAGTCGGAAGTCGGGAGTCGGAAGACGGAAGATGGAATAAATTGACCAACTGCGTGGTATTTCCGTCCGGCAGGACGGTTGGCCGCAGGCCCAGAGTTCTCGGGCGCGCCACTGGTCCGAGCGCCTGAGACAGCAAGTGAATGAATTCACTTGCTCGCCGCTTATCCAAATTCCAAAATCCAAAATAGCTTTCACTCTTCTACGCGTAACCAGTTTTCTATACGGATGACGCTGTCGAGCTTGCCGATACCTTTCAGCGCGCCGAGCAGATTCGATTCCTTGACCTTGTGCGTGACCCATACTATCTCCGCTTCATCGTGCGAGGCGGCCTTCTGCACTACAGACTCGATACTCACGTCGTAATCGCCCAGCACGCCCGCGATGGATGCGAGAACTCGGGGCCTGTCTCTAACGAGCATTCGAAGGTAGTACTTCGTTTCAGTGGCGCTCATCGGGAGTATCGCGCGATCCTCGAAACAGTTGGTCTGCACGCGGCCGGTGGAGCAGGCCAGGATATTTCTGCCCACGTCCACAATATCGCCGACCACCGCGCTGCCGGTGGGCATCATGCCGGCCCCCCGCCCATAAAACATTACGTCCCCTACGGCGTCGCCCCGAATATAGATCGCGTTATACACGTCATTGGTGCTGGCGAGTGGATGGGCGAAGGGGAGAAGCGCGGGATGGACGCGCACCTGCAGGGCGTCATCGCCGACAGGGAGTGCGATTCCGAGCAGCTTTACGACATATCCCAGCTCCTTCGCGCATTCGATGTCGCGCTTCGTAATGTGGGATATGCCCTCGACATAGACGTCGGAAACATTTACGCGGCAGTTGAACGCGATGCTGCTGAGAATGGCGGTCTTGTATTGCGCGTCGAACCCGCCTATGTCGCTGGTCGGGTCCGCTTCGGCATAACCATGTGCCTGCGCCTCGCGAAGGGTCGGCTCGAAATCGGCGCCTTCTCGCGTCATCTTGGTGAGAATGTAGTTGGTCGTGCCGTTTACGATTCCCATCAATTCCAGCATGCGGTTGCCGCTCAGGGCGTTGCGCATCGGCTGTATAATGGGGATTCCACCGCCGACCGCGCCTTCGAACTGGAAATCGAGATGCCTGCGGTCGGCCTCCTCGATAATCTGGTGGCCCTCTTTCGCGATCAACTCTTTGTTTGCACTGACGACGTGCTTGCCGTTACGCAGCGCGCGCAGAACATATTCACGGGCGGGACTGACGCCGCCAATCAACTCGCAGACGATGTCGATCTGGGGATCGTCCAGCACGTCGGTTGGATTGTTTGTGAGAAGGGAGCGGTCAACCTGCACCGCGCGCTTTTTATCGAGGTCGCGCACGGCAATCCGGCGCACGAAGACCTTCGCCCCAATCTTGCGCTCTATATGAGCGCGATTCTGGTTCAGGAGCGCCACGGTCCCGGAGCCGACGACGCCGAGCCCCAGTATGCCAATATTAAGTGTGTCTTTTGAAGCGTTTTTCATCCATTCACTGACGCGGCCGGATTGGCAATGCCAAGTACCAAGAGTTAGGTACAATTGTCGGCTGGGTGGGGCTTGTTGCGGAGAGTTATTGCCTGTTAATCGGGCGTAAGATAGATTAGCGGGTCGCCTGTGCGCACAAGCTGGCCATTCGGAGATGCGAACTCTATCACCGTGCCCGACACCTCGGACGGCACTTCGGAGAAAACCTTCATCGCCTCGATGAGACCGATAATCTGGCCAACGTCCAAGTGGTCGCCCGTCTCGACATATGGCCCGGTATCAGGCCCCGACGAACGATAGAAGACGCCTACCATGGGTGACGAGACCGCAAAGCGCTCCGGTACCTCGATGGGAGGCTCGTACTCCTCAAAGGCGTCCGTGAGATCATAGAGCGATTCCTGGGCGGAAGGCGCTTCATCCACGAGCGTGGACGTCGCCGAGGCTGCGCGATACTGATGCGTGTAGCCCGCACCTCGTATCGTAATCTTCAGGCCGTCTTCCCGCACCACCAGTTCGGAGAGGCCGCGCGATTCGACGAGCTTGATGAGGCTCTCTACCTCCGATAGATCGATTGACTCGATTGGGTCGAGCGGATCGATACAAGGCTCTTCCATGCGTTGGCTGGCCTCATGGGCGGCAGAGGAGCGAGTTCCTGCCTGCGCACCGCCGGAAAGAATCGTGTTTCAGAGAGTGACAAAAAAGGAGAAGGGCGAGGAAGTCCGCCCTTCCGGCTGCGTGGAAGTATAGCACCCAGGCTAGGGGCTGTCAAGTTTACGGGGTGGATTCTGGCCGTCCGGCACGGGTTTCGTTTGCTCTAGCGACAAACGTAAATGGACGACCTCCATGTCCGGAATCCGCCGCTCCATCTCCTCCGCGACGAAGAAGCGGTGGCATCGATGAGCCGTCTCATCAATGGTTTGGTAGGAGCACGCGCAGAAGATCACTACGGAGGTGTACTCGTGCAGATACCCTTCCAATTGCGCGAATCCGCGCTCCTCGTCTACGTAAACCGGCGGCGTTCGCCGCTTTCCAGTCGCGTTCCGATGCGTGTTGCCGAGGGCGCGCAGATTGTGGAAAGTCTTGATGCCGGGCTTCCATCTATCTACCGCGGCATTCACCCCGGAGCCGGTATAATCAGGCGCGAACGGGCTGTACGGGTGCGACCGTATATCCGCGACCGCGGCATCTTCGGGCAGCTCGCCATAGAAGAGCTCGGGTGGCAGCCTCTTATCGGTCACCGAATCGCGATATCCTGACGTATAGAGCCTCATTTTCGTACCAGAATCGATTTAGGCGGGCCCGTTAACCGGCAATAGACCTCTTGAATAAGTGTTTTTTTCGTCCGTGAGGACGATTGGCAGAAGGCCCAGAGTTCTCGGGCGCGCCACTGGTCCGAGCGCCTGAGACAGCGAGTGAATTCATTCACTCACCGGCCGCGGCCCCAATTACTTTTGCGGCAGAACGGAGGTGAAGCGGTAGACGCCGGAACCAACGTGGAAGATGGCGCTCCCATTACGTGCCCCCACGTATTTTACTCCCTCCGCGTCTCGCGCCAATAGGTTCGCTTCCTTTACCGAGGTGGGATCATTGGCTGGGACCTCCACTGCCGCCTGGATTCCCGGCGGCACCGCGACCTCGAGCACGAAGCTGCCACCGTCCCGCTTCCATGCGCTGGATATGCGCCCCCGAACGCTGTCATAGCTTGCGCGCACCCACGTCAGGTCTCCGACAACATTGGGCGCGATTCGAATCTGCCGCATCCCTTCAACGCCGGCGTCCGCTAGGCGGATTCCGGCGAGCCCCTTGAAGAACCACTCGCTGATCGAGCCGAACATGGGGTGGTTATGCGAATAGACCCGCTCCTCTTTCGCCCAATGCTCCCAGAGCGTGGTCGCGCCGTTCTCAAGCATATATCCCCAGCCGGGAAAAGTCTTCTGATTCGCGAGCTCATATGCAACGTCTGCCCGGCCCGTGTCCGTGAGTGCGTTCAGCATATATTTGGTGCCGAAGATTCCGGTGGTGAGGTGGCCCTTGTGATTGTCCATGATGTCCCTCACCAGAACGGCGAGAGCCTCCTGCTTTTGCGCGGGTGGGGCCAGGTCCATATACAACGCGAATGCCTGGCATGCCTGTGTTCCTGTAAAGTAGGCCCCCGTCTCCGGCTTCAGGAAGCGGCCATTGAAGGCCGCGCGGATAGATTGAGCGAGAGTTTCGTATCGCGCCAGATCCGCATTGTGCATGAGGGTTCCGGCGATTCGTGCTGCCAGTTCGACATTGTAGTAGTAGAACGCGGTGCCGGTTAGCGGTACGGGCTTGGGCACGAGACTCTCGTGATCGCTGATTCCGTTGACCAGAATTCCACCGTCGGCCCGGCTTTCCAACAGCCGTATCCACGCCCTGGTCATGTCGTAATAGGTTGTGAGCGGGGCGCGGTCGCCGTAGTATTGGTAGAGCTGCCATTGAAGGTGGGGGAATGCCGTGCCCCATCCTATCGGTCCCGCCCCTTCGCCCAGGCTTTCATCCGCGATTCCCACGAACGGCGCAGTCTCCGTCATGCCGCCGTTTGGCCGCACCGAGTCCGCCAGGTCGTCCACGGCCTTCGAGTAAAATCGCGACATGTCGAAGTTGTAGATGATCGCTTCGCCGGCGGCAACGATATCGCCGCCATAACCGAGGCGCTCGCGGTGCGGGCAGTCCGATTCCACGCTGAAAATGTTGCTGAGAATCGTCCAGCGCACCATCTCCTGAATCCGGTTGAAGAGAGGGTTGGAGCAGGCGAACTCGCCAACGGATTCCACGTCGCTGTGGAGCGGATGGCCCACGATAGATGACAGCGATGGCGGGGAGGAAAGACCGCTGATTTCGATGTAGCGGAACCCGTGCCAAGTGAATCGCGGCGTGCAGCTTTCCGGGCCGCCCCCTTTGCAGATATAGGTGTCTGTCTGCCATGCAATCGGCGGCGCGCCGGGGCCGCCGTTTCCATTCTTGATCTGGCCGGCGACTGACGTGAGCGGATTAAGCGTGCCGTCGGGGTTAAGCAATTCGGCATACCGGATCTTGACCGTTGTGCCCGCCGGAGCGTTGAATCTAAATGCAGCGACACCCGCGAAGTTTTGGCCCATGTCCACGATATAGAGGCCGGGCTTCGGCTCCGTCACCTTCACGGGCTGCATTAACTTCCCAGCCCGAATTGGAGGCAGGGGCTGGGGCATGAGCTTGCCCTTCGGAGCATCTACCTGTGCCGCCGTCTTCCACGCATGGTCGTCAAACCCCGCAAGGTCCCAGTCTCGCATCTCTTTTCGGGCGTCGTAAATCTCGCCCAGATAGAGGCTATTGCTACGGATCGGGCTTTCCGCGACCCGCCAATTCTCGTCCGTTACCACCGCTTCGCGCGAACCGTCGTCATACTCGATATTTAGTTGGAGCAGGGCGCGAGGCTCTCCCGTCGGCAGTATTGTGCGGAGGTTGAATCGGCTGAAGATGCGGAGTGGGAGCGTGTTATACCAGCCGTTTCCAAGCAGGAGTCCGGCGGCGTTGCGGCCCTGCTTCAGCAGCTTGGACACGTCATAGGAGGAGTAGAACACCCTCCTGTCATAGTTCGTCCAGGCGGGGTCGAGGAGGTGGTCGCCAACTCTTTGCCCGTTAAGAGTCATTTCATAGTAGCCGAGGCCGGTCACATAGGCGCGCGCACGCCGCATAGGTCTCTTTACCACAAACTCCCGGCGGAAGCAGGGCGCGGGACGGTCGCCATAAAACTCTTCGTCCTTTGCGGGAGCGGGCCGGCCGTCGCCAATCCAGTGTCCCTGCCAGTCCCTGCCCTCAACCAGCCCCATCTCCCACCACGACGGAGCGCTTTCGCGCGACTTCCTTCCCTCGCGGTCCCAGACCTGCACGGTCCAGAATACTCTCCGGCCCGATTGCAGGAGCTTCCCGGCGTACGCCACGCCAATCGACTGACTGCCCATTACGTGTCCGCTGTCCCACATATCCGGCGCGCCGCGTCGAAGCAAGCCGGCGTCGGTTGCCGCGCGAATCCGGTACGCTGTCTGTTCATCGCCTCGCCGCGAAGATTCCAGCTTCCAACTTAGCCGCGGATGGGCCGAATCGATGCCGATTGGATTTTTCGCGTACTCACAGCGAAGATCGAAGGCATGAAACGGATTCCCTGGATTCCTGGGAATCCCTGGACTCCTATCGGCGCTAATGGAAGCTGATGAAGCTGACGCAACGAGAGACAGGGCAGACAAAATGGCGAGGGCGGGTATGCGAAGCAATAGTTTCTCCTCCTGCTTTGGGTGGACGCCGGACTGCTTTCAACACTTTCAACGAGCGGGGGCCGCTCTCCTCCGCAATTGGCTCCGGCTAACAGCATGCATGAACCACGCAGCCCAGTAATTAGCTGAACATCGCATAATTGCCGCACGATTGCTGTAATGAAGAGCGCGCCGAATGCCGACCTTAACCATAGCGTCGAACGTTCCAGCGACACGGCGATAGGTAAACTATCGTGTCCCCAATCAGCCATTGTCCCAATGTGATAAATCAGATTTCAGTGCAAAAGAGCAAGGTGAATGCGAACGATACGAGGTCAGATAACATGCCTGCTCATGCTGCTCATGACGGCATTCCTGATGCTGGGTATAGCATGGCACATATGGGAGGCAAGGCGGGCCGGCGACCTTGCAGCTGCCGCTTACCGCTACAGGCAGCAGGCAATCAGCCGTCTCGTCGAGCTCAATGGCATGTCCATCCAGACTCTCGCCGAAGATTACAGCTACCGGGACGACATGGTGCGTTTCATTAGCGCCAGGGATCTGAAATGGGCGGCCCAGAACATTCAGCAGAGTCTCTCGACCTATAAGGCGAGCGCGGTATGGGTATATGACCGTCGCTCGCGTAAAATCTATTCGACTTATGCCTCCGCGCAGTCAGTGCTGGCAGACATTCCGCTGGAGGCAAGCCAGATAGAGCGGCTGTTCAAGCACAGTCGATTCTGTCACTTTTTCGTATCAACCTCCGGCGGACCGCTCGAAATACGCGGTGCGACGGTGCATAGGAGCAATGATCCGGCGCGCACTGGCCCCTGGTTCGGATACATGTTTGTTGGGCGTCTCTGGGGGGCCGCGTATCGGAATCAGTTGGCCGATCTCACCGGTTGCCGCGTGGAATTGTACCTGGACAATGGAACCGATACCGTCGGCGGCATGACGATGAATTCTCATTATAGGTACGTCATCTCTCTGCCCGATTACAGCGGGGCCGTGGCGGCCCGTCTTCGTTTTACAGGAGAAGTACCCTCCCTCCAGCTTTTCCATGAATCGGCGCGGGCAGCGCTTGCCATCTTCGCGGGATTTGCGATTGCGGTGTGCGCCATTCTCTTTTGCGGCCTGCACGCCTGGGTACGCACGCCGCTCACGCGGCTTTGCGCGAGCCTGAAGACACATGATACGGCTCATCTCGAGGGGATGGAGAGCAGCACGACGGAATATGGCGAGCTTGCCCGGTTGATCGAAACGTTCTTTGAACAGAGGCAGGTCCTGGTGGGCGAGGTAGGGGACCGCGTTCAGGCAGAAACCGCCCTACGGCAGGCGCACCGGGAATTAGAAGTGCGCGTGCAGGAACGAACCGCTGAGCTGCAACAAGCGTACGCTGCTCTTCAGGCGGAGTATCAGGAGCGCAAGCAGGCGGAGGACGAGCTTAGCAGGGCGGAAGCGCAGCTGGTACAGTCCGCGAAACTTGCGGCGCTGGGCACGCTGTGCGCGGGAGTAGCCCACGAGCTAAACCAGCCGGTGGCGGTTATCCGCGGGTTGGCGCAGCAGATGTTCGACGAGCCGGGTTTATCCATAGATGTGCATGGGGACCTCAAGCTCATCGAAGGCCAAACGTCGCGCATGATGAAAATCATCGGCCATCTGCGGACATTTAGCCGGGCCAGCCGGGGCGAGTTCGAGACCGTGGACGCGCATCAGATAGTGCGCAACTGCTTTGTCATCATAGGGCAGCAGCTGAAAGCGCACAACGTAATAGTCAATCTTCAGATGGACGTCGAGCCGCAGTGGGTCTCCGGCGACACCAACGAGCTGGAGCAGGTGTTTCTGAATCTCATTTCCAATGCTCGCGACGCGACGGAGGGCCGCTCGGACGCATGCATCACTATCTCTTCGCGGACGGACGAGGGCAGAGTCGTGCTGCAATTCCGGGACAATGGCACCGGAATATCAGATGACGCGGCATCAAGGTTGTTCGATCCCTTCTACACGACCAAGGAACCAGGAAAAGGCACGGGGCTGGGGCTCTCAATCAGCCATTCGATTATTCAGAAGCATAATGGAGCGATTCGAGCGTACAACGACGGCGGAGCCGTGTTCGAAGTCAGCCTGCCGCGAGCGGAAGCTTTCGAGTCGGAAATGGAGCCGCCCGCACAGGCGGCGTGAGGTAAAGGTAGTCGGGAGCCGGTAGTCGGAAGAACGACCCAGCTACGCATCGACCCAACGACCCAACGACCCAACGACCCAACGACCCAACGACCCAACGACCCCTCTCCTACTCGCCTGCAGCGAACGCGCCCTTCAGTACGTTGACGCGGGCATTTCCGTCGGCTCCGAAGATCACCTCGACGACGTCTAATCGGCAGTCGGCATCGGGGTTGCTTGTCTCATAGAGCCACGCTTTCGCTGCTGTTACGAGACGCGCTCGCTTTACTGCGTTCACGGCTTCGGCGGGAGATGAACGTCCTCTCCGGGCCTTTACTTCTACAAACACGATTGTTTCGCCGTCTCGCGCGATGATATCCACCTCGCCCTCCCGGCAGCGATACCTGGTTGCCAGCACCTCCCAACCCATACGCCGGATGTGCGCACAGGCCACAATCTCTCCACTGTCTCCGACCTGCCGCGAATTGGTTCCGAACAGGGACATGCTCACCTCCCCCGAATCGGGCGCAATTTCAAGCGGAAGAAGCGGAAGAAGGGCCGCGACGGGAGCGAAAGACCGACGATGTATTGCGCAAGGGCCGTGCTCCCTCAAAAGAGCCAGATGCTCGGGGGTCGGGTAGCCCTTATTCCGAGAGAATTCGTAAGCGGGGTACTCCGCGTCATACCGGGCCATCAGCCGGTCTCGCGTGACCTTTGCGATAATGGATGCGGCGGCGACGGAAACGCTCCTGCCGTCGCCTTTCACGAGCGCGCGCTGCAAAATGGGAAAGGGGTGAACGGGCAGCCCGTCGATAAGCACGAAATCGGGCCTGGCTGGGAGCGCTTCGACCGCGCACCGCATTGCGTGATGCGTGGCGCGCAATATGTTCATCCGGTCGATTTCGGGTGGCTCCGCCATTCCCACGCCCACCGCCTCAGCTCTCTCCATGATAAGATCGAATGCCGTATCCCTCTGTTCCGGCTTGAGCGTTTTGGAATCCCTGACGCCCTTCAACTCGGTCTCGAACGGCAAAATCACGCATGCCGCGACAACCGGTCCCGCCAGCGGCCCGCGCCCCGCCTCATCGATGCCCGCAATAACGCGAAAGCCGCGCTCTCGCGCGGCCCGCTCCTCCAGCCACCAGTCTATTGCAGGTTTTTGCGCCATGTTAATGCGAATGTCGACCAGTCAATGGGTCAATAGGTCAATGGGTCAATGGGTCAATGGGTCAATGTAAAGTCTGTTCATTTACTCATTTACTCATTTACTCATTGATCGATTTTCAGCGCACAATCCGCACGCGGCCGAACGGCCAGAAGACAAACGAAGCTTCGCCAATAACCCGGTCGCGTGTTACAACGCCCCAGAAGCGGCTGTCCAGACTTGCGTTGCGGTTGTCGCCCATGACGAAGTATTCGTTCGCGCCCAGCGTAAGCTCTTCAGTTACGCCGTATTTGGCGTCCCCGGACTGATAGGGCTGCATCGGCTCCTTGATGCACGGCTCGTTTTTGGTATCGTCGGCGCACGTCGGCTCATCGACCGGCTTTTCATTTCGCCACAACTTGCCGTCCTTTACCAGCAGCCGGTCCTTCGGAACGCCGACTACACGCTTTATAAGGATGTTTTCGTTCTTGTAGCCGCCGTCGATATCCGCGTCCTTCGGGGCCTTGAACACGATAATCTCTCCGCGATTTGGGTCGCGAAAGCGGTATATGAGCTTGTTGACGAAGATATGATCGTGGACCGTGTTCGGATAATTCTGCCCCGTGCGGGCATTGAATCCCTTTTCGTGGCCTTGCAGTGTCGGCTCCATGGATTCGGTTGGAATGAAGAATGCCTGAAGCAGGAAAGGGCGAATCACCAGGAAGACGAGCACTCCGGCCAGGATGAGTGACTCGGTCAGCTCGGAGACGGACCGGGCGAAGGAGCCATGATTGGGGACGAGAATAAGCCGGATGGCGGTGAGGACGAATGTGGCGAGGACGATATAGCCAAGGCTCAGATTTGCGAGCAGCTCGCCCGCTCCGACTTCCTGCGTGTGCATGGAGACTCCGGGGCTTTGGATGCGCTCATAGCCCTGGGTCGAGGCCCCGCCGCTTCCTGTGCCCTCATAAAATCAGTGAAGAATATGGATCCGGCCAAGAGGCCAGAATATGAATATAGCCTTGCCGATGACCCGGTCGCGCTTCAGCACGCCCCAGAACCGGCTGTCGTTGCTGTGATTGCGGTTGTCGCCCATCACGAACAGCTCGTCAGCCCCCAGCTTCAGCGGCTTGAACGGTTCTCGAATGCCGAACCTGGCGGCATCCGGCTGAGGATTCTGCAATGGTTCCTTAATGCAGGGCTCGTTGGCGGCGGTTGGGATGCAAACCGGTTCGTCCAGAGCCGTCCCGTTTCGGAATACCCGCATAACTCCCTTATCGTCGGTCTTTACCTCAATCGTGTCGTTGGGAACTCCGATCAGCCTCTTTATCAATACGTTTTCAACTGGGGTGCGGTGTTCCGTCTCCGCCATGATATCCGCCTCTTTGGGCGCGCGAAACACGACGATGTCGCCTCGCCGCGGCTCTCCCAGGTGGTATCCAAGCTTGTTCACGAACAGCTTGTCGTGAATGGACGATGGGGGACTCTCATCCGTCTGAAGGTTATACCCGGCCTCATGTCCCATCAGAGTGGGTTCCATCGATTCGGAGGGAATGTAGAAAGCCTGCAGGAGGAAGGGCCGGATAACGAGGAAAACAAGCACGCCCGCGACCAGCAGCGATTCGATGAGCTCCGCCGCGCTTCTGGCAAAGGACGCGCGCTGCGGAATCAGCAGGAGCCGGAAAACAGTCAGAACGAGCGCGGCCAGAACAATGTGGCCGACACTCAGATTCGCAAGTATTTCGCCTGCGCCGACTTCCTGGGGCTGCATGGTAGCGCTCCAGGCGCATGGCGCAAGGCGTGAGGCGTGAGCTTTCGAGCACTCGCGCCTCACGCCTCACGCCCGACGCCTATCCCTGTGACCGATCTTCCTTGATACGCGCCTTCTTACCGACCACGTCGCGCAGGTAGTAGAGCTTGGCGCGGCGGACCAGGCCGCGGCGAATCACTTCGATCTTGTCGATGCGGGGAGAGTGGATAAGGAAGCTGCGCTCCACGCCAACCTGATGGGATATTTTGCGCACTGTGAAGCTGGCCCGATTCAAGGAGCCTTGCCGGGCGATGACTACGCCCTCGAACACCTGAATCCGCTCCTTGTTTCCTTCTATGACCTTTGCGTGAACGCGCACCGTGTCGCCTGCCCGAAAGACCGGCACGTTCTCTTTCAGCTGCTCGCGTTCTATCTCAGTTATGATGGTGCTCACGGTAATGGCTCCTTATTGAGTCTAGAGTCTAGAGTTCTGTGTCGAGAGAGGACTGCGGCGAAGCAGGCTCCTGACCTTCGGCTTCCGACTCTTCGGCTAAGAGTTTCAAATCGTCTTTCGTCGGTTCAAATCTATCCCACAGGTCTGGCCGGCTGGCCTGCGTCCGTGCCATCTGCAATCGGCGTCGCCACCGGGTTATCTCCGCGTGGTGGCCTCCGAAGAGTATCTCCGGCACCTCCCACCCGCGAAACGACCGTGGCCGCGTATATTGCGGGTACTCCAACAGCGGCTCGGAAAATGTATCCTTGTCGGGCGCTTCGGCATCTCCCAGCACGCCCGCCTGAAGGCGGGTAATCGCGTCTGCCATTACCAGCGCCGGAAGCTCGCCGCCCGTCAGTACGTAATCTCCAATGGACAGCTCGTCGGTAACAAGGCGCTCCCGCACGCGCTCATCGACGCCTTCGTAATGCCCGCACAAAAAAATAAGATGCTGTTCGGCGGCAAGCTCGCGCGCCTTTGCCTGCGTGAACGTTTCGCCCCGCGGGTCCGTCAGGATTATCCGGCTTGGCGGGCAGCCCTGGTCTGCGGGACGGAGCGCGTTGAGTGCGTCAAGCGCTCGGGCGATCGGCTCGACCTTCATAATCATGCCGCCGCCGCCGCCGCTCGGAGTATCGTCCGTTGTGTGGTGCTTGTCCGCAGCATAGTCACGCAGATTGACTGCGTTGATCTGAACCAGCCCGGCTGCGCGCGCCCGCTTGATAATACTGTGATTCAGAGCCTGTTCGACCATCTCTGGAAGTATGGTCACAATGTCGATTCGGAGCACCCTGCTACTCAGCCGTTTCCGGCTCGTCGTGTGGCAGCAGTCCTTCCGGCAGGACCACCACAATCCTTCTATTTGCGGTATCCATCTCTATCACCATCTCTTTGACCGCGGGAATCAGGACCTCGCCTACCTGGAAGAGATCGTGCGCTGGGTATTGCAACACCTTGTCCAGTCTGCCGAGCGCCTTGCCGTCCCGCGTAACGACCTCCATGCCGACTATGTCGGCCGCGTAATAGCTGTTCTTCGGGAGCGGGACCGCGTCGCTGCGTGGAATCTGCACTCTGCAGCCCCGCAAAGTCTGCGCTCGCTCTATCGAATTGACGCCCTTCAGCTTGAGCAGTACCTGTGTTTTGTGAAGGCGCGCCGACTCGATTTCATAAAGAGCAGGCTGCGCCGATGGCGGACGAAGACAGACCTTATTCAGTTTGGCGAATCTGTCCGGGAAATCGGTCTCCAGACGCACCTTCAACTCGCCGCGAATCCCGAATACTCCAACGACTTCGCCCACTGTCCAGGTCCAATCGTCCAGCATTTGCATTTACGTGTGCATTTACCGCGTCTACTGCGTTTACGAGAGTAATTCCGGCAAGGAAGCGGTACATCCGAATCCGCTACCGTGACGGCGAGTCAATAAGTAGTGATTATTACGCGACGATCTCTACGTAAACCTTGTGCTTGTTCTTCATCGCGGACGCTTTGGCGACCGTACGGAGCGCGTTGGCAATTCGCCCCTGCTTTCCAATCACTTTGCCAAGGTCATTCGGCGCCACTCTCACTTCGTAGGTCGTTGCTTCTTCGCCTGGAACCTCGGTGATCGACACGTGTTCAGGCTCGTCTACAAGATTTTGGACTAGATACTCAATGAACGCCTTGAGTGAGTCTTCCCCCTGTGTAGTCATGATCTCCTGATCTCTGTTCGTTGCCGCCTGAATCGCCGACGGATATGGCAGTTCGGCGGGCTAGCTGCCGCTATTCTGCGGCCTGCGGTGTCTCAGCGGGCTTGCGAGACGCGCGACCCGGTTTTGCTGCTACTGCTGCTGCTGTTACTGCTACTGCTGCTACTGCTGCTACTTCTACATTTGCCACTGCTGCTACATCTCCTGCTGCTGTTGCATTTGATGCTACTGCTACATTTGCTACTGCTGCCACCGGTGCCGCGCCCGCCTTTGCCGGAGCGGTTCTTCCGGCCAAAATTCCCTGCTTGACCAGCAGCGCGCGAGCGGTGTCGCTCGGCTGAGCGCCACACTTCAGCCAGTGGGCCGCCTTGTCGGCGTCCACCTTGATGATCGGAGGCTCCGTGCAGGGATCGTAGTACCCGATCGTCTCAATGAACCGTCCATCGCGTGCATCGGTGCCATTGGCCACGACAAGTCGGTAGAAAGGGCGTTTCTTGGCCCCCATGCGTCGCAAACGAATTCTTACTGGCAAAGTCTTCTCCTAAGTGGTCAGTGGTCAGTGGTCAGTGGTCAGTGGTCAGCGTCGTTCGGCCAATTACTGACCACTGACTACTGATCACTGGAAACTATCTCTTAAATGGCATGCGCAGGCGTCCGCCGGGACCTTTGGACTTCTTGAAGCCTTTGCCGCCGGTCATCTGCTTGATCATCTGCCGCATCATCTCGAACTGCTTGAGAAACTCGTTGATCTCCTGGACGCTCACGCCCGCGCCCAGGGCAATCCTTCTTTTCCGGCTCCCGTTGAGAAGGGCCGGGTCGCTCCGCTCCGCGGCGGTCATGGAGCGGACCAGGGCTTCCTGGCGTTTCATCGCGGCTTCCGGCACTCGCATGTCCATGTCTTTGACAGCGGTTCCGAGGCCGGGAATCATCTTCATAATC
>JBBROJ010000122.1:0-15655 GCA_038229495.1 Chthonomonadales bacterium
GCTGTTCGGGCGAGTACGGCTGATATCGTGTGCTCATGTCACAATACTTATACGGCGACAGGCACAATTCCTGTTTTGGCAATCAAATTAATTCATGGACAGGCTCCTAGGCATTGGGCAAACTCTCCTCTCAGAACGATTTTGGGGATAGTTTACCCGAAAATTACATTAACCGAACAGTATTGGGCTTTACTAGGCGAAGGTGAGCAATGGCAAAACCGCTGCGAATCGGAATAGTCGGATATGGGTTCATGGGACGAGTTCATTCCAACGCCTATCGCCAGGTGAACCGGTTCTTCCCGCTGGAACGCCAGCCCGTACTGAAAGCTGTGTGCGGCCGCAGCGAGACAAAGGTTCGAGCGTTCGCCGATAACTGGGGATGGGAATCGGTCGAGACCGATTGGCGCAGCCTGGTTGCGCGCGGCGACATCGACGCAATCGACATCTGCACCCCCAACAGCTCCCATCGCGACATTGCGATTGCTGCCGCGCAGGCGGGCAAGATGGTTCTCTGCGAGAAGCCTCTCGCCATGAACGGGGCGGAGGCGCGCGTGATGACGCAAGCGATCGAGCGGGCGGGCGTGCCGAACCTCGTCTGGTTCAACTACCGGCGCGTGCCTGCAATCGCCCTGGCGAAGCAGGTCGCGGAAGAGGGACGGCTGGGGAGGGTCTTTCACTACCGGGCGCAGTATTTGCAGGACTGGACCATCGACCCGGATCTGCCGCTGGGCGGCGCGACCCTCTGGCGGCTGGACGCGGAGGAGGCCGGCGCTGGCGTCTCCGGCGACCTGATCTCCCATTCGGTGGACACGGCCCTCTGGCTGAATAGGTCGATCACTTCCGTAGTCGGAATGACGGAAGTATTCGTCAAGGAGCGCGCGCATCAGGATGACCCGTCGCTCCGAAAGGCAGTCACCATCGACGACGCCTGCCAGTTCATGTGCCGCTTCTCGAATGGGTCGCTCGGCCTGTTCGAATCGACCCGCTACGCGCGCGGGCGAAAGAACTACAACACGCTGGAGATGAATGGGGCGGACGGATCGGTCTACTTCGACCTCGAGGACCCGCACCGGCTGCAATACTACAACCACGGCGACCCATCCCACCTTCATGGCTGGCGCTCTATCCACGTGACCGGCTTTGAGCACCCCTACATGAAGAACTGGTGGGTTCCCGGAACGACCATCGGCTACGAGCACACCTTCACGAACACGCTGGCCGATTTCCTCAAGGGGCTGGAGACCGGGCAACCTGCATCGCCTACATTCCGGGACGCTCTGCATACTCAGCTTGTGCTGGACAGCGTACTGGAGTCGGCCCGCACAGGGCAGTGGGTGGACGTGGAGCAGGCTTGCTATTGACGAAGGGATGCGCATTCGGCTGCGGTTGTGCCGTAATATGGGAATACACGGTATCATTGCGTTATGATTAGACGCCTCTACGTTCACAACTTCAGATGTCTTGAGAACTTCGAGCTGCTGATCGCCGATATGCCGTCGTCGCTCCTGATTGGTAAGAATGGATCGGGCAAATCGACGGTAGGCTCGGCCTTGGAAGTGCTTCAGTCCCTCGCGCGAGGCACAAACCGGGTTAGCCAGCTTGTAAGACCCGCAGATTTCCCGCGCGGGCGTTCCGGCGCACCGCTCCGCTTCGAAATTGAAGCAGACATCGGAGACAAGGTATTCGAGTATGTCCTTGCTCTGGAGTTACCGGAAGGATTTAAGGAACTTCGAGTTCGCGAGGAACGCCTCTCTGTCGCGGGTAAACTCATATTTTCCAGAGAATCCTCTCAGGTTCAGTTCGCTAACGCGAGGAGGGAAGCTGCCGCCAATTTTCTCGTCGATTGGCATCTCGCAGCACTCCCCGTAATTCAGGCCCAATCGCCAACGGATCCTCTGAATACCTTTAAGGCATGGCTTGCCAATATGCTCATTCTTGCTCCCATTCCCTACCTCATCACAGGAGAATCGGAAGGAGAAACGCTGTTTCCGGATCGGCAGGTCAAGAATTTCGGCGAATGGTTTTCCGGCCTTCTGGCACTCGCGCCTGCCGCCTACACACAGATCGACAAGTATCTGAAAGGTGTCATGCCTGATTTTAAGGAATTCAAAAACCCGTTCAGTGGCACTGATTTTAGGAGTTTAACTATACAATTCCAACAGGAAGGCGCGTCGCTTACGCTTCCATTGAGTGGTCTTTCAGACGGGGAAAAGTGCTTTTTCGTCTGCGCAGCCGTCCTGGCAGCCAATCAGGCGTCAGGTCCGTTTTTCTGCTTCTGGGATGAGCCGGATAATTATCTGTCGCTCAAGGAAGTTGGCCATTTCGTTATGACTCTTCGCCGTTCGTTCCAGGAACAAGGGCAGCTGTTAGTCACTTCGCATAACCCAGAGGCAATCCGGCAGTTTTCGGACGAAAACACACTGTTACTATATAGGCGCAGCCACCTTGAACCGACGCAGATACGTCCTATCGCGGGTTTACAAGAGCCGATTCGTGGCGACCTTATCGGCGCGCTGATTCGCGATGACATTGAACCATGAGCGTCAACAAATTCTTGCCTTACGTCTATATCCTTCCCGAGGACGATGCGGACCGTCAAATCGCCAATGGTTTCGTTCTGGATTCACTGGTAAATCTGCGTGCTGTCCAAGTGCTGCCGCCACCAGGCGGATGGAGGAAGGTTCGAGACGAATTTGAGCAGATTCATTGCGGCCTGATGTCGGGGAATCCGAACCAACATATCGTCTTGTTAGTCGATTTCGACGATCAGACCGTAGATCGGATGAAACAGATGAGGGCCTTTATCCCCAAAAGCCTGGCGGATCGCGTGTTTGTTATTGGCGTGGAATCGGAGCCCGAAAGGTTAAAGGTTGCAATAGGCACGAGCTATGAGCAGATTGGGCAAGATCTTGCGAGAGAGTGCCGAGGGACCACGCGAGACAAGTGGAGTCACTTCCTGCTAAAACATAATTCCGCTGAGTTGGACCGGATGACTCCAATTCTAAAACCGATTCTGTTTCCGACCAGCTAGTTCGTACACCCGGTCATCGGGCAGTGGTGGTGGGACGCGGGTAACAGGCGCGTTAAAGAGCAGTTGTTCTGTACGATCATTTCGCCTTCAAATATCTCATAGACCCCAGCCAATCCCCGAATCGCTCGATCCAGGTATCGACCGGAAGTCCGCGCTTATTCATACCGAAGCCGTGGCCGCCTTTAGAGTAGATATGCAGCTCGACCGGTTTCCCCGCCGCTTTCCACTCGGAATAGAGTTTCAAGCTGCCGGCGGAGGCGCCGTCGTCGCTTGCGACAAGAATGAAGAGCGGCATCGAGTCCTGCGGAACCGGCGCGCCGCCTGTTCCGCCTCCATAGATGGGAGCGGCAAAGTCCGGCCTGCTCTCGGCGGCGTGGTCCATGACGACGCCCATGGTCACCGCTGCACCAGCAGAGAAGCCAATGATCCCGATGCGGTCCGGCGCAACGCCCCACTCCGCCGCGCGCTCTCGAACCAGCCTTACCGCCTGCCGCCCATCCGCAGAGGCAAGGCCCGGAATCGCCTTCAAGTCAGACTGTATCTTCTCGCGCTGCCCCGGGTCTAATGCGTCGGTCTTTGCCGTTTTCCTGCCGAAGAGGATGTCGAGGTGGGTTTGGAATTCGTCCGGGGTCGATCCCGTGTTTACTAGCCGGTACTTCAGGACAAAGGCGCTTATCCCGCGCTCACGCAGCCATTTGGCGACCTCGATTCCCTCACTGTCCCAGGAATGAAACCGAAATCCTCCGCCTGGACAGATGATGACGGCTGTGCCGTTCGCCTTCGCGCGCTCCGGCAGATAGGCGGTCAACGTCGGCCGGACCACGTTCCTGATCATCCGCTGCTTGCCATTGAGGTATTCGATCTCCTTCTGGGTCCAGCTTTCCGAGCCTGGCGCGACCCCCGGATAGAGGTTCATGACCGGCTCCTGCGCCATTGCGGCAACGGAATATGCCAGAAGCGTAATCACCAGCAGGTGACCGAATTTCATGAGTTCCCGCCTCCAATCGGGTGAATCGTTCTGCCCATCTGTATACCCGTATATGCTCTTCGAGGACGACGCACCCCTCTCCCGGCCCTCGTCCTTCTCGTGCTCAGGCCGCGCTGCGCTTGCTGCGGAGCGGGCGAGCCTAAGCGAAGGGCTCGCAGCTTAGCACCAGTCACCCATTCCCCTCTACTTGGGGGCATGGGATGGGGGGTGAGGGTCTCCGGGCAAATCGCTATCACCAACTCTGAACTATAACGCTAAAAGGGTGTTGGAGGAATTGCAAGCCAAGGCGCCGAAATCGCACCCAGACGTGAGCGGGACCGGTGTTCGCGTTGGAATACAAAAGCGGCGATTGTGGCGCTGTTCTTTTTAGCGTCGCCTGCCTCTCCAGAAAAAGCCGCCTCCTCCGAACAGAAGCACCAACACCACGATCACGATAATCAGTTCCGTACTCATAGCTGTTTCTCCCTCTTTTCTTTGTCGCTTTCTTTTGTGGCTCTCTTTTCAGTACGAGTCGGCCGAGCGTTCGTTCCGGTTATGACGACACTATTGTCAAAACCGTGAACGGGCGTTTTGAAGGGGAGCGGCGTGTCTGCCGCCAGATTCATTGCAACCCCGAAAGATGCACCGCGCCTCCTGCGGGCAGGATTCAATTGGCGCGGTCTGGAACTTCCGGGGCCAGGAATGCAGGGGCGCTTTGCCGGATAGGAAGGTGACAATGCCTTACCAGCCTAAGACCTCGAAGAAGGGCCTGCTCCTCCTATGCGCCCTGTTCGTAGCAAACGGAGTCTATATGGGATGGCGAGGTTTGTCCGCGATGAGGACGGGTACGCTCGTCCACAGTCTATGATCCACTTCCGCGTTCCAGGGCTGGGAAGCATTGGCGGTCGGAGCGCTATCGATCTTCGCCGGGGTCATGGGAATCTGGGCCGTCATTCGGAAGCAAGAATAGGCTCTGATCCGCGAAATTCTACCGTCCCGCATTATTCATGTCGAAATACCCCTATAGGCGAATGGGCGGTGCGCGGGCAGAGCGAAAAAAGAGCGGGAGTGTTTCCACTCCCGCTTCTGTGCGGCTGGTTGCGGTAATCCTGGGTTTGGGCTACCGGAAGTTAGCCGTTATCGATGTATCTTTGGTGATGGTCACCGTCGTGGGATTGGTTGTGCCCGAGACTGCGCCGGACCAACCGATCCAGGGCGAACCTGCGGCGGGAGTGGCTGTGAGGGTTACCACGGTGCCGGCGGCGTAAGATGACGCCGCGGGACTGGCCGTTACCGTGCCTTTACCGTTAGTCACCAGGGTCAGCTTGTAGGTGGTGGTGGCGCCGCCGCCGCCCGCCGCGCTGGTTTTCAAGCGCACAGCCACCGTCGCCGCGCCACCGAGCGAATCCCACACAGTTGCCTGCACAGGAGCGGCGCCGAGGAACACGGAGCCTTTGAAGACGCTCGTCTCAAACTGCATCGTGCCCAGCGGCGCGGCGTCCGGGCTGCCGCCGAAGGTCATGATCGCGCTGGTGGCGGGAGTGGTCGTTGTCGCCGCCACTTTGAACTCGTGCGTGTCGGTGAAGTAGTCCGCCTGCGTGATGGTCACCTTTGGGATCGTTCTCACAAACACCGTGGTCGCGAATGTCGAGCCGTTGTAGGCAGCCGTCAAGGTAACGCTCTTGCGCGTGCTCACGACAGACGTTGTCGCCATCACCGTCGCGCGGAAAGCGCCGTAAGGCACGGTCACAGTGGCGGGAATCTGCAGAGTGCCCGTATCGCTGCTGGTGAGGCTGATAACAGCGCCGGCCGGAAACCGCGGGAAGTTGTTCAGAGTAACGGTCACCGGCATCGAATTGCCGCCGCCCACTTCTGTCCCGCTCAGTCCCGAGATCGAGATGACCGGTGCGGGGCTCAAGGTTACGTTGGCGGAAACCGTTGTGCCGTTGTATGTCGCCGTGATGGGGACCACCGTCGTCACGGTCACGGGCGCAGTCTGCACCGCAAAGCTTATCGCCGTGACGCCTTGCGGGAGGGTCAGGGACGCTGGCAGGGCCACGAGGGAGGAATTGCTGCTGCTCAGCAAAACTGTAGCCGCCGGCGAAGATGCGGGAATGTTCAGCCAAACTTTGCCGCCGGCAGAGAAACCGCCCTCGGTCCCTATGGGGCTTAGCGTGAGAACCGGGGCGGCAACCATATATTGAGACCCGCCTGCGCCGATGGTGAAGGGAGTTATCGTGCCGTCTTGAGCGATCTTGACAATCTGTCCAGAGGCCAAGTTCACGCAGAGGTTACCATTGTCGTCAAAGACGAGAGACCTGGGAAATGTGAATTCGGGCAAGGTCGCAAAGACACTCACCGTGCCATCGGGAGTGATTTTGCTGATCTGGAAGGTCTGGCCATTGGCTGTGTAGAGATTGCCGCTGCCGTCAAAGGCCAACCCTTCCGGAAAGGATCCGGCGGGCAGATTTGCGAAGAGACTCACCAAGCCATCCGGCGTGATCTTGCTTATCTGAGAGCTGTTATAATCCGAAGTGTAGAGGTTTCCGCTGCTGTCAGAGGCCAGTCCGGACGGTCCGGTACCAGTGGGCAGGACCGCAAAGACGCTTATCACGCCGTCGACAGTCATCTTAAGGACCCGCTCGAACGTCAAATCTGCAACGTAGAAATTGTCATTTCGGTCAATGGCCAGACCCGTTATGGCGGCAAGAGGCAGGGTCGCAAAAACTCTTACGTCGCCGTCAGGCGAGATCTTTAGGATCTGGCTTTTGATAAGCTGGCCGTTGACATTGCTCACCTCTCCCACCATATAGAGGTAGCCGGCGCTGTCACAGGCCATACCTTCAGGATAGGTGGCAACGGGCAGATTTGCGAGGAGGCTCACCGTGCCATCCGGAGTGATCTTGTTGATGGTCCCGTAACCCTGCGGCGACCAGTATGTACCGACGTCGGAGATATAGAGGTTTTGCGCTCGTACGACGGCAGGAGCGGCCATCATCATGATCGCAATGATCATGATGAAGAGGGCGAAGAGAGCGTGTCGCAACAGCCCCATCGTAAATCTGGTGTTCGATTGCATGATCTTATTTCTTCTTTCGTTTGACTTTTCGGCCAGGCGTTCTGTTTGGAAGGCGCTAAGGATTCGTGTTCAGCGTGACACGGCGACGCAACGTACAAGAGTCTTGATCGTCGACTATGGTTGGAACGGAACACACAGCGCGGTGACGGCGCCACCGGCGCTGCTATTGATCGTGATGGTCGCTGGAACCGAATACGCAACAAAGACGGTGCCCCCGTATCTGCCGCCACCGCCGTTTCGTACTTCGCCCAGGTACGCTCCCGACGGAAGATAGGCGTAGAGATGCGCGGTTGAATTTGAGCTGCCCGCATTGATCAGGAGCTCGACAAATCCTTCCGTCCCTGCATATTCGCACTTGTTTACTTTGATACTCTCGCCACCCCCGATTCCGCCGCCACTCTTTCGCGCCAGCGCCGGCGCGGATAGAATTAGGATTGCACTCACGCACATAATCAAGCCGACATACTCCAGTACTTTTTTCATTGTCTCTATGCTCCTTGTCTGTGAAAAATCGCTGCTCGTCTGGCGGCGGCCCAAACACCGGGTCGCCGTTCTATTGGCTAAGTCGGCGCAGCATGGATAAAAAGTTGGGGTTTGAAAAAAAATACTTTGCAATTTCATTAGGGGTCCGTGAAGTACCGGTGGTGGATGATCGAGGGGCGAACCGGCTTGTATAGAAAATCCGAGGGCGCAGCCGGTCAACTGCGCCCTCGGTTGCGACCAATCATACGCGCGAGCCATCTGCGGGGGGGGCAGGGCGCGTATGCTTTTATGGGATCATGGCACTTATTGGTAGTGCTTATGGTCGCTAAACTCGTTGCGCGGGCAATGTTTAAGGATGGCCGCTTACAATGACCGTGCCGTCGGGAGCAGTGACGACTACCGAGGTTATTACCGGCAGACGTCCCGGCGCGGTGGTCCAGAGGGCGCTCGAATTCAGGAAGCACTTTCGACCGAGAATGGTCATCGTTCCTGCGAGTTGGGTCGGCCAGGGCGCGCTGTTGAAGTAGTCCCGCGCATAAACGGTAATGGTAAGCTGCGTGTCGTCGGGAAGATCTACAGTCGAGAGCTTGAGGTCGATGCTCAGCGTCGTGACATAGGTGGATATCAGAAACGACCCCGACGCCGTAGGAGTATACTTTCCGATCTGCGGCGCATAGTCGAATACGAGCGGCGTTCTGCCTCCGCTTCGACCACCCCCACCACCTCCAGAACCACCACGCTGCGCCGCCGCGGAATGAGCCCCGGCGCAAAGAACGGCCCCCATAAGCGCCGCCATTCCTAAGATTGCCAATAGCCTTCTCATACATGTCTCCTATAAGTCCCAAAGTTGGGTTGTCACTCCCTTAGTCGCCCGTTCGCATGTACTAAGTTGGAACGGCACAAAACAATGTTGAGAAGAGAACAATCGGTACTCAAATGCAAGCGGAATAGCAGGGGAAGAGAGGATTCCTCTGATATACTAAGCTTACGATTTCAAAAGGTAGTTATTCCGAGGAGAGTTGACATGCAGTACAGACCACGTTCAATGAATCGCTCGCTCAAAGCCTTTACGCTGATCGAACTGCTTGTAGTTATAGCAATTATAGCTATTCTAGCCGCGATTTTATTTCCCGTTTTCGCAACCGCGAGAGATAAGGCCCGGCAAACGGTCTGCCTATCCAACGAACGTCAGCTCGGGCTTGCGATCCTCCAATACGCGCAGGATTACGACGAGCAGTTTCCGGCGGGTCTCGGCGTTATCGCGGGCAAGCGCGTCTGGGCGGGAGAAGGGTGGGCCGGCCAGTGCTCGCCCTATACCAAGAACACGGACATCTATCGCTGCCCGTCCGACCTAACCGCGACCGCCCTGCCGTACGAAAAGCCGGTGTCCTATGGATATAACGTCAACTTCGTGGCGGTCCCCGGGACGGAAGACGACGAGAGTAGTCCCCCGCCGCCCGGCGTGGCGATGGCATTGCTAAGCTCCCCGGTACGCACCGTGATGCTGTTCGAAGTGAGCGGCGTACTGGTGAACGTCAACGATCCACGCGAGGGCGGCGATCCCGGTTCCAAGACCGGACGGAACTATTCAGCCTCCAGCATCGGACTCGACAACAGGCTCTACGCCCAGCGCGACTGGAATACGCGAATCGAGAACCAGTACGAGACGGGCTACCTCGGAAATAGGCAGCCGCCCAACCCCTCTACGACGCAGTTTGTCAACAGATTGGGCCGACATTCGCAGGGTTCGAACTATCTTCTAGGTGACGGGCATGTGAAGTGGCTGCGCGGATCGGCGGTCTCTTCCGGGCTAAACGCCTCGATCTCGGAGTGCTATCAGGACAACGTTCCGGCGCGCCCAAGCTGCGCGGGCGCGTTCCATGCGGCCGGTACAGCTTCCGATTCGCATGCGGCGACCTTTAGCATTCAGTAGTAGAGCACCAAAATAGAGCACCAAGCCTGATCTTTTCGCGCCCGCGCCAATAAGCGCGGGCGCGTTCTGTTGTCTGGGTTACAGGAAGATTCCATGTTTTGATCCGCTATAATCAACAATCCCCAACTTTTGGCCCCGCATGACCCGACTAAGGGGTAACAAGACAGGTATCACCTGACGCGGAGCGCTTGCCATTTACGGAACCATCGGTTTGATCCGACTGCCAAAAATCAAAGCGCTGCCGTGGTCTGCGCCGGACCCGGAAGGGGAGAACGTTTCGCGAGCGCGCGGCGGCGACCGCCGCGCTTTCGATGAACTGGTCAGCCTCCACGACAAGTCTTTGCGAGGCTTCATTGCGATGCGGGTCGGCTCCGACGCTGTGGACGACATAGTCCAGGATACGTGGACTGCATGCTGGCTGGCGCTGCCGAAGTTTGGCGAAAGATCGCGATTCAAGGCATGGCTCTACGGCATTGCGGCAAATAAGTGCGTGGACTATTTTAGAGCGCGGGGGCGCCGGGATGAGACGAGCCTGCACGACGCTCCTGAGATTCCCCATAAGGAATCGGCGTTCGGAGCGATAGAGGATAGAGACGCGGTAATGGCTGCGCTGGGCCGCCTGCCGGAGGCACAACGCGAAGTCGTAGATCTCTACTACTATGCGGACCTTACGCTTCCGGAGATTGCGGAAGCGCTGAAGCGAAATCTGAACACGGTAAAGTATCAGTTCTACCGGGCGCACCAACAGGTTGCGCAAGAGCTGGGTGCAAGCGGCTAACCATGCATAAAACGTGCGCACAATTCGAGTCCGATTTACTGCTGCACGGGCTGGGCGAGCTTCCCTACTGGCGAAGCTGGAATCTGTCCCGGCATCTGCGCGGATGCGGGCGGTGCCGAAAGGTTCAGGCGGGGATGATGGCCGCGTCGGGCCGCATGGCACGCGCCCTCACGCCGCCCGGCGGCAGGCCCCGAGCGCCCAGACCGCCGGTAGGCGTCACTCAGGGGTGGCTTATGCTTGCATGTATTGTCATGCTGCTCGCGGGCTCTCTATTCACCGTGCGCATCGCCGCGACGCATTACTTTGGCTCGTCGGTTAATCGGCCCGCTCAGGGCGATCAGCCGTGCGCCCCTGGCCTGCCGACAGACAAGTGTCGGTAGCGGTTGATTGCACGCCGGGCGTCTCGTTATTTCTCCCCAGAATGAATTGGTCTCTCATACGACAGACTCTGGCGTCTGTCCGGCCTTGTCCAGCCTACGCTTCGCTTCGGCGTAAACATCCTGTGGAAGCGGCCCGCGCTGAGCGATTGCGACGTTCTCACGCAGGTGGTCAGGCATGAGCGTGCCGACAATCGTGGTTGTGATGTGGGGGTGCGATAGTAGGAAGCGCAGCAGGAAAGCCGTTCGGGACTCGCCGTCCTCCCTCAGCTCATCAAGGTTTGCCGCTTCGTAGGTGTTCCAGCGGTCCTCATTGCCGAGGCCAACCCCCGGCTCCCCACGCGCTACTCCACCGCGATCAATTACGCCCGCTCCAGAATGGGCCGCGAGCGTAATCGCATCCTCATGCTGGCGCTCAAGCGCCGAATACGGGACTTGAAAGACGTCGAAGGCCCCCAACGCAATATGGGTCGTGATATGCGGAAGCGATGACGAGCATCCAATCCACCGTACCTTACCCTGTTGCTTCATCTCTTGCAGGACTGCAACGAGGTCACCCTCCTCGCGCTGCTCCACTGTCGGATTATGGAGCTGCATGATATCCACATAGTCGGTCTTCATACGGGCGAGGCTCTCATGCAGGCCGCGAAACAGGTTCTCGCGCGTCCACACGTGCGGAGTATCGTCGGTATTTTCGTCACGCCGGATCACGGTACAGCCGCATTTCGTCGCCAGCAAGAACTCCGAACGGCGGTGTGACAGAAAGCGACCGATGAACTCCTCGCTCCTGCCGTAGTCGTTGGCCGTGTCAATCAAGTTGATTCCCACGTCGAGAACTTCGTTGAGGATCGTGTCCGCCTGCTCTTCCGTCACGGGGCGGCCTCCCCAGATACGTGAGCCGCGAACTTCCATTGCGCCGTAGCCCAATGCCGTCACTTCCAATCCGGTGCGTCCGAGGGTCCTCGTCTGGAGATTCATGGTGTCGACAATCCTTTCGGGAGAGATGTCGGTAGATGGAGCCTCATTGCGAGCCATAACTCCATGGCTGAGGCACAAGCGCTTGTCCAAGCCTACCGGCAACATTACTATACCCATCGGCCACACAAATCGCCTGGCTAACTGATGCCAACCGCGTTCAATCCGCAGTGGCTGCAAGACCGCAATAACGACCGGTGAGTCTAACTCTCGTCCTGGCCCAAAAAAGCCGGGGCAGGTAAATGAGCAGCATTATGGTCGTCTGGCAGGGATGATATAATTAACTATCAATAGGATTCGAAGAGATTCGCAGAGATTCGCGGAGTGAGATTTGTGGAGATCGGGCCATGAGCGCGCAAACAACCTACCAACCGAAAGCACCGGAGACATGCCCCCGCGCTGAAGAGCGGAAATATCTGGAATCGCGGCATCATGCATGGCGGCAGCAGCCTTACGTGAAAGGCCATCGTTTGCTGGCTTCCGACGTTTGGAATTATCTCACAGGCAGTGAGGGCCACCCAGTCGAGGATGCGATGGAGAACTGGGAACTGCCTCGCGAAGCGGTAGATGGGTGTCTCCTATATTGCGAATCGTATGCCGAATTGCTTGCCTCGGAATCGGAAGAGGAGCGTCGTCGTTGAGTAGAAGCAGGAGTTCGTCTTGGGCCACCGCCTTCTCTTGGATGAGGATATTCAGAGCTACGAACTGTTGCAGGCCCTTCGCGATGCCGGCCACGATGTATTTACGGTGAACGAATCCAGATTAAGGGGCATGCCGGATACAGCAGTGCTGGTCCACGCAAAGGCAGAAAATAGATCCCTCCTGACGTATAATGCGGACGACATTCGCGCATTGCGCGCGGCGGAACCCCTCCATTCAGGCATTATTGCAGTTTACCGACATGGGATTCGCGACAAGAATATGACTCCCATGAATATCATCCATGCCCTTTCAAATCTCGAATCAACTCGAATCAAGTGGCTGGGACCTCTGGGGCCAATTCGTTTCCCTCAATTCCTGTTACTACATTTGAACCTCCGAACCTCTAAACATAGTTCGTAGATACGATTGACGGCTTGCTAACGAATACGATATACTGTTGGTTGTGACAGGAACCCCGCCCGTCAACGCAGGTTCGCCAACCGCGTGATTGCAAAGTCCCCAAGGAATTCCGAGATGATTACCCGCCGCGAGTTACTATCAGGCGTCGCCGGCTGCGCGGGCGCTGCTACGTTCACTTCCGCGTTCACTTCCGCTCTGGCTCCGCCGGCGTCAGCATTTCCTGGTCCTGATACGGTCCGCCTTGAAGAGCTGGCCTCCACAGGGCTGGCGGATATCGAGGCGCAGGTCCGCGTGGTTTCCGCCGACCAGTCGGAGCTCTGCAAGATCAACCGGGATTTTGGCATGGCATACCGCCTGCGGAACCTCACGATGCGCTACAAGGAACCGAACAAGCTCCGAATGGAGGGAAGCATCGGATGTATCATCGTGAACGGGTCGATGCGCCATTTCAAGGTCCCCGCGCTGAAGCTCTCCAAGAAGGACGACATGGGCGATATGCCGGGCAAGCGCTACACTCTCATGGACGTAGGTCTGTTGACGCGCACCGCGCTCGCCGGCATGCAGAGCCGATTCCTTCGCGATGAAAAGATCGGCGAGATTGCGGCACGAGTCTTCGAGATCACGTATAGAGGCGATGAATCCGTTCGGTACCAGATCTGGATAGATCCTCGCACGCACGTTATTGCTAAGCGTGTATGGCATGACGGCGCGGGCAAACTGAAGGCGACCTTCCTGTATCAGGAGCCGAAACAGGTTGGCCCCGACCTCTGGGTTCCAACGCGAATTGAGATACGCAATACCGAAGACGTCGTCGCTGCCGTCACCGCCTATAGCGACGTCAAGGTGAATCAGGGCCTCGACGATTCGCTCTTCCAGATAGCGTGAACGAAGTAAAATTGCGGAGAGAACCTGCAGGAGGCAGTCAGGAATCAGCCGCGCACGAACGCCCGGCCGCCGGGCCGGCTGTTTCCGCTCTGCTTCTTGCGTCCTGCACCTTTCTTCTGGCTTCCACGCTTTTCCACATCCTCCTCATATTCCATTTCCCGCTTGCTCCCGACGAAGCCTATTACTGGCAGTGGAGCCGTCATCTCGATCTGGGCTACTACGACCAGGGCCCTATGATTGCATGGTGGATTCGCGGCTCCTGCCTGCTCTTCGGCGACACGCCCCTTGGAGTCCGCTTTGGAATTGTCTTAGCCGCGCTGGCAACTCAGATTTCCATTTTTCTTCTCACGCGCGATCTCTTTGGCTCGCGCCCCGCTTTCCTCTCTCTCATTCCCTCCACGCTCACGCCTCTCGCGATGGCGGGCGGATTTATCGCGACGTACGATCCGCTGGTAGTCCTGTTCTGGGCGTCGGCACTCTATTTTGCCTCGCACGCGCTATTTTATGACTCCCGCCGCGCATGGTATGGGCTAGGCGTGTCCGTTGGGCTGGGCCTGCTCACCAAGCACACCATGATCCTGTTCCTGCCTTGCCTGTTGCTTTTGCTGTGGACCCTGCCGGGCCGGCGCAGCCTGCTTCTCCGCCCACAGCCCTGGATAGCGCTGTGCACCGCCATCCTCGTCTTCTCCCCGAACATTTGGTGGCAGGCAACACACGACTGGATGACCTTTCGCCATCTCTTTCTGCTGGCCGGAAAAGGACTGGATCAGTCATTTGGCCGCCGCCTCGGCGACTTCCTCGGCTCGCAGGTGGGCTTGATTACGCCACTCCTTTTCATTGTGTTTTCGGTCGCCATGACGTGGTGTGGAGCGCGGGGCCGTCGGCCTGGAGGCGAGCGACTCTGGTTTCTCTTCTGCTTCAGCATGCCCGTGCTGCTTCTCTTTTTGGTTATGACCGTCAAGAGCAAAGTCCAGGCCAACTGGGCCGTATGCGGCTGGCTCACGCCGCCGATAGCCGCGGTGTTGTGGCTGGACCTGGGAAGAGACCGGGAAGGTGAGAGAGAAGGGAAGAAGGGAGGAAGGGAGGAAGGGAACGCTTCTGCAGTTCGACGATCCACTGCCCGGAACCGCTTCTATAACGCCGCGATAGCTTTCGCTATGCTCCTGTGCGTTCTGATCATCTGGCCGGAGACTCGCGTGGTGCTCCATCTGAACGTGCCTTATAGGTGGGACCAGATGAACAAATTGTATGGCGGGGCCGAATTGGCGGCCGCGGCAGATCCGGTTAAGCGGACGATGGAAGCGGAGACGGGAGGACGGGTTGCATTGGGCGCGGTCACCTACGACAATGCGAGCCGCATGGCATTCTACATGGAGGGCCAGCCGGAGACGTGCTGCCTCTTCCCCGGCACGCGCCTAAACAGCTACGTGCTCTGGAACGACCGCGCGCTGCCAAAGTCCGGCGGCAGCATGCTGTTATGTGACGACTACCCGCCCGCCGAACCCCGCCTGGCGCCCTTTGGAAAACTGTTCGACCGCGTGGAGTGCGATGGGATTCCGATTCAGGTATACAGGCGCGGCGTCTATTCCGAGCCCATCCATACCTTTTACCTTTACCGCTGCTACGGTTACAGGCCCAACCCCGCCGTCGAAATACCAAGCGGAGGATAGTAATCGAGCGGCCCCCCCCGAATCTGTCGACTGCAAATTAGGCTGACCTCATCATCAGCAATCCTGATTCAATACCGCATAAACCCCGCATTTCCACGGGGCTCAAGCCAGTTGAATTCGTGGAAAGAACCATTGCATGTGCGCAGGCCGGTTCCTGTGCGTTGTTTCCCATGTGCGGCCGGCACGCGTGAGGAGAATTGGGGTATGCGAAAATCGAGGCCGCGCCGCTTTCCCGTTGACTGGTTCCTGCGTGCTGGTCACCCTGTTCGCTTGATAGTCAGGGGCCAGGTTGTCAATGTGGGCCTGGCAGGTATGCAGATAGAGGTAAACGCCACTTACGACCTTATGTCCCTGGTGGAGTTCGAGGTATCGATCACGCCAAGGGACATGATAAGGCTGGTGGGACAGATCATCC
>JBBROJ010000123.1:0-15625 GCA_038229495.1 Chthonomonadales bacterium
GCGAGTACGGCTGATATCGTGTGCTCATGTCACAATACTTATACGGCGACAGGCACAATTCCTGTTTTGGCAATCAAATTAATTCATGGACAGGCTCCTAGTAGACGTATCTCCTCGCGCATTGCCAGGCGGTCCAGCCAGGCAGGCGGAATTTCCGCCTCGTCATAGAACGCTCCAGCTACTTGACCGCAGACTGCCGCAGTGGTATCCGCATCGTCGCCCAGGTTCGCCGCCGCCAATACGGCGTCGCGATAATTATCGGTAACCCAAAAGCACCAGAGAGCAGCTTCCAGGCAGTGCACTACATATCCGGTGCCTCGTACGTCAGAATGGCTCTTTCGTCGGTACTCCGCGCGAGCAATCGACTGGATGTTTGCCGAATCTACGTCGAAAACTCCATGGTTGAGCAAAACTGATTCCTTGTCCGCTCCCGTCAATGCCACAAACAGCATCGCCGCCAATAAACGACAGGCCTCCTCACATTCGGATGCGCCATGGGTGGTGCGTGAACTCTCGCAGGCAAAGTGAATGGCCATGTCGCGATTAGGATGATAAAACAGCGGAACCGGATCGAGTCTCATGATGCAGCCGTTTCCGGCGCCGTTTGGATCTTTTCGGCCAGCGAACGGATTCCCGTCAAGGCGGTATCGCTCCAAGGAATCTCGTACGGTTCCGCCTATATCAAAGCAGGTCCCGGTGCTGCTAAGGTAACCGTCTTCATACCATCGGCAATACCTTTGCATTTGATCCGTTGGATCGAATCCCCCGACTGATACTAGGCTCGTTGCTAAACAGAGCGCCATCGACGT
The DNA here is from genome assembly GCA_038229495.1 of Chthonomonadales bacterium. Taxonomy (GTDB): domain Bacteria; phylum Armatimonadota; class Chthonomonadetes; order Chthonomonadales; family CAJBBX01; genus JBBROJ01. The sequence goes on from JBBROJ010000123.1 coordinate 810, forward strand.
GTCGTCGGTCCATGAGCCGGCAGCCAAGTTAAACACTCCACCGCCGACCATATCCTCGACTGGAGTGAAATTCCCACGAGCACTGAACTCCACCGTCGTGCCGACGGCATCACCACTCGCCAATCCGAGCAGGCACCCGCGAAATCGATCAATCAGATCCACCTTGACGCGCTCCCAACGTGCGGGTCGGGTCGATCTGACGTTTCATGACGCCTCACCTCAGTTTCAGCACCCGCTCATTCACCCGTATGTCCCGCTCCCGCTGCAAATCATGAATGGTTGCACACAAGAACCGCTGGTCGTCGATCGTGAAATCGATGCACAGCCGCGCCTTCTTGCTGTCGTCGCCGGGAGGAGCAAGCCGCAATTGGTCGCCTTCATTGAGAGTGACCACACACTCGCTCTTATCCTCATCACACGGCAGCCAGTAGTCGTTGCCATTGATAAATACTGCGAACCGCATCCAACATTTCCAACGACATGGTCTACCCTCTTGATTCGATAAGCTTATCGTACTCAGAGTGCGGGCCGATCCAGAACCATACCACGCCCTCGGGTTTCTCCACTCCGAGAGCTCGATAGTGCTCACCAATCCGAACCGACCAAAGCTGCCTGGTTCTGCCGACCTTCTTAAAGTGGAGCGAAGGATGAAGTGGGTCGACTTTGAGGATCTCAAAGTTCTTATCTGCAAGCCATTGGAGTTTGCGAGGAAGAGCGCGGTAGTCCTTCCAGAATCGCGGAAGGGTAAAGTGGTTCACAGGGGTCTGGCGAGTCCGGACTTATACTCTACATCCACTTCCGCCAGCACGGGGTCAAGTCGACCCGCATGCAGGTCATCCTCGATCTGCTGATCCCAAAGCTGCGCGTGGTATTCCGCGAGCCAAGACATCAGTTCGTTAACTTCGCGGCGAGGCAGCTGAGTAATGGCTGCCTCGATCTCCTGTACACTCATATTATTATTCTACCAGAGAGATAAGGCTGCCATTGAATCCTACTTGTGAATCCCACCTGGCTCAGTTTGCGAAAGCGTTCTGTGGTTCAGGCTCGGTGACGCCCTTCCTGGATGAAGCCCAGAATCTCTACTGTAGTGTCGTGCAGATCGATGCCCTCGACATCGAGTGGCGAGGACGAAGTCTCCTCAGGCGGCAAAATGAACGTGCGGCCTTCGTTTTGACGAATTCGCACACGGCCGTCCTATCTGGCGTGCTCAAGCAGCGCGGACAGGCTCTGTTTCGAATCAAGATAGGTCTGCATCGGTCTCTTTCACCTCCAGCACGTTGACTCCCGCGAGCCTGGCCGCATGGCGCAACCCCGAATCAAGCGTCAGCAAGGGGCAGTCCATCTGTAATTCGCATACTATGAAATTTGCCTCTGAAATATGCGGCGTATGCATAGACGTTCAGTTTATCAGAGGACTCCCTATCAGTGTGGTTTTGCGTCTCATAGGAATCATGTTGTTTTATAAATGTCTTACTATAATGAAATGTTGAGACATTATAACTTTATAGTCTCATGCGTGAGACTCAAAACGCCTCTGTCCCTTCGGCGATATTCAACAATTCCCGGAATGCAAAAATCCCCGCTCGGCGACCTGTACCCTCCCGGATCGTTGCCAATAGGCCGTCATCTCGAAGCAAGCCTAAAATCCGGGCCGCAGTGGGTTTTGGTATTTGAGAGAAGCTTGTAAACACGGGTGCTCGGAAAATTGGAAATTGGAATATGAAATCCAGCGCACGAATTGAATGCTGAGAGTGGGTTAAGTCCGCTACCCGAACCTTGAGCCGATCATATAACGACAAGATCGCTCTCGCCTTACGTTCGTTCTCATTCGCCTGTTGCCAAATGCCCTTAAGAAAGAACGAACACCACCCGGTCCAATCATTGTTACTAGAAACTCCACGAAGGCGCTCTTGATATTCATCCCTGTTCGACTCAAGATAGCCGCTCATATAAAATTCTGGGCTCGCGATTAGCTTACTCTGAAATAGAAACAGTGGAATTAACATTCTTCCGAGACGCCCATTGCCGTCCATAAATGGGTGCAATGCTTCGAACTCCACATGAATTACCGCCAGTTGAACTAACGGGTCCGGTTCCTCCGTACTGTTCATATATCGCTCCCACGCATCCATGCCACTTTGAAGCTGCAGAATCGAGATCGGAACGAAACTAGCTTCATCCATTGTACAGCCTCGAGGACCAATCCAATTTTGCTCGGTTCGATAGCTGCCTGGAGATTTATCTCGTCCGCGAACTCCCTCCATGAGAATTTGATGAGCGGACCGCAAAACATGTTGCGATAATCGGCGATGTTCCATCTCGGAAATGCAAGTACGCACAGCCTTTCGGTAGTTGAGAACTTCCTCCGCGTCATCCCTCTTGGGTTGGGTAAACAGTGCGGATTGCCCTCCCGCCTCGATCTCCAGCACCTCGCCAATTGTAACATCCGTGCCCTCGATCTTCGAAGAGAGAACGGCCTCCTGTGTTGTCATCGGCGACAAAAGCACGTGCACGTTTGGAATTGCTGATAGAAGCCCATCGTATCGCCCTAATGCTTCGCGCGCCGAACCGATCAGTGGTACGAGTGCATTCCAGTTAAGATCTTTTGGCCGGAATTGTCCCATATGGTAATGAACCGGCGATGCACTCACTTTGCTAATTCTCCATAAATTGCACATCTCGCCTATCATGCCTCCGGTGACAGGTTACGATGGCAAGAAACTGAGTCTACAACTCTCAACTGTGTGAATCAACTCATACTGAGTCAATGTCACCGCAACTTCAATACGCGTTCAGTGGTGCGGATGTCGCGCTCGCGCTGGAGGTCGTGGATGGTGGCGCAGAGGAAGCGCGAATCGTCAATCGTGAAATCGATTCGAAGGCGGGCTTTCTTGCTGTCGTCGCCGGGAGGCGCGAGCCTTAATTGGTCGCCTTCGTTCAGTGTTACCACGCACTCGCTCTCTTCCTCGTCCGACGGCAGCCAGTAGTCGTTGCCGTTGCCGCGCCGCTTCCATCCGATGCTGTAGCGTCCCACGTAGCCCACCTCGCAGACCGGCAGGCTGAAGAGGGACTGGCGTGGGCCCACGGCGTAGTAGCGGGTTTGGAAGGCGTTCTGAGTAGGATAGGGCGTGCCGCGCTTGACCAGAAGCTCGTACTCCGTGTGCTGCGCCGTGTCGCTGAAGACCTTTATGGCATAATCGTGGTGGATGATCTGGTCCACGTAGTAGCCCGCGCCGTAGACCGCCGCGCCTTTTACCACCGCTTCGAACGGCTCCCAATAGTGAACACGATTCGCACCGAACAGCTTCTCGAAAAGCTCTCGCACGCCCGGCAGCAGCGTGGAACCGCCCACGAGAAGAATCGCGTCGACGTCCGCGATGGACATGCGGTGCGCGGCATCCTCCAGGGTCGCTTCGGCCACGCGCTCCAGTGATTTATAGAGCTCCTTCGATTCGAGCATGTCGAGGAACTCCTTGCGGCTCACGTGCAGAGGGTCCATGCCCGGCAGCTTGAAATAGGTCTCGTCGGAGGTGAGCACCTTGCCCGAAAGCTCTTTCTTCACCTGCTCCGCCTGCGCCCGAATCACCCCGTACATCTTGTCGCCGTGCGCGGTCATCTTGCGGATAGCCATTTCGGCCACCCAATCGTCAACCGTCTCGCCGCCCAGATTCAAGCCGCGCGCGGCAATCAGCTCGCCTCGTCGATGGGTGACGCCGCGCTTGGCGTCTCCGCTCTGGGAGAGATTCGTGCGCACCAAAGCGATGTCTAGCGTGCCGCCGCCGAAGTCCACGACCAGCAGATTGCGGTCGTCCGTCAGGTCCACGCCATAGCCGAGCGCCGCGGCGACAGGCTCGTCGATCCACTTGAACTTCTGCACACCGAGCTTCCGCGTGATGTTCTGAAGCTCCATGCGGTACGCCTCGAAGCTCTCGACCGGAACCGTCATGGTGAGGTCGTTTACGAGGCCCTCGCGCCGCGCCCAGGCCACGAATCGACGCATGAGGTTCCACTTGGGGATGGCGTGGGAGGTTAGGTCGCGCTCGCGCTCGGCGGTTATATCGAAGAGGCGGTCGAGGAAGACGTGCGCGCAGGCTCGCGCGGAGATGGGCGTGTGGCCGACTTCGGCGACCGCCTGCTGGCTGTTGCGGGCGAGGGTGCGCTTGAACGCGCGGGCGAGTGGGGTAAGACGGCCGCTGTAGGTCGCCCGCATCACCTCTTCGGCGGCGAGCGCCTGCTTGCCTATGTAGCCCTTGCCGGCCTCCTCAAAAAAAACGGCGCTCGGCACGAGCGGCGTCTGCCAGGCCGGCTCATATTCGCAGATTGTCTCGAGTGGTACGGTTTCGGCGTGCGTGCCCGTCCAGCGGGCGATCAGCGTGTTTGTCGTGCCGAGGTCGATTGCCCAGTGCGTATCCATGAAGTCTTTCAGCAGGCTGGATCATATTCGCAAAAATTGCGGAGATGGTAACTATGGACCCGTGGCCGTGGACCCGTGGACCCGCGTGCGGGTGCTGTGCGTGAATTCGACGGGCGCCCCTCGGTTTCCTGTTTGCGCGCCTTTTAGTGTAACATAACGGGGGACAACGAACCTGGAATTGACCGGCGACCGCGAACGGCGGACCGCCGACGTGGATTTCGGTGGTCCGCGGTCACCCGTCGGCGGTCACTAAAGGATAATGAATGAGCTATATTGGCGACTACATGGCGGGCGTGAAGCGGTTGATCGACGAGATTCCGGAATCCCAGATTGAACGATTCGCGGACCTGCTGGAGACGGCGTGGCGGGACGACAAGCGCGTCCTCCTCATGGGCAACGGCGGAAGCGCGGCGACGGCCTCGCACATCGTGAACGACCTTCAGAAGTGTCTTCACCTGGAGTGCGGCAAGCCGCTCAAGACCCTCTGCCTGTCGGACTCAATGCCGCTCATCATGGCCTGGGGCAACGACACGGAGTACGCAAACGTCTTCGCGCCGCAGGTGGAGTGCTGGGCAGAGCCGGGCGACCTCGTCGTGGCAATCAGCGGCAGCGGCAACTCTCCCAACGTTCTCCGGGCGATTGAGATAGCGAACTCGCGAGGCGCGCATACGTTCGGACTTGCAGGATTCAAGGGCGGCAAACTGGCTCAAGTCGCGAAAGAGTGCATCACCGTTCCCAGCGACAACATGCAGCAGATCGAAGACCTCCACATGATCCTTCTGCACGTCGTCTTCTCGATGGTGCGAGACAGAAACCGAATAGGCGTGAGGCGTGACGCGTGAGGCGTGAGGAGCCGGCGCACTCACGCCTCACGCCTCACGCCTCACGCTCTGCCGTTTTCCTCGACCGCGATGGGGTGCTGAACCGCGACAGCGACGACTTTATCAGGACGCCGGACGAGCTGGAGCTGCTGCCTGGAGCGATGGAGTCGGTCGCGCGGCTGAACGCGGCGGGGTTCCAGTGCATCGTAATTACGAATCAATCGGGGATTGCGCGCGGCCTGTTTGGGGAAGATGCGCTGACGGCGCTCCACGACAAATTGAATGCGGAGATGGCGGCGGGCGGCGCGAAGCTGGATGGCATCTATTATTGTCCGCACGGGCCGGATGACGGCTGCGACTGCCGCAAGCCCGCCACGGGCATGATTCTACAGGCGGTCCGCGAGCACAATATCGATCTTTCCCGCTCCTGGCTCGTGGGCGACCGGCCCGGTGATATCGAGTGCGGCGCGGCGGCGGGCTGCCGGACGATTCTGGCGCTGACCGGCAAGACCCTCAACAAAGAGGATGCTCTCCAATTTACCGTCCGCCCAGACTATATGTGCGCCACCATCGCCGAAGCCGCCACGGTTATTCTCAACAGCTAAAAATGAGGGGGCGCGTACGCGCCCCTTCTCTCAACCCTCAACCCGCAACCTCCTAACTACTGAGGCTGCTGCTGGAGCCACTGCGGCCAACGGTTGTTCCGCGAGAACGCAAGGTTGCCATAGGTAGACAGGTAGTCGATAGGCTGAGGCACATAGATGGCGATGCCGTGCGTGCGTGCGTGCAGCGTGCCGTGCTTCTCGGCGAGCAGCATTCCGCTGATTGCAGTCTGCACGTTGGTGGCGCTGGATTGCAGGTCGGACGCGGTCGTGGTCGTGCGCACCAGCTCGGAGTAGTCCCAAAGGTCCTTGTAGTAAGAGTAGCTCGACGTCATGTGCTCGGCATTATCGCGGGCATTTTTGAGCGCTTGCGCGCTGTCGCTTCGGTGCTGAAGCAATGAGCCTGCAAACGCGTCCACGCTGTCGGAAAGGCTTTGGAGCTTGGTCGTATCGATGGCCGACTGCGTGTTATTACCGTTGGGACCGTAGGCCTCCAGCGTACGATTGACGACCTGGATGCCGAGCTGCTTTGCGGTCATGTCCGGGTTAGCGGTCAGGTCGGTAAGAAAGGTGTCGTAGACGTATCCCTCCCCCGGCGGGCTCTCCTCAGAACCGACGATCACTCCCGCGGAATCCTTCATCTCGTAGGCTACTTCGAGCATCTGCATCAGCGAGGCATCGAAGATAACAGTGTCCATCCTGGGCGTCACGCTCAGCGCCTGGGACAGCTCCCATGTCTGAATCTCATGATTCGTTGAATCGTCGATGGATACGGAACGGGTGGCTTGCTGCAACTGCCCGGCTCGCGTATTGCGCCAGCCCGCGCCGTGATTCCAGATTACGAGCGCATAGTGATCCGCCGGGTAGTTCTGCTGAGTCCAGACGATGAAATTGCGCAACTCATGCCAGTCGCCCATATCGACCGCCGTGCCGAGGTCCTGTATGACGGGCGAGTTGGTCACGTTCACGTTGTTGTCTTTGGAGACGAGATAGCGACGCGTGCCCACCCAGTCGGGGTTGCCGCAGCTTGAGCAGCTTGCTTGCTTCCACTGGACGACGATGTTGACATTGGAGGTGGATCCGACTTTTTCCATCTGGTTGAAGTTCAGCGGACCGAACGACTGGAGATCATTCGCGCCGTTCAAATAGACCAGGAAAGTCCACTTGGCGCGGGTGGAGCGCGTAACGGATATCTGACCGTTGACGGCGGAGTTGTTGAGCTTTGTAATTTGCAGCGTGAGGCCGCCGGCAACCTGCGTGACCTGCCCGGCGACCGAGCCGTCGGAAGATGACAGCGCGCCCCCGGCATCGATATTGAGCAGGCCGCCTCCGATGGTTCCGTTGACGTTCGCAAAGAGCGTGGCGTGGCTTGTCGCGTCGATTGTAAGCAGGCCCGATGAGGTGCCGGTCGTTCCTGAAAAGGTCCCGATCAGAGTGGTGGGGGAGGTAGCGGTCCTCGCTGTCGGCAGAGTGGCATTGAACTGGAAAAGGTTCTGGCCGGCGTGCTGAACAAACCCGGTGACGGCGCTGCCGTCCGAGGAGATTTGGCCGGTAAACTGGAGCGAGCCGTCGGCGCTCTGAGTAAAGAGCTTGCCGTCCGACCCAATCGTGCCCTGCGCGCCCGCGCCGGCGGGCGCGTTGGCCGGGTCTTTGCCGAAGATGGTGAACCGGCCGGTGGAGTCGATGCTGATACCGAACGCCTGCCCGCCGTTTGTAAATGCGTAGCTGCGCCCGGCAGGCGTCACCTGCTGCCCGCCGCCCCCGCCTCCTCCTCCACAACCGACCAGAATGATAGACAGCGCCACGCCCGCCAGCCCGATGGATACGGACGAGCGGGCGCGGCGGGAAGTACGAGCCTGTGAAACGAACAGCGCTTCGAGCGCACTGAACGCGTTGGAAATATGACGCAAAATTGAGGTCCCCCTATGAGTGGTAGTATAACACACGAGCAGGATTGCGGGTTGAAACGGCGGGGGGAAGCCGCGCGCAGTCTGTTAATAGAATCGCTATTCAATCAGGTAAACGAGGATTGACAGGCGGTTGTCTGCGCGTTCACCATACATAACTTGTATGAACTACCGTTATTTGATATAATAGAGCGACGTTAATGTTACCGGGTCGTGACTCGTTTTTGTTCCCGCGATATTTTTCGGGTTATTTTAGCGGAGGCGCCCCTCTCGTGGCCGCTGACGAGCGAGTGAATGAATTCACTCGCTGTCTCAATCACTCGGACCAGTGGCGTGGTCGAGAACTCTGGGCCTGCGGCCAGTCGTCCTGCCGGACGAAAAACCACTTATGCAAGATGTCTGCATTAACGGAGGCGCCCAGCTCACGGCGGTCTCGCTTCAACTCTCCAGTAAGCGCGTAAGAATTGGCAGCGCTTGCAGGCACGGATACTGTTATGACAGTGGTTCGCTGCAATTGGAAACATAGGAAACTGAGGGCAGATTGTCAAAGGACGCGGGCGTGAATATATCCGCCTCTACGGACCCGGGCTATCGGATTCCGGGCGGACTAATCATCTTTCGATGGTTCGTTATCATTCTCGCCGCACTCCTGCTCATCCTCAGCATGCCCAGCCCGCCTGATTCATCAACAGCCGCTTTCCTAGTGTTCTCCCTCGCGATTCTCTGCGCGCGCGCCGTTCCGGTTGCGCTTGCGAGGGAAAAGCCCATCACTTTCTGCTCCGCGTTCATCTTCGCCGGCTCGATTCTTGTGGGCGGAGCCGCCGCCGGGGCAGGGACGATTGTCGCTTTTACAGTGCATGCGCGCCTGTTTCAGAAGGGCGGCAGGCGATACACGCTTTTTTTGGGAGCGCAATATGCGCTCTCGGCACTGGCGTCACATGCGGTTTTCAGGGAGATGGTCGGGCATCGGAGCGTGTATTCCGCCGCCGGCAGCGAGGAGCTTGCGGCCATCTGCGCGAGCGCCGGCGTCTTTATCGCGATGAACGGCCTGCTAGTAGGTCTTGGGAATCTCGGCACCCGATACGCGCAGCGTTCCTACGCCGAGCCCATGTTCCGAAGCCACGCGCTGAGCTACAGCGTTAGTTTTCCTTACGCCGTGCTTCTCATATGCGCGTATAGCGCGTACGGAATGGCCGCGCTTCCGGTACTTGCCGCGGCGCTGCTGATCTGCGCTCACGCGGTGCGGATGACAGTGGAGAATCGCAGTCTCAAGTGCATGATGGAGGCGATGGACGACCTCGGCAGGAGCTGCGCCGCGGAGATGCGCGAGGAGGCCCCCCTTCAGCGATTTCTTCAGCTCGCGCGAGACCTATTGGCGTTCGACCACGCGGTCTTATGGCTGGAAGACGAGAGCACCGCCGAATTGCAGCCTCGCGCGGTATACCCCATCGGCGTCGAGCTGCCGGTCGAAAGGGGCCCCCGGCTCGATACGCTCCTCGCCCGCGTGACCCAGCGCCCAGATCCTATTCTGGTCGTGCATGCCCCGGTTGAGAGCGAGGGCGATAGCCCATCGACCATTATCGATCCCATTCCGGAGAGCGACGAATCCTGGATACTCTATCCGTTGATTCTGCATGGGCGGTGCATCGGGGCGGCGCAGTTTATCCGCAGGGCCCGAAGACCGTTTACGCGCGCCGAGATGGAGCGGCTTGCGACGCTTGTGCCACAGGCCGCCATCACGTTCGAGGGCGCGCGCGTACGCTATCTCATGCATCAGTACCATGAGATGATGCGCCACTACCAGGATATGGCGCAGAAGGACGGCCTGACCGGTCTCTGTAACCATCGCCGGTCGCAGGAGCTTCTTCGTGAAGAAATGGCCCGCGCCGCCCGCTATCATCACCCCCTGTCGGTGCTGATGATGGACGTGGACTTTTTCAAAAATTATAACGACTCCTACGGCCATCCGCAGGGCGACGCCCTGCTTCGCAGCATCGCCCATATTCTGAAAAGCAGCGTCCGCATGACCGACCACGTAGGGCGCTACGGGGGCGAGGAGTTCATTATCATACTGCCGGAGACCGCCGGAAACGACGCCTATGTACTCGCGGACCGCATTCGCGCCACGGTCGAGGCGGCCCGGTTCGCCGCGGGCGAAGGCTGGGTGGTGCAGAAGACCATAAGCATAGGCTTGGCGGCATTCCCCTCCGACGCGGTAACACCGGCCGATATTTTACAAAAGGCCGACGCCGCGCTGTATCGCGCAAAACAGACCGGCAAAAATCGCGTAGTGATATCGGAGCGCGATACAAGCTATACGGAATCCGCTTCCGAAGAAGTGCGCGTTTGATACAAGTTCAAGACCACGGCGCAACGTGTTTAGGAACACGGCGCAGGGCGTTTAAGACCACGGCGCAACGCGGAGGCTGCGCCCTACCCAACGCAGGCATCGGCCAGGCATATTTCGTGGATTTTAGGCAAGCCCATCCATTTGGCATACCCCATGCAACTAAAGGGTTATTGCTGCAAGCTAAAGGGAGGGCGTCCATGATAAGTCTCCGGCTCGGAAATCTCGCGCGTAGGGTGATTGTCGGGGCTCTACTCGCGATTGGCGTGATGCTCGATTACACGCTATGGCGAGAATCGCAGTCAAAGAAGATGATAAGGCCGTCATCTTAGCCGATTCGAACGCTATCCGGTCATAGTCAATTATCACGAAGCCCCTGCCAAACCGGCGGGGGCTTCTTCTCGCCGCTTTGAGGCCGCAAATCAGTCCGTTGGAAAGATCGCGGGTTGGCTGCGCGCTCGCCGCAGGTCTTATGCGGTTTGGCGTCAAACGTATAGGCTGAGATTCAACCAATTCATTTTGTGAACAGCGGGCGGAGGAGAGACGATGCCGATTATATTTGGCGTGAACACCTGGACCTGGGTTTCGCCGTTTCGTACCGAGAACGCGAAGACCCTCTTTCCCAAAATAAAGCAGATGGGATTCGATCTCGTTGAGATAGCGCTAGAAGACCCTTCCCACGTCGATGCCGACGAGATTCGCGATATGCTGCTCGACACTGGTCTGGGCGTCGCAGTCTGCGGGGCGTTCGGCCCGAGCCGCGATCTGACCAGCGACGATCCGGCGGCAGTGCAGCAGAGCCTCGATTACATCGAGCAGGCGCTGGAGATAGGCGCGTCGATCGGCTCCTCAATTCTGGCCGGCCCCATGTATTCGGCGGTAGGAAAAGCGCGCCAGATACCGGCCGATCAGAAAAAGCGTGAGTTTGACCAGGCGGTGGACGGGCTGAAGAAGGCCGGCATCATGGCGGAAAAGTATGGCCTGACGCTCGCGATAGAGCCGCTGAACCGCTTCGAGACCGATCTAATCAATACAGCCGCCCAGGTACGCTCGCTTATCGACGCGGTGGACAGTCCCGCCGTCAAGGTCCACCTCGACACGTTCCACATGAACATCGAAGAAGAGAGCGTACTTGAGGCGGTACGGCTCATCGGCTCCGATCTGGCGCACGTGCATGCGAGCGAATCGAACCGGGGAACACCGGGGATGGGCCTCGCGGCCTGGGACCAGTTGGAGCAGGGGCTGCGTGAGACGGGCTACAGCGGCGCGATTGTTATCGAGACGTTTACGCCCGAGGTGAAGGAGATAGCGCGTGCGGCGGCCATCTGGCGGCAGCTCGCGCCGTCGCAGGACAGCCTGGCGTCCAACGGCCTGGCCTTCCTGCGCGACCTCTTCGCCCGCAACGAGTATTGATCGTCGGACGGATTATTGTCCACAGATATTCACAGATGAACACAGATGAGAACCAAATCTGCACTTGACGTTATCTGTGAATATCTGTGTTCATCTGTGGATAAAAGTCTTTCCAGCTGTCTTTAAGGAGGCGCAAACTTGAAACGATGGGGTTCGATTTTAATGGCTGCGGTGGGCGCGGCGGGGTTGACGGCGGGCTGGACAGCGTGGGCAGTTTCGGCGGGCCGATCCGCGCCGAAGGGTATTTCCGGCGACGAGATTACTTGGAAGAAGATCGTAATCGACCGCGAGTTCCGGTCTGAAGGCGTCACCGTCATTGACGTCAACAAGGACGGAAGGCCGGACATTGTCGCCGGCAACTTCTGGTACGAGGCGCCCGACTGGACTCCGCACGAGATTGAACCCGCGCAGAAGTTCGACGGCGAGCACGGCTACAGCAACAGTTTTCTCAACTATGCGGCGGACGTGAACGGCGACGGATGGCCCGACCAGATTGTCGTCGGCTTCCCCGGAGCGCCCGCGACCTGGCGGGAGAACCCGAAGAATAGAAGCTATAAGCCCGGAAGCTGGAAAGAGCATCCGCTTTTCCACAGCGCCTGTAACGAGAGCGCCGGATTCGGCGATCTGCTCAAGAATAAGAGGCCGGTCTGCTGCTTTGGTTATGACGAAAAGACGATGGCATGGTACGAGCCGGGGGCGGACCTGGGCAAGGAGTTTGTCAATCACGATATCAGCCCGGCGGGCCAGGCCAACTCGCCGGGCGCGGCGCGGTTCTGGCACGGGATGGGAATCGGCGATGTAAACGGCGACGGCCTGCCCGACTTGATTACCCGCGCAGGCTATTACCAGGCGCCTAAAGATCCCCGCACCTCTCCGTGGAAGTTCGTGCCGGCGAACCTTGGTCCCGACTGCGCGCAGATGTACGCGTACGACGTGAACGGCGACGGCGTGCCGGACGTTGTGAGCAGCTCCGCGCACAATATTGGGGTATGGTGGTACGAGCAGAAGAGGGGGCCGAACGGCCCGGAGTTTACGCAGCACCTTATCGACGACAGCTTTTCGCAGTCTCACTCGCTGGTGATGGCCGACATAAACGGCGACGGCGTGATGGATTTTGTTACCGGCAAGCGATTCTGGGCCCACGGACCGACGGGCGACGTGCGGCCCGGCGACCCGGCGGTCATCTACTGGTTCGAGCTGAAGCGCAAGAACGGCCGGGTTGAGTGGATTAAGCACGAGGTGGACAACGATTCGGGCGTCGGCACGCAGTTCCTGGTCGCGGACGTGAACCGCGACGGCAGGCCCGACATCATCACTTCCAACAAGAAAGGCGTCTTCCTCTTCCTTCAGGAACGAAAGAAGCGAAATTAGAATCGGCGGCTCGGATGGATTGCCCGGTCTGTATTGTAACTTTCGGGGCCGCTCCAGCATCGTGTCGCGCGCGAATTCCAACTACCACCGGATTAGACGGGCAACGATGAATAGCGTGAACGCCGCGGAGGCTCCGTAGCTCAACTGTAAAACGGCCCGAAACGCCTCGCTGCCATGCAGCGAGGCGTACTCGTCTCGGAATCGTCCTACTCTCCACGCCAGGGCGGTATAGGCAAGCCCAAGAATCACCGCATCGATCGCGTTGTAGAACGCGAGGGCCACGGATATCGCCGCAATCCCCGCCAGCAGAAAAGCGATCTGGGAGACGCGAAGGCCGCCGCGCGCTCCGAGCAGGACGCACAGCGTACGGTCTCCCCGGCGGCTGTCCTCATCTATCTGGTACACCTGCGTGAGCGGGTACATGCCGAACGTAGTCAGCGCGGCGGACAGTGCCCCCAGAACGCCGCGAAGACCCAATGCCGATCCGACCTCGCCGCGACCGACCGCCCATCCCGCCAGGAATCCGAGCGCTCCCTGCCCTCCGCAGACTACGAGCGTGCTGAGCCAAACGTTCGCCTTCCAGCGCGTTGACGGATGAGAATAGAGAACTCCGAGCGCCACGAAGATAAGATAGATGGCGGTGAAAGCTGCTCCGGCAGGAATCGCGAGCAGCAGGCCGGCCGCTTGAATCGCGATTGCCAGCGGCAGAAGCGAAGACCGAATCGGCGGGGGATGCTCCAGTCCGCCGATGGGGCCTTCGTCGCGGTCGTAGTAGGAGTTGTAGGCGGTAATGCCGGTGTAGAGAAAGAGGTGGAAGGCGGCAAAAGCCGGTACGAGCCGCCACGCAGGGGACACGCCGGACACGAAATATCCCCACAGGAAGATGGGGGCCAGTGTCATCTGGAAGAGGATTCGGAGGTGTTTCCAGTTATCCCGGACGGCCTGCCACTCCATATGCGGCATCCTGAAAAGCAAGCGAAACGAGCGTTATGACGGCTACCTGCGCGCCCGGAGCACGGTGTAGGGTAGCGGGGGCGGCAGACGGTGAACCTCGATGTCCGCGAAGCCCGCGCTCTGGAGCCACGCCATGCACGATTCAACGGCGAAGACCGCTCCTTCCTTGCTCGCGAGCAGCATCTGAAGCGAGAAGAGAGCCGCGAAGACGGGCTGAGTGTGCGTAGCGTCCGCCATGATGTCGCAGATAAGCACGTGGCCGCCATGCTTGAGCGCGCGATGGGCTGCCGCAAACATGACCTCGATAGTGGCCGGGCCCAACTGGTGCAGCACGCCGCTGAAGAGCACTGCATCGTAACGGTCCTCGCCATAATCACCGAAGGCCGCGTCCCCGGTGCGCGTATCCACCCGGTCGCCGAGTCCCTGTTCGGCAATCAGCTCATCGGCGATGGCGGTTACGCCCGGCAGGTCCAGCACCGTCGCCAGAAGATCGGGATAGCGCTGAGCCAGCAGCATCGCATACGTTCCGGGGCCGCCGCCCACGTCCAGTAGATGACGGCTCCCTTCCAGGTCCAGGAAGCGTATCACTCCCTGAGCAACGCCGAGCGCGCGATCGTGCATGCCCAGCACGAAAGTGCGCGTTTCATCGACGTCGCCGCCCAGGTGTTTTGCCGGGTCGACAGCCGGTTTGCCAGAACGCACCGAATCCGCCAGCTTACCCCACGATTCGTACTGATCCCGTGCCCATGCGAGGGCGTTGCCAAGATAGCCGGGCTGGCCGGGAACTAGGAACGCGGCGGAGATGGAGGGCAAGATATAGTTGTCTCCCTGCTTGGCGAGGAGATTCAGGCCGCAGCATGCGTCGAGCAGGCGGCGCAGGGCGAGGGAATCGGCTCCAGTCTGCACGGCAATCTCGGGAGCGGTCTCCGCGCCGCCCGCCAATGCGGCAAAGACACCAAGATCGTTGGCCGCCAGGAACGTCGCGGA
>JBBROJ010000124.1:0-15581 GCA_038229495.1 Chthonomonadales bacterium
ATGATGCGCAGGGCCATATGACTGCTGAATCACAGACGGGAACCAACTCCTACAGCGCTTCATACAGCGTCGATGGCGTTGGCAACCGAACGAGCCAGACGATTGGCACGAAGACCACGAGCTTCACGCTCAACTCCGACGACCAACTGACGGCGACAAGCACCAGCACGGGTGGATTCGTCAACTCATATACTTACAACAACGCGGGCGACCAGACCAACCGGACGCTGGCGGGAACAAGCTATACGCTGGCTTATGATTACGAGGGCCAGCTGACAAGCTCAACCGTGGGAGGCGTCGCTACCACCTTTGCCCATGATGCGCTGGGCCGCCGATTCAGCAGTACGAACGGAGGAACGACCACCAAATTCCTGTATAACGGCGGGAAAGTGATTCAGGAGAAGCAGGGCGTCAACAAAGGTGACACAGTTCAGGTCATGCCGAATCTGCTGAACGCGGCAACGCTGACGAAGAAGGTTCATTCAGTCGTTAGCCCGAGGGGGTTTCGAGGCTCCGATTCAAAAAGTGGAGGAGAGTTGTCCGTGTCGCTCTCCTCCGATCTCAGGAAGGGCAACGATCTCATTGGAAAGTTGCGCTAATAAATAGACGGAGACCGAACTGCATTCCGTTACACCGTTTTGCGGGGAAATCGAAATTCAGCAATTTTCGAGAAGTCGCGTAATATTCCCAACCTAAATCGAAAGGCTTTTCTCACCCGGCCGGCAGCGATACCTCCACCGTGGTCCCACTCCCCGGCCGGCTGACGAGCGCGAAACGCCCGTTCAGCTTGGATGCCCGCTCTCGCATGGCGTTCAGTCCAAAGCTTCCGCCGCACGTCTCCGCGTCGAAACCCACGCCGTCATCTTCGATTCGGCAGCAAACCTCTTGATTCGCCCGAACTACTGTCACTTTGACGCAGGAAGCTTCCGCGTGCCGCGCAATGTTGGTGAGCGCCTCTTGTAGGATTCGCGTGAGGGCCATTTCCACCTCCAGGGGCAGATCCCAATCGGAAGTTTCGTCCATTTCCAGCATCACGGACAGTCCGGTACGTTCGGAAAAGCGGTTCACATTGCGCCGAAAGCCGTGCGCAAGCCCTGCTTCGTCCCGCTCCCAGGGCCGAAGGTGGAACGCGAGGTTGCGCCCCTCGTTCCATGCGGCCCGGAGCGCCGGAACCTCGTCCTCCAGAATCCTTTCCGCCTCGACAGGGTCCCGGCGGAGGAGCCTGCGGCATAGCTCCAGCCGCAAAATCGATGCGACGAGCGCATGTCCCAGGCCATCGTGGACTTCTCGGGCAATTCTTGCGCGCTCTTCGGAAGCGGCAACCTGTTCGCTGAGGCGGGCCAGCTCGCGCTGCCTGCGCTCCCGGTCCGTGCTCAATCGCAGTCCGAACGAGCCTACTACCACGACGAATAACATCCGCATCGCAACCGTAATCGCGTAGTTGGGAGCATCCCGCATATACCAGGTCGCGGCCACGTATCCGGCGATAATGGTTAGGTTGAGCGCGGCAGGCTGAATGGAGGTGGAGTAGAGGGCTGCCGAGACGAGAATGACATAGTACGCCAGCCACAGCTCGCTGTAGATTCCGTTCGTAATGTGAACCGCGATGGAGATGAGCGCCACGTCGAATAGCGTGAACACCCAGGCCAGAGCGCCTGTATTGCTGCTAGCTGTATCTACGCGCCGCCACCCTAGGTAAGACCGGACGCCGCCGTTGAGCAGGGCGAGCGCATAGACACCGTAGGCGGCAGTCAGCGGGACCGTTATCCAGTGGCGCACGTGGGCAGCCTGAATGAACCACGCCGCGAACAGCAGGCAGATCCAGAGGTATTTATTGCCCCCCCACATTTCGCGGGCGCTGATTTTCATTATTGGCCGGCAGACCGCATAGAGACTGTATAGAAACCTCCCCCAACCCCCTCCTTGGCAAGGAGGGAGCAGACACCTACAACGCGAAGGTATGAACGTTCGCCTAAGCTCCCCTCTCCCCTTACGAAGGGGAGACGGGCCGGGGGTGAGGGGTTTCTATACAGTTTCATAACGGACCTAAGGCTTAGGCTCGCCGCCTGTTTTGGAGCGCACGGGCGCTGACAGCGCAGGCAAGCTCTGTTTTTCCCGCAGCTTTAGCGTTATTGTCGCCATCGGCTTGACCTGTTTTCGCCTCGCAATATCCAGGCCGAGACTGCTGCGCGCCTGCACGCGGTTATCGAATAAGTCCCGGACATCGTTCTTTTTGAGCGCGGGAGAGGCATCCTTGCGTGAGAGCTTACTGTCCTGCGCGCTGCGATTTCGGCCGCTTTCGCGGAAAGCGCGCAGACTTTCCGCGCCCAGATTCTCTTCCCCGCTTAATGGCGCAGGAATCTGTTTCAACGTTACGTCGCCCAGCATGCTCAGCTTATCCAGTACAAGGTAGAAGCTGTTGGGCGAAACCTGGACCGTTAAATTCGCCTCTTTCGAAGGAGCGGCGTCTTTCTTCTGCTCGGCTTCGTACAGCACGATCCCCTCCGCCTCTTTTAGAATCTGGTTGACCTCGGCCCGCTTGACCGGAAGGTCCACCACGTCCACGCGTATTGCCGCGGTGTTTGGAAGAGCCTGTTTTGGAAGAACCTGCGGCGATAGGCCGCCGCCGAATCCTCCCCCACCCAGCATACGCGTCCCGAATCTGCTCGCGCCATTCTGAGACGCGCCCGGTAGATTTTGAGGTCCTTGAGGCCCCTGCTCTTCCGCCTGCCCGCCATGACCGCCTTGCATGCCGCCGAACGTCTGCCCGCTACGACCGCCCTGCATGCCGCTGAACGTCTGCCCGGTGCGGCCCGTGGGCGTATTGCCGTAGCTCAGGCTGCCGGCGCTCGCTTCACTCCTCAGCTCCGCCCCTCGGTTCTGTTGCGCTGACTTCGATGACTTCGATGACTTCGATGATTTCGATGATTTCGTCGCGGGGAGAGTGGTCGGCGGTTGCGCGGGGGAGGCGTTGTCGGGACGCGGGGCTGCAGTCGCCAATCCGTCCGAAGACCTCCCGTACGGGGCGACGGCGAGCACGCGCGGCTCAGCGCCTGCTGCCGACTGAGGCTTGGCGGCGGCCTGCGCTTGCCGAAGGCTCTCGTCGACGGGCTGATCGGCTTTCGACCGGTCTTTCACCGGCAGCTCAGACAGCCTGGGCATGCGTTCCCGTCGATTCTGTCGATTCTCTTGCTCCGAACGACGAACCGCGCCTTCAACCGCAGGACTCTCAGGTTTCGCAAATGCTGCTTTCGCCTGTTCTGTTTCGGGCTTGCGCGCCTCTGCCACGCGTCTGCCTAAACTCTCAGCATGACCCTGAATGGATGAACCGTCGTAATCAACCTGTTGCTTGTTCGCCACTTTTAACTTGGTCATCTGTTTAGCCATAGGCGCGGAACTGGCGCTGGGCGACACGGATTGGCTGGATACGAGCATTGGCCCCTCGCGAAGAAACATTTGATGCACGGGTCCAAATGCCGTTACCAGCGCGGCGATGGCTGCCAGGCTCCCCGCCAATGCAAAGGAGAACCGTCTCGGCATGGCCCACCGGCGTGTGAGAGCAGGGACGGATTCGGGAATAGCCGCCAGGATTCTGGATCGGAGCGCCTCATCGAGCGGCGCAGGATCGACAATCCGAAGCTCTTCGCCGATGCGCGTCATGGCGGTAACCTCTTCGCCACAAGCTGCACAGCCAGAGACGTGGCGTTCCACGGCCCGGCGGCGAATCAGGGACAGCTCGCCGTCTACATATGCCTTCAGATCATCCAGATATCTATTGCATTCGCTCATCGCGAAACTTCCCCCAGTGCATCAGGACTCAAGCCGGAATTGTTACAGAGCACGTAACCTCCCAGGCTCTCGCGCAGGCGGCGGAACGCGTTCGACAGCCGCGACTTTACCGTGCCGACCGGAACCTCAAGAACCGTGGCGCACTCCAGATAGGTCAGCCCGTGCAGCTCGTGAAGAATCACGACGTCACGATGAAGCGGCGAAAGCCCGTCGATTGCAACGCGCACCTGATCCGAAAGCTCGTTCCGTGCCGCGGATCGCACCGGATCGGATCGCCAATCCTCCTCGGCCCCCAGTGCCTCGTCGTAGGGCACGCATCCCGGCCGCTTGCGCTGCCTGTACTTCAAACAGTGATTCATGGCTACTCGATAGACCCACGTACCCAGCGCGGCCTCGCCGCGAAAGCTCCCAATACTGCGATACAGATCAATGAATATTTCCTGAGTCACGTCCTCGGCATCCGATGTGTTATCCACGTTCCGGCGCACGAGTCCATGCACGCGCGCGCCAAAGGAGTCGACAAACTCCTCAAACGCGTGCCGGTCACCCTGCTGAATTCTGCGAACCAACCGCCTATCGTCATGCAACGAATGACACCTCGGGCATTCCGATCCCTCCCCTACAAATAGGGAATGCCGAAATGATGCAGCTTACAATCGTTTAGTTACCAACTTCTCGATATAGGTTCACTGACTTCCACAGAGTTCCTGCATTTCTAATTATTGCGCCCGTTAGTTAAAATCCATTTACCAATTTGCCAATCACGCTTGACAGGCTTGCTCTCCTTTCATATAATTGTGTCCAAGATGTTAGCTGGCCCAAATCACCCGACATGCCTGCATTTCCGGTTCGGAGGACCCTCACGTGCGTACTTTATCTGTAATTCTGCTCGCTGCCGCGCTCGCTCCGTCGATTGCATTGAGCGCGCAGCAGCCGCCCAAACCTGTCGCGCCCGCAAGGGCCGACCTTCTGACGTCCAGCCTGTTCTTATCGCTTACAGATCACGACCACGCCGCCACGGTGGCCGCGCTCAAAGCGGGCGCGGATCCCATCAGGCGAAATTGGCTCGGCATGACGCCCCTCACGTGGGCCAGTTTCATGGGCGAGAGCGAATCCGTTCGGCTGCTTCTCGCCAGGGGCGCGAAGTTGAACGACGGCACGATCTTCGGGTCCGCGCTCACTCAGGCTGCCCTCGGCAATCACGATTCGCTCGCCTGCTTCCTGCTCGATAAAGGGGCCGGTCCCAATCCGTCTCGAATCGATCAGACCACGCCTTTGATGATCGCCTCTTCGAACGGGTGCACCAGCCTAATTCGCAGGCTGCTCAGCGCGGGCGTCGATCCTAACCGCAGGAATGTGGACGGTTCATCCGCCCTTACTTTCGCCGCGCGGGGAAACCAGGCGGAAGCAGCGCGACTTCTTCTAGCGTCAGGAGCGAGGGTCGATTCACCGGACAAGTTGGGAAGAACACCCCTGCACTACGCCGCCGCGAATGGATCCGCGGCACTCGCCAAGCTGCTAATATCGAAAGGCGCGGCGGCATCGGCGGTTGACGCCGCCGGAGCCACTCCACTGCACCTCGCCGCGCGCTACAGCGGGAATGGGGAAACAATCCGGTCTCTGCTTCTAGCGGGCGCGCGCCCGACGAGGAAGGATGGCCGGGGCAAAACGCCCCGCGACCTCGCGGCCAGTCGAGGTTATCGCGAGGCTGCCGGAATTCTCCAGAGCGCCGTGCCGGCAGGGACGAAATCGACCGCTTATGCCGATCCCGCCGCGACCGAGGACGTGATCCGGCCCGCAATGGGAGCAATCCAGAAGAGCATGAGGGCATTCGCGGATCGTTCGGATTGCGTTTCGTGCCACCACCAGGGGCTCGGCCTTATCGTACTGGCCCGGGCCGCTAAGAGGGGTATTCCCATCGACGGCAAGCTGGTCGGAGCCTATATGAACCGACTTGCGGAGGATGGAAAGCGCGGTTCCGGAGCGATTCACGCGGCAGTAGTCGACCCGTCTGCAACGAAAGCGATTCCGGCGGTTGACATCGGCGACTTCAGCTATGGCGCGGGCTATTTTCTGAACGCTCTCCATGAAAACGGAGTTCCACCCAATCCTGGGGTCGCGGAGGCCGCGAGAGTTCTCGGTTCGCTCCAGAAACCGGACGGTTCCTGGAGGTTTGGAGCGGTTCGCGGCGCCATGCAGAAGAGCAACGTCATGACGACGGCGCTGGCGCTTCAGGCGCTAAACGTATACTGGCCAGAGGAGATGAAGAGCGATTTTGAGCGGCGCGCGGCGAATGCCACCGCTTGGCTCAATTCCGTCAAGCTCCGAAGCTCGGAGGACATGGCGGCACGAGTCCTTGGCTTGAAGGCTGCCGGCGCAGATCCTCAAGTTGTCGCAAAAGCGGCTCAGCTTCTCTTGAGCACGCAAAGGCCGGACGGCGGCTGGAGATTCCCAAATGCGCCCGGCAGCGATGCGTATACAACGGGTCTCAGCCTCTACACGCTTCGAACCGCAGCCGGACTGCCCGCGGACTCCGCTGCCGTCCACCGCGCCGTCGATTTCCTCCGCCGCACCCAGGACGAAGACGGCACGTGGTACGTCGCGAAGGCAACCGAGGCCTACAATAACCACTTCGACGCAGCGTTCCCGCACGGCTACTCGCAATACGCCTCGTTTGCCGGGACGTGCTGGGCAGTCCTCGGCCTGCTCGAATCGGTGGAATCTCGCACAGCAAGCAGATAGTGAGCCAGCCGCCACTCCAGCGCCTCGCTCGAGTACATCGAGGAGCAGACCGCCGATTCCAACGGTAGTCCAGCCCGCTCTCCGCGAAGCAGCGCGCGAAAGCCAAAATCCGAAGAGGCCGCACACTAGCCGATGAGGCTGCCGGCTCCCGCAATGAAACGCGTTCTTCCCCTGGCTATACTTCCTCTGTGCGCCTGCCTCATCAACGTCGCGGACGCTGAATCCACTGCTGCGCGCCTGCGTCATGGCGTCGCCGGCGGCGAGAGCGGCCGGCTTGTTATTCGTGGATTCAACCCGTTGCGCGCCGGCGACGCCATGACGCAAGCGCGCAAATTTGAGGCGGCCATCCCTCTCCTGAAGTCCCTCGGAGCTGCCACCCACGAGCTCACCATACGCTGGAATCTCTGCGAGCCGAAGGAGGGCATTTTCGACTGGTCCGCCTGCGACCGGTTTGTGGCGATCTACAAGCGGCACGGAATCAAATGGATTCCGCGCCTCGTCGTGGGACCCGCCAACAGCCTGCCGGATTGGTACTACAAGAAGGCCGGTGCTCAGGGATTCGTGTGCCTGGAGCACCACAAGGAGTCGGGCGCACAGTCCCTCTGGAACCCGATCTTGCGATGGTACGCTGCCCGCTACATTCAGGCTTTTTGCGAACACTACCGCGATAGCGGAGTCGTCGATTCGATCTCCCTGGGCATAAGCGGCGATGGCGGCGAGGCGACCTATCCCGGCGTGGGCGAGATCGGAAAAGGCCGGGCGGCGGAGATTCATGGGCGTTATCATGCGCATCCGGGCTTCTGGGCAGGGGACAAGCATGCGGAAGCGAGCTTTCAGCTATGGCTGGGACGTAAATACGGCGGCAGTGATCGCCTGCGGGACGCGTGGGGCGCGCGGGCATCCACCCTTGTTTCGGCAAGCCCGTTTCTTCGGAGCGATGCAGCCAACGAGCGTGCCTGGCTCGACATGTGCGACTGGTACATAGACTCGCTGACCGAATGGGCGCGGTTCTGGCTCTCTACCACCCGAAAACACTTCCCCAATGGCGCTATCACCCTCTGTTTGGGTGGAAATGGCTCGCTCGAGGAGGGAGCGGATTGCGGGGAGCTGTGCAAGACCGCGGCGGAGTTCGGCGGGAGTGTACAGATCGACAGCGCGGGAGGCGGCTATATTGCCGGCTTTATCGCCACGCGGTGGGCAGCGTCCGCCGCGCGGCACTACGGAATCGACATAGCGTTACGGGAGGCCGGCAGTCTGGACGCCGGCGAGGCTAACGCGCAAATCTACAACGCGGCGTCCTCCGATGCGCGCGGACTCTTGCTGCGATTCGATGCTGCTGTTCCAAGTTCGGCTATGAAGGCCGCTCTGACTCGGTGGAGCGTCGAGCTTGTGAAGTATAAGCCTGTCAACGAAATCGCCGTCTACTACCCTCAAACATGGATAAAGTTGACGGGCCGCTCGATGCTAGACAGCCTGGAGCCGTTGCGTGACCGCTTCGATTTTACCTGCATGAGCGACGGCCAGATCAGGGACGGAGGCTTGAACCGCGTTAAGGCGCTAATACTTCTGGAAGGAAACATTTCGGAGGAGCGGACGTGGGAGGCGATTGTAGAGTGGGTAAGGCGCGGCGGCCTGCTCGTCTACAGTCCGGCTATGGGCGAGTTGAAGACCGTCGAGGGCGACGCTCGATTCCACGCGCTGCTCTTCGGACCCCAGGCAAGTGCCGGTAAGGGGCGAATAGTCACTGCTCCGTCGGGGCGGGCCGATTCCTATCGCGATCTGTTGTGCCGCTATCTTGCCACCGCCCCCGAGCTAAGCGCTGCCACGAGAGCTATGGTCGCATCTGATGGGAAAGAGGACGGCGTGTTCGTGACTGCTTGCGCGCCGGGCGGTCTGCTGTGGCTCAACACCACGAAACGCGTGCAGAAGCGGGCGGGAATCTCGATTCCGCCAAACGGCATTGTGTTACAGTCCCTGAGTAGGCAGCCTCCGTAAACCCCAAGCCGCAGGATTTGGTCAGTATAACGTAGAACACAAGTCAAATTGCACCACCACGCCCGCCGCCCACGCGAAAGGACAAACCCGTGCGCCTACTGCTCTCCTGTATGTGCTGCCTGTTAGTCTGCACGGCCCCCCTGTCAACGACGCTCGCATGGGCGCAAAAAGACGACGGCAAGCCGCGAATTTCAAAGCCCGGCAGGGACCGATGACTCGTGAAGACCGCGGCGGACGCGGATGCCAACGACATTAAGCGCCGGCCTGAACGCACGACCGTCGAGAAGCTGCTCGGGCTGCCACGTCCCAGGGACTTCACGTCGGAGGCCACTCCGCCGCAGTACCAGGAAAAGCGCGCGGGGCCGGTGGAGAAGACCATCTATGCGATCGAGGCAGATATCGTGGAGTGCCGGCTGATGCCGGACGGAGACTACCGCGTGGTGATCAAGGGGGCGCGCGGCGACACGATGGTTCTGGAGATGCCGGACCCCGATCCGCGATTCGTGGATCCTATGGGTCCGTTCGCCTATGCCCTCAAGTCGGCGAGAGAGCAGTTCGACGCAAAGGTGAAGCCGGAGCGCGCGGTAAAGCCGCTGAATCTTCACGCCAAAATCACTGGTCTCGGCTTCTTTGGGCGAGCCTACGGCAAGACTCCGGCGAAGGGCAACCTGATTCAACTCCACCCGGTCGTCGATTTCGAATGGCTCGCTAAGCCGTCCGGCGAGTTTACTACAGAGCAGAAGAAGGCAAAACCGTCCGTCAATTCGAAACCGGCCGAACCGGTCAAATAGCCCCTGGTTAACAGCCCGAACCACCGGCTGAAGACGGTGGTTGCCAACCATAACCCTGGGAAACCACGCTGAAGCGTACTTTGCTGCCACCTTCAGCCTGCTTCAGAAGGGTTTCAGGCGAAGCCGTCTAGCCACGGGGATTTTGCCCGTGGCATCGGATGAGCGATTACTTATACGCCCTTATGTCTGATCCCACATTCTTTTCGCGAAGGCGAGACCCTGCACCGCAACGTCCTCCTCGCTGGCGAACAGGTCGCGCCAGATGCAGGTGGCTGCGGCCAGCTCAGGCAGGGCGCGTCCGAACGCCTCGATGGTCAACCAGCCGTTATATCCCACTTCCCTAAGCCCTCGAAACGTCTCCCTCCACTGCACATGGCCCGTACCCGGAACTCCCCGGTCGTTCTCCGAAATGTGGACGTGGTTAATTCCCCCCGCGTTGTCCACGACGCTCCGGTAGATGTCCTTCTCCTCGATGTTGGCGTGGAAAGTATCATAAAGGTAGCCGACCGCGGGGTGATTCACCTCCGCGACGAGCCGGTTTCCGTCGCCCGCCGTGTTGAGAAAATAGCACTCGAAACGGTTCAGCGGCTCGGGAGACAGCTTGATTCCCGCGGATTGCGCATAGTCGCCCGCCGCCCGCAAATGCTCCATGCACCACTGCCATTCGTCAGAAGTGCGGCCTCGACCCTTGAAATGGCCGATGGGCGAATGGAACGGGCCCATCATCAACTCGCTGCCCAGCGCGACACTCCAATCGATCCGCCGCTTAAGATGATCCAGCGCGGCGCGTCGAGTTGAGTAATCCTCCGAGATCGGACTCGTTTCGGGCGAGCAGATGGTCCCGGTGGTGCAGGCCAGCCCAAGATTGTCCAGCTCCCTGCGCGTCCGTGCAAGCTGATTGTGGGTGGCATCGAACAGAGATATTTCCGCTCCGTCGAATCCCCACCGCTTTATATCCGCCAACAGCGGAAAGTGCTCGTCCGTCACGCTTCCCGTCCACAACAGCAGGTTCATCCCGAAACGCATGTCATACCCCTCTATTTAATCAATCACATGGGTGGCCGCGCAGGGCCGCTCCTACGGCAGCTGACGGGCGGACACATAAGGCCGCCCCTACACGTTGATGGTTACTCCGGCCCGAGCGTTAGGCTCGTGAGCTTGTTGTTCTTATCGAAGGTGCAGGGCAGAATCCAGTTCTGCCTTTTGAAGACCAGACGGTAGCGATAGAGCCGGTCCGCACCCTCGTTCTTCCGCTCGACCAGTTGAATTGCTTCCAGCTTCCCTACGTCGCGCAAAAATTTCGCCAGACCCGTTTTCATCTGCGCGGAGACCATGCCTGCCAATTGAGGGGTAAACATGTCTCTATCGATTTGGCCCTCAGCAAGATGCTCGAACATTGCCTTCACCTGGCCGGTAACATTAGGCTCATTATCTGGAATGGCCGCGTATACCGGCTGAATCGGAAAGCCCGGTCATTGGCGCTCCTTCGCAATGGTTTCCAGAATCCTTATTACCATTTGGGAGTCATCGTTGGCGTTGATCATGATAACCGCGCCCTGGCCGGTCTCCGCATAGGCCGACATCAGGGCGTCGAATCCGGCGTCCCGCCCGTTGTGAACGAATCTGAGCGTTTTGCCGGAGCTCTGTAGAAACAGGCCGAGTCCGTCATCGTTCTTTTGATATGAGAGCATCTGCCGGGCCATCGTCTGCGAGAGTATCGAATCGGGCCGGCCCAAGAATGAGCGCTGAACCCCGATTGCGAACCGCGCAAGATCAGAGGGAGTTGTCCACAGCCCGGCCGCCGCCATTTCGGGATAGATGTGCCAGCGCCCCTTTACAGGCTTCGCCTCCTGGAAGTAGCCGGAAGCCGTCATTCGCGCCTTTTCCTCCGGAAGCGGCTGCTCGAAGGTGCTGCTCCTCATCCCCAACCGGTCGAGAACGCTTTCCCGCATGACCTCCGAGAACGGTTTTCCGGTTGCGTCTATCATCATCTGCTGCATGACGGTGTAGCCGCCGCCGGAATAGCGCCACTGGCTTCCCGGCTGGATGTCCACGCGAATCGCGGGAGTATTACTCGGCTTCTCTCCGTTCAGCACCTGGACCAGCGTAGGGCGCGGCTGATCGACCGCATATCCAGGAAATCCGTGCACCGTGAGTCCCGCGCTGTGGCTGAGAATCCTCCGCAGCGTAACCTTCTTGTTGTCGGTGAGCGGGCTGTCCGGCAGCTTCCACGCAGCCAGCCGCCTGTTCACGTCTTCGTCGAGCGACAGCTTGCCCTGCTCCACCAGCCGCAGCGCCCCGACGGCTGCTATGGGCTTGCTGACGGACCCCGCCTGAAACAGCGTGTCAGTGGTGACCGGCTTCTTGCTGGCTCGGTCCGTGAAGCCGTACCCCTTCGCCTTTACTATCATGCCGTTCTCGAAGACGGCGAGCGATAGACCGCAGATGTTCCGTTTCTGCATCTGCTGATTGACAAAGTCGTCAATGGTGTCCGGCGTGGCGGCAGAAGATGCTGCAATCTCGGCAATCGCGAAAAGCGCAAGAGCAATTCGGATGCGGCGAGTCATCGGCTACTCCTTTGGGAACCTCAAACGATTCAAGCGTCGAGAATATCCGTTGCCGGGCGCGGGTTGTTCGCCCAATGTCCCTCGGGCTGGGTTCCCCGGCAAACAACGCTGTTCTTGGTCCACCCGTCGTCGAGAGAACGGACGTCGGCCGCCGCATAGCGTACAGTAAGCCCGCATCTTCGGCGATTCGATCTGTTCGGCTCCGACCCATGCACCAGCATATCGGCGTGCAGCGAGATCTCGCCCGCCTTCATCTCAAAATAGAGCGGGTCGCCGTAGCTCTCGGCATGCTTTATCTTCTGAGGCAGCACGCTGTTGTCGTCCGCGCCGCTGAGGTCGAAGTCGAGATGGCCGAGCGTGTGCGTGCGCGGAATCACCTGCATTGCGCCGTTCTCGCGGTCGGAATCGTCCACGGCCAGCCAGAGCGTGACGGTGTGCGCGGGCGTCAGCGGCCAATAAGATGCGTCCTGGTGCCAGGAGACCACCTTCCCGTCACCCGGCAGCTTGCAGAAGTATTGCGTGCCCCACGCGACAATGTCCGGACCGAGGATGTCTTCTACGTAGTCCAGAACAACGGGGTTGTTGACGATGTCCCAGACCGGCTGGCAGTAGCGAATCATCCGCCTCAGTGAGTAGCTGTCGCCCCCCTCCCGCATCTGCTTTTCGAGCAGGCGGTCGAAATAGGCGCGGTGCTCGCGCATCTGCTCCTTGTCGAATATCCGCAGTCCCTTCACAAATCCGTTTTCGTTGTAAGACGCGATCTGCTCCCGCCTCAATCTACGCGGATTCTCGTATGGTGCTGGATGGAACGTCAGATCGCGGTCAAGATTCGAGTATGTCTGCGAATCGTCGAACACTAGTTTTGCGAGGCTCGTCATGTTGTTTGCTCCATCTGCTCGCTTGCAGGTCCGTGGCTTGCCGCTCCGGTTTCCAAGAGGTTCTCAATCGCTATCTTCACCATCAGGCAGCGATTCGATTATCGCTTCAATTGCTGCCAATTCGCGCTTGTGATTGGTATTCTGAAACCTGTCGTACATCGTCAGCTGTGACCACACGGTCTCGGCAATCCTGCGAACATTTTCATGCATCACTCCCCGAGCTACAAGCTCGTTAAGCATGGGAACAGAAAACTCGCTTGTGCCTCGACTGGAAGCCATCATTAAGGCGAGTCGGCCGACCAAACCCTCCAGGCCATCCGAAGAATCGAAGTCATCTGCTGCAAGCCGAATACACAACTCCAAATAAGTGAGTTGGATCACATCGAGAAACTCGATCGCCACGTGCCCGGCGCGACTCGCAATCCTATGTCCATCCTGTATCAACTCCAGTGATGGATGAATTACATTGACCATGCCGAACAACTGCTTAGCAGCGTAATACCCCTCATGCGCGTATCGAAGGCCGTTCTCGAGAAGCTCCCATCCAGCCTTCTCGGCCTTTTCTCGGCAGCTGTAGACGCAGCATGTGTTGACCAATCTGAGAAGCGCTTGAGCCCGATATGCTCGGCTCTTCTTGACTGACGGCTTTTCGAGGATTGACTCTACAAAGGCAATGTGTGCTTCCGGGCCGGAGCGCATGGCGATAGAATACGCACCCGATGATAACGCCGCGTCGACAGGAGATTGCTTCGGCATCCGAAAGTCGTCTGCGTCGGAACGGTGATCAGCCATCCAGCTCGCTTTCATCCCCATCGTCTGTCTGGAATTCTAATTGTTCCGGAGGAATCCGGACGATGCGGCCGTTCTTCTGAATGACGATTCCGGTGCCTGATATTCGCCCGATTTCTCGTGCCCTTCGTGCTGCCCGCTTCATCGCCGCAAAGGAGTTCCGAATATCCATACTGTTGGACCGCTCTAAGGCTTCACTATTCATTGTCCGTCTCCTGAATCGATCACGACAAGTTCCTCGCCCGAGTTATCGTAGAGAACCCAGTGGTTCACCAGCGCTCGATAGGTTGTAACGAAGTTGTGCTTTCCCGCTTGGAACCGGCGGCGAATCACCATCTGAGGCACAGCGTGCCCGCCTTGATTCACCCGATCCGCCACGCGAGAAACCGCAAAATCAGCGGAGGGCAAAGAGAGAAACCACAGAGACACCTCGTAGCCGAGCGTCTGCCACCGGGGAATCATCCGCGCGTAATTCTTCCCCGCGAGGGTAGTCTCGAATCCAAACGATTCGCCTCTCGCGACCAGCTCATGAATCCGCTGCAGCATCAGGCGACCGGCGGTGAACGATTCTCGTTCGGGTGCAAACGGCGACAAACCGGCAGCTATCAGGTCGGCATTGACGAAGAGAGGACAGTTCGCCTCATTCGGCAGGAACTCACGCGCAAACGTCGTCTTACCCGCGCCGTTGGGTCCTGCGATTATAAGGATTCGTTTACCGGGGGCCAAGCGATTATCCCTGACACGCCATCCGACCTGCCTTCACAACACCGCCCTGCAAGACGGCTATGAATCGGGAGCGGTCCTCCAGAATTGCGATGTTGCCCAGCACGTCGCCGTCCACCACCAGCACGTCCGCCAGCTTGCCCGGCTCCAGCGTACCGAACTCGTGGCCCCGGCCCATAATCTCCGCCCCGGACTTTGTGGCGCAGGTAATCGTCTCCATCGGCGTGAACCCAACATGCTTCACGAAGAAAGTCAGCTCTTTGGCGTAGGTGCCGTGCGGATTCCAGGCGAATCCATAATCGCCGCCCATCCCGACGCGACCGCCCGCCCGAAGGATTCGCAATGCGCTCGCCGCCCCGCCCTCCAGCGTCTCCTTGTGTCCGTTGATGACCGCCTGGCTCATGCCCGTTTCCGGGCCGTGCTCGATGGACGCCAGCTCGAACTGAAGCGCGGGGACCACCGGCGTGTTGCGATCCATCAGGAGGTCCATCGCCTCGTCATCCATAAACGTGGCATGCTCCAGCGTGTCGTAGCCCGCCCGCAGCGCGTTCTTGATTCCCTCGGTGGCGCGGCAGTGGCCCGTCACCTTCATCTTGTGGTTGTGGGCCGTCGCGACCACCGCGTGCATCTCCTCGAACGTCATACAGAGCGTGTGATGGTCGTTCGTGTCTGGGGCGGCAGCGTCGCCGGTAGGGTAGGTCTTCACCCACTCCACGCCGTCCTTCACTAGCTTGCGGACCGCCGAGCGCGCCTCGTCCGGCCCGTTGACCAGAAGCACCAGTCCCTCCATTCCAATCTTGCGGAAGTCGGGATTCCAGTCCATCAGTCCCGCCATCCCGCATATCTCACGCCCGCTGGCCGCCAGGCGGGGCCCGTGGACCAGGTCCTCCTCAATGGCTTTCTTTAGCCAGACATCCACGTTGAAGAGGCAGCCGCCGCTCCGCGCCGCTGTATATCCGCACTCCAAAGCGAGCTTCGCGTTTACTCCCGCCAACAGCGTCACGTATTCGACCGGGTACTTGATGTCCAGGTCTTCCAGCGTCGCTACGTTGAAATAGGTGGGGTGAAAATGCGCCTCCACGAGGCCGGGCATGATGGTGCCGCCGTTCGCGTCAATCCGCGAGGCGTCCGGTGGCGCGAGCGGAGCCGCGCTCGCCGGGCCGGCGTAGGTGATCTTCCCGTTCTCCGCGATGACCGTCCCGTCCTCAACAGGCTCGCGACCCGTGCCGTCGATGATGCGGCCGTTGGTTATAATCGTGGTGCCCTGCGCTAACCTCATGGGAATCTCCCTTGACTATCTTTCGACA